>CAXNFS010000126.1:0-8560 GCA_964201235.1 Gemmataceae bacterium | reverse complement strand
CCATTGCTTTTGGAATATTTGGGAATTGTTCAGCCTTGGCTTAGCCCTACGCTAACCATATCGCAGGTTTCAGAAGTGATATCCCTTTTTTTACTGCCCATGTTTCTGCTTAGATTTGGGTTAAGGGGCAGCATGATATTTGGTCTAATCTGCTGGACTATTGCCCTATATGTTCTTTCAGTTGGTCGACCTGTGGAACTAGTGGTTCCCTCCCTTGCATTGAATGGGTTGAGTGTTACTTGTTTTTTGGTAACCGGTCAGGTGTATGTAAATATGCAGGCGAAGGGCGATCTAAAAGCTAGTGCTCAATCGCTTCTTACCTTTGTGCAAGGGATAGGTTTGGTTTTGGGGCACATTATGGTTGGGTTGTTGCGTTCGAGCAGTCAGAATGCCTCGAACATGCGCGAGGAATTAGTGCTGGCGTTTCAAGTAGCAGCAGTGATTAATGGGATTCTTTGTATAATCTTTTATACTTGTTTTCGGCCAGTGTTTGGCAAGAAGTCTATGATCGAAGTTAAATAAAAAAGGGAGGGCATTTGAGCCCTCCCTTTAAGGTTGAGATGGAAGTCTTAAGCCAGCAATTCCTTGATTGGGTTTGCACCCTTTTCAACAATGCGGATAGGTCTTCCAATTGGTGTTTGAACTTGCTTCGTGTAATCGATTCCAAGAACACTGCAAGCAGTGGACATAAAATCAATTGTATTGATAGGGCGTTCTTCGACAGTTGCGCCTTGTTTGTCGGTCTTGCCAATGACTTGGCCACCCTTAATACCACCACCAACCATGACGCTAGTCCAAGCTTTTGGATAATGATCACGGCCTGGTTTGGTACCGCGTTGGTTGATTTTAGGTGTTCTACCGAAATCACCCATCCAAACGATAAGGGTGCTATCAAGCAAACCGCGTTGGTTAAGATCACTAATCAAGGTAGACATACCCGCATCTACTTGAGCAGAAAGAGTTTTAACGCGTTCGAAATTGTTCTCGTGTGTATCCCAACCACCAAGGTTGACTTCAACGAAACGAACACCGGTTTCAACAAGTCTTCGAGCAAGAAGGCAACCTTCACCAAACTTGCCTGAACCGTATTCGGAACGAAGGTTAGCGGGTTCGCCACTGATGTCGAAAGCCTTAGCTTGGGCTGACTTCATCATGGTTACAGCGCGTTGGTAGGTGGTCTGATGAGCTGCCCCTGCTTCGGATGAATAATCTTTGAGGAAGGCTTTTTCCATTTCATTCAAGAGTGATACTCTGGAATTGAATTGGTTATCACCAACTAGAGCACCAAGATTAGCAACACCTTTGCTAGCATCTGCGATGTTGAGTGGTTGGTGTTTGGAACCAAGGTAACCGGAACCATAAGATCTGCCACCGTTGATGGTGACAAAGTTAGGGATAGGTAAAAGTGGGTTGCCTGTTTCCATGGAAGCGATTGCACCAAGGCTAGGGTATGTCAAGCCGCCTTGACCTTCTTTGTAGCCTGTATGAAGGAAATAAGAGGCTCTAGTATGGGCGCCTTCACCAGTGCTCATCCCGCGGAGGAGGGCGGATTTGTGCATCCATTTGGCAAATTTGGGGAAGTGCTCGCTGATTTGAATTCCACTAACATTGGTTGCAATGGGCTTGAATTCCCCTGCGCCATCTGAATCGGGCTTAAGATCGAAGGTATCTTTATGGCTTGGGCCACCGCTCATATACAAAAGAATGCAAGATTTGTGCTTTGCTTGAGTTTCAGCAGCGTGGCCTGCAAGAACATTCATCCAGCCAGAGGCAGAGACGCCACCAACACCCATGGCGCCGAGTTTCATAAAGTCTCTGCGGTGTAATCCGCCCATCATTTCATTATTCATATTAGCATCCTTGAAAAAGTAACAGGGTAACTGTTAAGAGTAACTTTTAGTGGTTAAGAGTGAATTCACTCGTGTTTAGTAAAACCCAAAGCATATCTCCCAGCCCCTTGTTTTTGTCAGTGGCTTGGGAAAGGAAGTTGGTCATACGCGATGCTTCTTCATCGGTAGGCATGCGATTAAGCACCGAAAGGTAAACTTTTTCGATGGAAGTTTTAGTATCTGCATTTTTATCAACCAGCCTTTGAATGATGACTGCGGAGTTCATTTGTGGTGAATTCATGAGGCGGAGAATCTGTGGAATGCCTGTTTCGTAACTAAGTGCAGAGGTTCCTTCTTCGGGTTGGAAAAAGGTTACAAACTGTGCTCTTGCACCCTTTGGAAGGTTCTTACCAGCTTTGACCTTATCCAATTTTTGATCTGCCTTGCTTGCTGCGCCGAGCACGGTTGCCAAGCTATCGAACAACTGTTCAGGAGTCATGTTTTTGATCGGCATGCGTGCCAGCAATGCAATATCTGTTTCTTTGTTCGAAGCATTGGGCTTGCTGCTTCTTTGATAAGTTTCGCTATTGCAGATCGAACGGATTAAGAATTTAAGATCAAAGTTTGATGCAGAAAACTGGGTTGCCAAGGTTTCTAAAAGTTCGGGGTGTGTTGCAGGATTTCCATCATGCATGTCATCCACGGGGTCAACTAGGCCTTTGCCGAAATATTGGGCCCATACTCGATTTACCATTGCTTTACTGAAGAATGGATTGGTTTTAGAGGTCAACCAGTTTGCAAGTACGGGTCTGTAAGGTTCAGCAGTGTTTAGGGTTGCTTCGCCAGATGCCAGAAACTTTGCAGGAACAAACTTTGCAGCTTCGGGTAGGGTCTTTTTATTCTTGTTAAGCCCTTTGCCCTCGGTAACCGTAGGGGAGGATGTGTCTTTTCCACCTGGTGGCTTGGCTTGAACTTTCATGAAGAATGCTGCCAAACCCCAATAATCGTTTTGCTTCCAATCAACGAAAGGATGGTTGTGGCATTGAGCACATTGGAGTTGTACTCCGAGAAATAGCTTACTGACGGAGTCAGTCATTTTATCGACAGAAGCATTGGAGATGAAATAGGTGATTGAGCCATTTTCATCTTGGGGTCCGGTGGAGGTTAACAACTCCTTGGTTATTTGATCCCACCCGGTGTTCACATTGAAATGTTTTTCAAGCCAAAGGGTCAGGGGTTCGGTTTGGACCCTGCGGTTATCGGAAATTCTGGGTAGGAGAAGCGCTTGCCAAATATCTGCCATATGCTTGCCAAACTCATCATCTGCAAGCAAATCGTCAACCAATTTTACTCTTTTGTCAGGGGTGGTGTTTTCAAGGAAGGCCCTAGTTTCAACCGAGGTGGGAATTCTGCCAATGATGTCTAGGTAAGCACGCCTTTGAAATTCAGCATCGGTACTTTTTGCGGAAGGGGTAACCTTTTCTTCTTTGATTTTTTTGCTAATTTCAGCATCAATCATGGCAGATAAAACCTTGCTAGTAAGCAAAGGTTTGGCTGCAAGAGGATTGGCTGAGGTTTTGGCAAGCTTCTTTTCCTGCCTCTTCTCTTGCTTGCTTTGGGGCTTGGTGTCTTTTTCATCTGGGGTAGCTGCATCTGCAATTTCAATAATTGCGAAGCCTAAGGCAAGTACTAGTAACTTTGAGGCTATTGATTTTTGGTTTAACATAATACATCCTATTGCAAAATACACGGCAGGATTTACGGTAAGTATAGTTATTAAACCCTATTTTTGGTGCTATGTTTCGCAAAAGTATTCGTTTTTTTAAGATATTTTTTGAGACTCATGGATTTTTTGTAAGTATATATTCAGTAATTACTTGTGTCTTATGTTTTGGTCAGATATTTGTTTACAGAGAGAGAAAAAATGAGCTTTTAAGGGTTCGGGCACAGAATCCAGTGCCCGGTTACCTTCGGGCGTCTTTAAACAGTCAATAAAGGCTTCAAAAAATGGGATGGCAGTAGCAATAAGGTCTGTAGAGTTAAGCGGGATGGGGTTGGCCTGTGGTTCTTGAGGGTGAGTCCAGATTTTGGCCTGATCCAGGAATTCTTGCCCGAGGCTGGAACTTAATTCGATTTCGTCCTCGGTTTTACCAAATAGATTTTCGAATAATTGGTTTTTCTTTTGAAGAGATATTAAAACTTTCTCTTCGATACTTGCTTGCATGATGAATTGGAAGGATTGCACGGGTTTTTTTTGCCCCATGCGGTGGATTCGCGCCATGCGTTGTTTTAAAACCGCAGGGTTCCAAGGGATGTCTAAATTAAAAAGGGTGTCTGCAAACTGCAGGTTCAATCCTGTGCTACCTGCATCGGTGCTCAGGAAAATCATAATATTAGGGTCGTCTCTGAATTGTTTGACAATATTCGCCCTAGAAACCCCAGGCAGTTGCCCGTGTAAAAAAACATAGCCTAGTGAGTTTTTCTTGAGCATGCTTTCGATAGAAATGAGAAACTCTTTTGATTCACAAAAAACCACAATCTTTTTTGTGCCGGATAGGATCAGGTCTTTTACGCGGATTATAAGTTCAATTATTTTAGGCGAGTCCATTGGGCTGGTTTTATCATCTGCCAAGGATGCGCAGTTGCAAATCAGCCTTAATCGCGCCAGAATTTTCAACAAGCGGGTGCGGTCTATTTGGGTAAGATTTTTTCTTGCAACAAGTTTTGCTAATTGCTCCATAGCTTCGGCATGCAATTTTTGTTGGGTTGTTGATAATTCGAGATGGATGGGGGTATCAATTTTTTCAGGCAGATCCTGAAGAATTTTGTCACGGGATCTTCGAAGTAAAATAGGCTTTAGCTTTTCCCGAACCTGATCCAAATTGCGGTATCCAGTTGTTTTACCCGCAGTATCAATTATGCGATGATCCTCAAGGAATTGAAACGCGGGTCCAAGTCTGCGAGCGTCCACAAATTCAACAATGCTGTAAAGTTCTTCAAGGCGGTTTTCGAGGGGTGTACCAGTAAGAACAAAGGCAAATTTGCTTTTTAGTTTTTTTACTTCCCGGGTGGTTTCAGCCTCCCAGTTCTTAATTCTTTGTGCCTCATCCAAAATTACGAGGTCGGGTTCCCATGCATTAAGTTTAAGAAGGTCATTTTTCACAATATCGTAGTTTACAATGCGGTAAAAAGTTGGGGTGCTATATGCATTTTCCCTTTCCTTTTCAGAACCATCAATTACCTGTACCTGCCTAGAAGTGAATTTTCTGATTTCCTCGACCCATTGGAATTTTAGTGAAGCTGGGGTTACTACCAAAACGCGTTCTAAATTGCGTTCCCGTGCCATTAATTCAACTGCTGCCATCGCTTGAATCGTTTTTCCCAACCCCATGTCATCTGCCAGAATACACCTGGATCGATGCGCAAGAAATAATGCGCCTTCCACCTGATAAGGTAGTAGTTCGGTTTGCAGTAGCTTGGGGTGCCATTGATCATTGGCGTAAAGAGTGCGCAACTCATTTTCCCTAAGAGCCATTTTGTGAGATTCAAGCTCATCGTTGATAAAATCTAACGCATCTGAATAAACGGTAATTTCTTCCGGGTTTTTTTCAACCTGCCTCATTAGTTCTGCAAGATCTGCATCTGGCTTTATATCGCCATTGGAGTCGAAATAGGTTTGACCAAGTGCAAGCAATGCAGGTGAAGGGCGGTGTGGGAGGAGAATTGCGAGGCGAAGTTTTGTATCGTACCGGACGATGATTTCAGGCCGGGTGACTTGGGCGTGTTTTCGCTTCGGTAAACCTTGTGCATTTTTTTGCAGTACATCAAGAACCGCTTCAATGTGCTTGCAGGATCCAAGGGTATTAGTTTTAAAGTCAGGGCATTCGCAGAAGTTCTCTCCGGTGTTAAACCCCCGGATGCTGACTCTGTAAGCTGTATTTTTGGGATTATTGATTACACGATAATCACTGAAAACCTTGTTTCTACCAAGGTTTTCAATGCGAAAAAGCGACTGTGCAGCCCGTTGTCGCCTTAAATCAAGCTGTTCTTCTCGTAACATCAGTGGGCACCTAAGGAATTTTAATCAGAACTTATTCTAGCCTGAAATCTAGTTCTTGGGTGTAAATAAGTTGCTGCGCCCCTGAAGCTTAGTAAATTAGAAGCATATTGAATTGCTATTCCCTAGACGAGAAGAACATTGACACAAAATCCAAATCACGCAATTGAGAAAGTTCGGGTCAACCTCGGAGTCAGAAGTTATGATATTCTGATCGGGCAGGGCATACTTACCAATTTGCCTTCGCTATTCCCGAATGTTGCCCAGGCGACTTCTCTTTTTGTGGTTTGCGATGAACATGTGCAAGCGGATGCTTCCCTTGTTGCGAAGGGTTTTCAAAACCAAAACATAAATGTGACTATTGCTGTTCTTCCCTCCGGGGAAAATCAAAAGTGCCTTGAAAGTGCTTCCAAACTTTTTGATCAACTTGTGAATTCCCATGCTGATCGAAAGACGATGGTGCTTGCTTTGGGGGGCGGCGTGGTAGGCGATTTGGCCGGTTTTGTGGCTGCTACTTTTAACCGAGGCCTTAATCTTTTTATGGTGCCCACAACTCTGCTTTCGATGGTGGATAGTTCCGTAGGCGGGAAAACCGGTATTAATCATCCCAAGGGGAAAAACCTTATCGGGGCATTTCATCAACCTGCTGGTGTAGCTATCGACATTGATGTTTTAAGATCGCTACCCGATCGCGAATATCGTAGCGGGCTTGCAGAAATCGTGAAGTACGGAATGATAATGGATGCAGAATTGTTTGCCTTTCTCGAAGCGAACGCTGCAGGCATTCTTGCACGTAAACCAGAGTTGTTGATGTATATCATCAGGCGATCATGCGAATGCAAGGCGGAAGTTGTTTCGCAGGATGAAAGGGAAGAAACTGGCCTAAGGGCGAGCCTTAACTTCGGCCATACCTTTGCCCATGCCTTCGAAACTATCGGCGGGTATGGCTCATGGTTGCATGGTGAAGCGGTTGCTGCAGGTATGGTGTGTGCTAATAAAGTTTCGCTTAAGCGTGGTTTGATTGATTTAGATACAGCAAACAGGATGGTGGCTTTGCTGAAAGCTTTTAAACTGCCCACTGAACCACCAGAGTTATCATCTGCCGCACTTTTAGAAGTGATGAGGAACGATAAAAAATCGGTCCGAGGCAGTCTACGATTCATTCTCGCAACTAAGCTTGGTGCAGTTGCTTTGTTTGATGATGTTACAGAAGAGAATGTTAAAGGAGTTTTGTCACCACTAATCTGAAAGGTTCGGCAACGCCCATGTATGAACCCTCTGACGAAGAATTAAAACCTTGGCTATTATTAAACTTGGTGCCCGGCCTCGGGCCCAGACTTACTAAAGCATTAATAGAAAAGTTTATTACGCCCGAAGCAGTTATTTGTGCAAGTGTGCAAGCACTATCAGAGATTCCTCATCTTGGTTTTACCACCGCAACCAAGCTTTACGATTCATTCAAAAAGTATAATCCCGATCAAGAGCTTGCCTCGATGTGTGCCCATGGTATCAAGGCACTGTTGATGAATAAGCCTGATTATCCGGAGTCGCTGAAAACAATCTGGGACCCACCTTCAGTCCTTTATTTGAAAGGTGAGATCTTGCCCGGGGATGGAAAAGCTGTTGCGATTGTAGGCTCGAGATCATGTACCGAGTATGGTAAAAAGATGGCAAGGCGATTGGCCAAAGGGTTGGCAATGGCAGGGTATACCATTGTGAGTGGGTTGGCGCGGGGCATTGATGGTGAAGCGCATCGCGGGGCTTTGGAAGCAGGGGGTAGAACAATAGCAGTGCTGGCAGGTGGGCTATCGAAGATTTACCCGCCGGAGCACGCTGGGCTTGCTTTGGAAATCATTAAAGCAGGGGCTATTGTTTCCGAGGCCACCGTTTTGCAAGCGCCACTTCCGGGGATGTTTCCAGCGCGCAATCGCATTATTAGTGGAATGAGTAAAGCAATTATTCTTGTGGAGGCTGCGGAAAAAAGTGGAGCCTTGGTGACGGCAGTTCATGCTTCTGAACAAGGCAGGCCTGTGCTTGCCGTGCCTGGAAATGTTGAATCGTCTGCCAGCGGTGGCACCAATTCCTTAATAAGAAAAGGTGCAATTTTAATTCGGGATGTAGATGATGTTTTGCAAGAGTTAAAAGATTGGGCTCCATCATTTACCCAGAAGCTATTGCCCGGCATCTCGGCTGAGGTAGCTCCGCCATCGGTACCTGAAAATCTCGATGAAGCAGAAACGAAGATTTGGCAGGCTTTGGCAAATAGCGTATGTAATATGGATGAACTTATTCGCACAAGCGGGCAAAACGCAGGGGTTGTTGCAGGGAAGTTGTTGGGGATGGAAATGAAACGCATCATTAAAAGGCTGCCCGGAAGTAGATTCACCATTTGCTAAAAAACTTTTGTATCTTTTACGCTATCCCCTTAGAATCACTTTTCTGGTCGTGATTTCTTTCTCTTTTATTTTGAGGATTAAGCATGAGATTTTTATCCCGTTGTGTCATCAAGCCAATAGCGGCTTCGTTGATGGTCACCTTGCTTTCGAGTTCGGTGGCTTTGGCCCAAAAAGAATTTAAAAGCGGCATTGAATGGCCCGAACCCAAGGTTGTGACTCCTGGAAGTGCCACCGCTGCACCTTCCGATGCCATTATTCTTTTCGATGGCAAAGATCTT
>CAXNFS010000125.1:0-8569 GCA_964201235.1 Gemmataceae bacterium | reverse complement strand
AAACAGTGATCATGATGGCATTTAAGCTTGAATTGAAACATAGATAAACATTTATATGCGACTTGGCTTCATTTTTGCGTTCATCCTTGCGATGTAAGGAATGGATGCAAAAACGAGGTTTAAATTACATGAAAGCAAAACACGGTTTGATTCTGATTTTGCTTTCGTTTCTATCCATGGGCGCATCCTATCGGACTCAAAACTTTATCATAAATGCCCCAAACCCCCAGATTGCCCAGCAAGTTGGGCAATACGCTGAATATTACCGAAAGCAAAAGGCAATGGAATGGCTAGGTAGGGAAATGACCCCTTGGCCAGAGCCTTGCCCTGTAAAGGTGCTTATTTCTTTAAATGGCGCTGGTGGTGCAACTTCCTTTGCGTTTGATCAAGGTCAGGTTTTAAGCCAGGAAATGCAAGTTGAAGGGCCACTCGATCGAATCTTGGTCAGCGTTCTACCGCACGAAATTACTCACACCGTTTTTGCTTATTATTTCCGCACTCCCGTACCTCGTTGGGCTGATGAAGGTGGTTGTGTTCTTTCGGAAGACGATCTCGAAAAACAGCGACATGATTCCATGACTAGGGATATTCTTTCCACTCCCGGCAGAAAAATCCCTTTACGAAGATTGTTCACCATGACCAAATACCCAAATGATGTGATGGTCCTTTATGCTGAAGGTTTTTCCGTAAGCGAATACCTTGTTTCTCTTGGCGGGCGACCAACTTTTCTTGCTTTTGTTGCTTACGCAATGAACTACGGTTGGGATAATGCAGTTAAGGCTTATTACCGATTTAATAGCATTGAAGAACTGGAAGAACGCTGGATTGCTTACCTTCGAAACAATCGGCCAGGCCAGGCGCCAGGATTACTTGCTTCTAATGGCCCCAGAGGCAACGAGGCTTCCACCATTCAAAGCTTAGCAGTAACCCGACAAACATATCCACCGAGTCAGCCTGTTTTGGAAGCACCCATGCCAGTATATCGAGGTGCCTCACCGAACCACCCTGCATCTGAAGATTATTCCAACCCTTCGATTCGGCCCGCAACACCTTCCGCAACTTATAACCAGCCTCAGCAGTATTACACCCAACCCCAGCAATCCCAAGGCGGAATCAGCTTGGGCGCACCACAGTCTGTAGGTCAAGGGATTCGCTAGTCTTTCTTAATCCAAATATTTTTCTTTAGCTTCCTGGCTGAGTGTTTGAATTTTTCTGAGCATTTCTGCAGATGGAAATCTTGCAAAATCAAAATCGATTTTCCAAGTGTCGTTTTCGTTTGTGATCTGTACATTTCGTAAATAACCCCGTGGCGATTTACTCATGATCTGCTTGCGAACTTTATTCCTGTTGATTTCAACCGTGTTGAAGCAGTTGCATTTCTGCCCTGCTTGAAAACTTTCCCAATGCTTCATTACATTGGCGGCATACGGGTCACTAGGCGAAAGCCGTTCCAGCGCTTCTCGTAAATAGGGCAATGCCTGATCTGATTTTCCTTGATGCAAATACACAATACCAGTAATGCCCTTTGCCCTTAGTGTGCCAACAAGATCATCTGTTTTAAACGCTTGTTCCGTGGCAAGCCTTAGCCAATGAAGAGCTTCTTGATACTTTTGTACTTGATCAAGAAGCATACTGAATTGAAACATTGCTTGAAAGGATAGTTCGGGGTCTGCAAGTGAATCAAGTTCCCTAATGCACTGCAGGTAAGTTTCTAGGGAATTGCTTAAATCGAAACCTTCCGCATGGGCAAGTGCGATCGCTAATTTCATCTGGATTTTATCAAGCGTAGTGGCAGTCGAAAAATAATCGATCTGCGATTTTATAACGCTGATGCGATCATCATGCCTTTCAAGTGTGCCAAGCAGATTAGCAATTTCTGAATCAGTCCTGAGTTTTTGAACCATACTCGCGTGGGGCGAAGATTCGAGAAATTCACGAAGGTCTTCCAACACTTCCAGCAAAATTACGGGATCGCTTTCAGGCGCCCTGATGATAACAGCAGAAACCAATTCTTCCAGTTGCTCAGCGTTGATTTCTCCTAAAGAGGTAAACGCTTTAGTTGATGTTGAAATGGTTTTTTGAATCTCTGCGTGTAGCGCTGATGAGCGCCAATAAAAGCCCTTGCGCAATGATTCTACAGCGGTTTTTGATTGCGTGATTTGTTTCTCTGCAGATTCAATATCGCCTAGATAAAGGCTGAATTGGGCAAGATGATAAAACAACCTGCATTGGTCTTCGGGGGTGATTTCCAGCTTGCAGCATTTAAGCAGTTCTTTACGGGCTGGCTCTATTTGTCCGGTTTGCGCAATCAACAACGCCAGTTGAGTTACCAAAGTAAGATGAATTTCAGGCGTCGATATTTTTTCAGCTAGTGCACATGCCTGTTTGAATTTAGTTATGGATCGATCTTGTTCGCCAGTCCACCAAAGAACCCACCCATGTTCTTTGAGGGCCTCGAGAACTTGTTCAGAATCAACACCATGCAAACGCATCATTTTGTCTGCATGAAAATGCGCACTCGAAACCGCTTGATCGGGTTGCCCCGCCTCTAGCAAAGTGATTGCAGTGCGCAAAGTTGGAGTTAGATCGGCCCCTCCATTATCAATCATAAAAGTCTTTCTCTAAGAGATTTTGGAAAGGATGATTTCTTTAGCTTTTACAAGTGCCTCAGAAACCTTGGCGGGATTCTTGCCACCTGCTTGTGCCATCCCCTTGGGGCCACCACCCTTGCCATCCACTATGGGCGCAATCTCTGCGATGATTTTTCCAGCTTCGATTCCAGCTTTTTGAAGATCATCACTTACCGCACTCATCAAACCGACTTTACCTTCATCAACCCAGATAACCACTGCAACGCATGAACCAGCTTTTTGCCGGATGCGATCCAAATGCTGCCTAATCTGATCAACTGGCCCTGCAGGAATTTCACCCGTAATAATTTTGCTTGATCCTTTGCTGATCGCACCTTCCAGCAATTTATCCATAGCTGCAACTAAATCATTGCCCTGCCCTTGCTTAACCTGAGCTTTAATGGTTTTTAATTCTTCCTGAAGGGAGGTAATTTTCTCTAGAGCATTTACTGTATTGCAACCAAGTTTTTCAGCGATTGCTTCGATAGTTGAAGAGTTCTTTTGAAATTCAAGCCATGCGCCTTTACCGGTGATTGCTGTTAATCTGCGCACACCTTTGCCTACAGATTCTTGCCCAATAATTTTAAACATCCCTGCCTGAGAAGTTCGCTCAAGGTGAGTTCCACCGCAGAATTCAACCGAGCTATTGAAGTTAGGATCATCGTTTTTTACAACTGAAACCACACGAACAGGGTCGGGGTATTTTTCCCCGAACACAGCCCGAACCCCTGGAATTTTTTTCGCTTCATCCAAAGGCATAACTCTACAATCAACCACAATATCATCCTGAATAATTTCATTAACAATGTTTTCGATTTTTCTTATTTCGTCTTTTGTGATTGCTTGAGAGTGAGAAAAATCAAATCGCGTTTTGTCTTCATCCACCAATGATCCTTTTTGATCAATATGGGTCCCAAGAACTTGGCGCAATGCAAGGTTAAGCAAATGAGTTGAAGTATGATTACGCTTAATGTCTTCCCTTCTCGAATCAACAAACAATTTTGCTTCCTGCCCAATTGTAATAGAGCCAGAATCTAACTTTCCAACATGAAGAACCCCTGCACCCAACTTCATTGTATTTTCAACTTTGAATGTTCCGGAAGCAGTTTTGATTACCCCACTATCACCTACCTGCCCGCCTTGTTCAGCATAAAAGCAGCTTTTATCAAGAAGTAAGGCTACTTCCAATTCGCCTTTAAGAGCACCAGTATTGTGAACGGTGTTGTTGTCGATCCAACCAAGAACCTTTGCGTTAGATTGGGTTCCTAGAAATTTTGGAGCTTCATCACAATGCGGGATTTCACCATTTACAGCACTAATAATAAATGTCTTTCGATCTTTGCCAGATTCTACTTTGAACTTCTCAAGCAAAGTTTGATAGCCATTGAAATCAATGGTCAACCCAACTTCACTGGCCATTTGCGCAGTAATATCTGCAAAGAAACCATAGGTGGTGTGAAGATCAAAAACATCTGAAGCTGGAATTATTTTACTTCCTGCACTTATAGTTCGATCCGCAACCTCTTGGAACAGTTTCATCCCGCGTTCCATGGTTCGAAGAAATGCCTCTTCTTCTTCATGAATGATTTTTGCAACCGCTTCTGGTTTCGCCTTAAGTTCTGGAAACACATCACCCATTGTTTGCACCACTATGGCGCAAAGTTTGTAAAGAAACGGTTCTTTGAAACCGAGGTACTGCCTGCCGTACCGTTCAGCTCTGCGTAATACACTTCGAAGAACATAACCGCGTTTTTCGTTGCTGGGTACTCCGCCATCAGAAATTGCGAAAGTAAGTGTGCGGATATGATCGGCGATAACGCGATAAGCAATATCGTTGTGATTTTCCAAAATACCTGAGTAAGGGTTAGCCCCACTTATATCGCGAATGGCATCAAAGATTGGTGTAAAAATGTCGGTATCATAATTGCTGTTTTTACCTTGCAAAACAGCAGTAACACGTTCGAAACCCATACCTGTATCGACATGTTTCGCAGGAAGTGGAGTAAGTGAACCATCCGCATTGCGATTAAATTGGATAAATACAAGATTCCATATTTCAATGCATTGGGCAGAACTTTGGTTAACCAAATGAGCACCAGATTTATCTGGGGTCAAATCGATATGGATTTCTGTGCAAGGGCCACAAGGGCCGGTATCGCCCATCTCCCAGAAGTTGTCTTTTTTATTTCCCAGATGAATATGGTTGTGTGGAACAGATGTTTCCGTGCGCCAAAAATGAGCAGCCTCTTCATCGGCCCCCAGATTGTTTTTTGGATCACCTTCGAAAACAGTAACATGAAGTCTGCTTTTATCTAGGCCCCAAACTTCAGTGAGTAATTCCCACGCCCAACGAATGGCCTCTTTTTTAAAGTAATCCCCGAAAGACCAATTCCCAAGCATCTCAAAAAAGGTGTGATGGTAGGTGTCTTTACCAACATCATCAAGGTCGTTATGTTTTCCGCCAGCGCGAATGCATTTTTGCGTATTTGCTGCTCGTTTAAAAGGCCGCGAACCTGTCCCAAGAAATACATCCTTAAATTGGTTCATCCCTGCATTTGTAAATAGCAGTGTTGGATCATCAAAAGGTACCACCGCACTGGATGGCACAAAAGTGTGGCCATGTTTTTTAGCAAAGAAGTCAATGAATTGTTGACGAATTTCGTTACTGCTTGGCATTGGACTTTTCTTTCTTACTTACTGGAACTTTTAAACAGAAGCATTCCTTATGACTTCTGCGTAAACTTCTCGAAGAGGTATATTATGGGTTCGAGCAACTCGAGCACAATCTTCAAATTCAGGTGTAATAACATTCAATTTGTTTTCAATCCAACCTTTTTTTGCTGCCACTGGTCCATATTTAGTTTGAATAACAACAGATTCCCGCTGAAGTTTGGTTCGATTTACCTGATATTTTCTTATTCCCATCGTTGCTGTTTCACGAAATACAATCATTTGCAAAGCATCAATCATTTCAGCAATACAAATGACACTTAAAATCACACCGGCCCGGCCTTTTTTCATCGTTATCGGAACAGTATACACATCTAATGCGCCTGCCTGCATTAATGATTCTGTGCAAAATGCAACATGCTCTGCACTAATATCATCCAAGTTTGTTTCTAATACCCATACGGTGTCTTCGCTATTTATATCTGCGGTATTTCCCAAAAATAATCTCAGCATGTTAGGTTGAGTTTGCAAATCCATCGTGCCTGCCCCGCATCCCACCTTTTGAATTATCATGTGAGGCGATTCTATCCATTCGGTAACCACGGCAGTTAAGATTGCTGCCCCTGTGGGCGTCGTTAATTCTTTTCCAATGTTGACATTTGCAACCGGTGCACCTTCGAGCAACGCAGTGGTTCCAGGGGTTGGAATAGGCATAACTCCATGTTCACATTTGACTGTCCCATGGCCTGTTGGAACAGATCTGGAGGTGAACTTATCAATTTTAAGCCAACAGAATCCAACGGCCGCTGCAACGATATCGGCAATACTATCCGCTGCGCCAACCTCATGAAAATGAACCTTATCCATGGATATTCCATGGGCATGAGCTTCGGCCTTGGCGAGCCGGTGGAAGATTTTAAGGGATAGATTTTTTTGATCGTGTGTAAGCCCGCTGTCGCTGATGATCTTTTCAATTTGATGAAGGTAGCGATGTTTGTTTTCGATTGGTGCATCGACCATGGCGTAAGTAGCTGCAAAACCGTTTTTGCGGATTTTTTCAAAGCTGATTTTTACATTGATGTTCAAAGAATCAATGGCTAAGCAAATAACTTCCTCGGGCACGCCAAGATCAACAAGGGCGCCTAAAACCATATCTCCACTGATACCACTGAAACAGTCAAAGTGAAGCACCTGCATGCTAAATCCTCCCAGAGTAAATTGTAGGAATTCTTGGGTAACACCCTAGGGGAAGACGAAAATGGATTGCTGAATTAATGATTTCCGCGAAATTTAGCTTGGATATAGTACTCCGAGGGGCTTGGAACTTCCCATGTATGTCTGTAAAGATTTTCATGCAAATGGGTTTTTGAATAATCAAATTCAGGTTCCCGTTTATGATGCCATTGCATATCGCCCGGAATGAGATGGGATTTAAAAGGCCAAGGCTTAATACGATGTAAACCAAGGATTTTAATAAGCTTTTCACTAATCATCGTTACATTTCCGGCACGGGGAGGAATGGGGCCAGCTTCGTGCCTTGGGCATCCTTGTAAAAGATTTGGATCAAATCCGCCAGCTTTATTGATTATCTGCCCAATTTGATAGAGCGAGAGGTTTTTAGGGCCTCCAAAATGATAAATACCGCTATAACTCTCTGAAAGAAATAACTCAAATACTTCATTCATATCTTCTACATAGGTTGGTGACCGAAATTCATCATAATAAAGTGTCGCAGGTTTATTCATTTTGAAACGGGAGGTTATCCAATCAATCGCTCCGGCATGGCCACTAAAACTAGGCCCCATAGGTAGTGAAATTCTAAGAATGGCTGCATTTGGATTTATGGAAAAGATCGCTTTTTCGCCTTCCACCATGGTTTTCCCGTACATGGTTACAGGATCAACAGGTGAATCTTCGAGATAATTTCCTTCGCCCGAGTCCCCTGAAAAAACAAGATCCGAAGAAATATGAACAAGCCTAGAATTAAACTGTGTGGCAAGTTTGGCAATAACCTGGGCACTAAAAACATTGGATTTATAGGCTAAGTCTTGATTTAATTCACAAGCTTTAAGGGCACAACTACCTGTTGCATTTAATACTGTTTTAAATTTATGTTTATCAAAAAGTTCGAGCATTCCAGAAGAATCATCAGGATTAACGCCTATAATCCCATCGCTTTTCATGCGCCAAGTATCTTTAGGGCGAATTCCAATAACAGAATCCCCATATTTTTGGCGCATATGCACAAAAAAATTAAATCCAGGAACGCCAGAAACTCCGGTGATTAAAACAGGCAGAGAAGAATGCAAATTCAAAGAAAGATTGGTCATAAAAGTTTTTAAATTGCCTGTAAATCCTTGAATAGGAGAATGTTCTACAAGATATGTCAGGGATAATTAGGGATGGCTCGAAGCCCAAAATTCAGTGCTTAACCTGAATAAATGGGGGATCTTAATTTCAAATTCATCCCAAAGGCGCAATTGCTCTTCGGTTAAGGTGATGCCTTTTTCTTTTTGTTCAACAAGAAAGTCATAGGATTCAGCATCCGCATTAAACTGTTCATTCTGAGCCAATCCGGGAACTGTCGATAAAGGGAAACGGATTTTATCAAAATATTGATCAAGATTCATAGGAATACATCAACCATAAAAGTAAAAAGTGGCCCGGGCGGGATTTGAACCCGCACCCCTTGCGGGACAGGCTTCTAAGACCTGCATGTCTGCCAGTTTCATCACCGGGCCGAATCAAACATTAAATTTAATATATAAGGGCGAAGGATATAAATCAGTCTGATTTTGGCCATCCGAGGTGCTTTTTCAAAAACGCGAAAGTATCTTTGGAGTTTATTTCATGCCCACCTTTAAAAAATTCAATTTCAGTTTTCTCAGGAATACCCAAAAAAGCGTAAAACCTTCGTACTTTTGCATACTCCCACCCAACCATCTCATCGATCCCAACACCATCCGAATGCCCTCGTTCCACCATGAAAGGTCGGGGTGCTATCAACATTGCCATTTCTGCATAATTAAAAGTTTGACCCAAATTAAACTCATACATCTCGTATTCATAGGTCCACATGTAGCTTCCCGGGTAATCAATAAGCACATTTTTACCCACCCATTCATTAAAATCCCCGGAACAAATTGAAAGGCAATAATCCTTTAGAATTGCAGGGACGCGCATTGCTGTTTTCCCACCATAACTTAGCCCATAAAAACCTATCTTGTCTGGTTGAACATACGGAAGCGTTTTAAGCCAATCCAATGTGA
>CAXNFS010000124.1:0-8570 GCA_964201235.1 Gemmataceae bacterium | reverse complement strand
ACTGATTCCTGATACCGCCACCAAAAGATGCAGAATTTCCAAAGAGAGTAGAATTAGTGAGGGTGCCGGTGCCAAGATTATAAAGGCCACCGCCAAGAGTGGTTGCGGTATTTCCCGAGAGGGTGGAATTAGAAACCGCAGCCGTACCTGAGTTAAAGATGCCACCACCCGAATTAGTTGCGGAATTTCCTGAGAGGGTTGTATTAATGACGGTGAGGTTACCACCAAAGTCGCGGTTATAAATGCCACCACCAAAACTTGAGTTATTACCAGAAAGGGTGGAATTGGATACCGTAGCTATGCCAGAGTTTTTAATGCCGCCGCCATATTTTGAAGTATTGCCTGAGAGTATAGAATTGGAAACAGTGAGGCTTCCATTATTATCGATCCCGCCACCAAAGGATCCAGCAATATTGCCCGAGATGGTGGAATTTGAGACGGTGAGGGTGCCGCCGCTGTTGTTGTAGATGCCGCCGCCATTGTTGGTTGCTGTATTGCCTGAAATAATGGAATTGGAAACGGTGAGGGTGCCGGAGTTATTAAAGCCCCCGCCATTACCAGAAGAAATATTTGCCCCGGAAACAGTAACGCCTGAGATGCTTAGATTACCACCAGAAGCGATGTTGAAGATACTAAAGCCACCTAGGCTTCCATCAATGGTAAGCAAAGAAGCGCCAAGGCCAGTGATGGTTACAGTGCCAACAGTAGTGCCTGTTCCACCAGTGCCGGAAGCTGTTGCCGTGGCATCTAAAATAGTGGGTAATGCGCCAGCAAGGGTAATGGTGTAAGGGCTAGAACCAGTTAAGTTAAAGCTAATTTGATCATTACCGGGGGTTGTGTTGGCCTGGGTAATCGCTGCATCAAGGGATCCTGTGCCGGAAGGTGCAGTATTGATAACTTGAATACCGAAGGAATACGCACCGATATCATTGGTGGTGCGATTGATACCACGCTGATCTGTGCCAGTGCCTGCGGCAGTTTTAATAGCTACACTGCCAGCACCGAGGGCCATGGTAAGGGTGGGGCCACCGTTATTTTGCAGGGGACCAAGGTTGATCTGCGCGCCGGTTACCGTGGCAGCTCCGGTTAATGAACCATTTGTGATTAGGTTGTTGGTTGATGATACCGTTGGTGCATTACCAACAAAATCGCCACCGCTGGTGCTATTAGCGATGATGGTGTTGACAAGGTTATTAATAGTAGCGTTGTTTTGTATGCCACCCCCAGATGTTGCAGAATTGCCAGAGAGGGTGGAATTGATGACACTAAGAGTCGATGAACCTGAGAAGTTTAATACCCCCCCTCCATTTCCTAGGGTGGTATTACCATAAATGGTCGAGTTTAAAACAGTCAGAGTAGAATTGGTATTGATAATACCACCACCACCGCCGTTGGTTGCGCTATTGTTTGAAATCGTGGAATTAGAAACGGAGATGGTGCCTCCATTGAAGTTATTGATACCACCGCCATATGCCGAGGCGAAATTTCCTGAAATCGTAGAATCGGAAATAGTAAGTGCGGTACCTTGGTTAAAAATGCCACCGCCAGCAATTGCAGAATTGCCTGAGATCGTTGAAGTAGAGATTGCGAGAACACCTGCGTTATTAAAGGCCCCGCCAAAGCCGGAAGTATTTGCCCCGGATACAGTCACGCCAGAGATAGAAAGATTGCCTAAGCTAACGATAGAGAAAACACTAAAATTACCATTGTTACCACTGATGTTAAGGGTATTTGCCCCAGGGCCAGTAATGGTAAGGGTACCTGCGGAAGTAGCAATTGCAATGGCGGGAAGTACGCCGGTCAAAGAGATTGTTGCTGGCCCATTGGTGAAGAGTGAGGAAGCAAAAACAATGGTATCAGCGCCTGTGGTGGCGTTGGCCAAATCAATTGCTTCTCTCAAAGAAGTAAAGGCGTCAGTAGCAGATGTATCTTGTAGCGTGTTCACTGTGATAGGAGCAGGGTTGATTCTTGTTTCAAGATAAGTGAGTTGGGGAGGGCGAAGAAAATGGCTTGGCCTACTTTTTGAAGTCGTCAGGCGTTTAAATATATGCCTAAGAAAATTACTCATTCTTAAACTTCCAATCAAGGATCACCAAACATAAAGAAACTTGAGCGCAGTTGCTAAAGATCGGCTTAAAACCAAAGTTGTCATGAGACTTTTTGTGCCTACTTTAATGCTAAAGCATAAATTAAAAGTGTCAATAGGCTCGGCCCTAAATTTCACCCTGTTTACCCTAATCTACCTAATCCTACCTTGGTGGTTTTTAATGATGGAATTAAGGTACTTATTTAAAAAAAGAGCACAATTTGTTTTATTGTGAAGAAAAAGCCACGGAAGGAAGAACAAGAATAAGCATAAGATTTGCCACGGATTAACACGGAATTACACGGAAATAAGAACAAGCAGAAGCAGAAGATTAACGACGGCAATAGCACCCCTTAGGTGCAAAATCTAAAGTTGCAAATGGAGGAGTTGCAGTGGGGCTTCCCCATCGCAACTCCTCTGTCTTTAAACTAACCCCATATCAATCAATCGAAAGTAAAAGGAAGGATAAGAAAAAGGCATGGGGCGAGCACCAGCGGATTTACATCCGCCGCTCAATAAGACGAAAGTTGCAAAAGCAATGGAGGAGGATAGAAACCCGGGCTAGCGAAGCGAAGGGCCCTTTTCCCGGAGGGAAGAGGGTTGGGAGTAGGGGGAAGAAAAAGAGAAATGGTTGGAATAACAGTAAGAGGGAAGAGGGTTGGGAGTTGGGGGAAGAAAAAGAAAGAAAAAGAGAGCAAAAGAAAAAGTAATAGAAAAACAAAAGACCAAAGATCAGATCATGTAATCGGGAGCAAATATTCGGAGTCGTTTTGGTTGAATATAAACGACTTGCCCTGCAGCTACATTAAGCTCTTTGAATTTCGCAAAGTTAACCTCAACAAACACACGGGCTGTGGAGTCCAAATCTTGAAGATGAATCCTAACTACTGGGCCTGCAGGATTAATGTGAAACACCTTGGCAGGGAGAGAATCACTTGCGGAAGGGGAGATTTCTATATCAAGCTCGTAGGGCCTTACATAAATAGTATTGGAACAGAAATCTTTTTGGGGCGGGCCTTTTAAAGCACTATAACCTGTTATTTTTGGTAAGCCATCTGCAATGATGCCTTCAAACACATTTACCTGCCCGAGAAAATCCATAACGAAGGCATTGGCTGGGTTTTCAAATACTTCGGTGGGGGTACCAATTTGTTCGATTTTTCCACTGCGCATAACGACAACAGTATCTGCAACTGCAAAAGCTTCTTCCTGATCATGAGTTACAAAAACGCTGGTGACATGGATTTCGTCATGAAGCCTGCGGAGCCATTCGCGCAATTCTAAACGAACCTTGGCATCGAGAGCGCCAAAGGGTTCATCCAGTAAAAGTACTTTAGGTTGTGCGGCAAGTGCACGGGCAAGGGCAACACGCTGCCTTTGTCCACCTGAAAGCTGGGAAGGGTACCTGTTTTCAAGCCCTTCAAGCCGGATGAGGTGGAGTAATTCTTTGACCCGCAAGGATATTTTATCTTTCGCAACACCCCGTACACTCAAACCAAAGCCGATGTTATCAAAAACGGTGAGATGCCTAAACAACGCGTAATGCTGAAAGACAAAACCAACATTGCGATCCTTGGCGGATTTTGAAGTAATTTCTTCATCCCGATAAAGCACCGAGCCTTCATCGGGGTTTTCAAGGCCAGCGATGATTCGAAGCAGAGTTGTTTTACCAGAACCTGAAGGGCCAAGTAATGCGACTAAGTTGCCATCTGGAATATGAAGACTGACTTTATCAAGTGCGTTGAAGCCGCCAAACTTTTTACTGACATTTTTAACAGAAATGCTCATGACTTTTCCCCCGCATCGGATTGCTGATGCACCATATTCTTTTCAAGATAAGTTTTAACCCCGAGGGTGATCAACGCCAAGAAGGTAAGCACCGAAGCAAGTGCAAATGCTGCGGGCATATCGTATTCCTGAAACAACTTTTCAACACGCAATGGCATGGTATCGTTTAAGCCGGAAATCCTTCCCGAAACAACATAGACCGCACCAAACTCTCCCATCGCACGGGCATTGCAAAGAATGATTCCATAAACAAGCGCAAGGCGTATGTTGGGCACGGTAATGCGCCAGAACATCTGCCAACCATTCGCACCCAAACTCACCGCGGCAAGTTCTTCTTCTTCGCCATAAGCTTCAAGCACAGGGATAAGTTCGCGAACAACATAAGGAAGAGTTACAAAGCAAGTTGCAAGCACCAGGGCAGGGGTACCAAATAGAATTTGCATATTATTCTTTGAAAGCCAATCACCCATCCACCCCTGCATGCCAAACATTAAAACAAAAACAAGCCCCGCAACAACTGGCGAAACAGCAAGTGGCAAATCCATGAGAGTTAGAAGAATGGTTCTACCGGGGAAGCGAAAACGAGCAATAGCCCAAGCAGCAGCAACGCCAAAGATAACGCTAAGAAAAACAACCCTTGGTGCAATAGAAAGAGTTAGGAGAATGGAATGCCTGGTATTGGGATTACCAAAAAGGTTATCGAGATAGACTATGGGCCCTTTTTCAAACGCTCTGAAAAAGACATGGAATACAGGTATGCCGATGATAAGGGTCACGACACCCAAAGCAAGAATGGTAAGGAGGTATCGAAGCCAAAGAGGATCTTCGGGCCTTTTCTTTTTCAATGGAACAATGTTAGTCGGATTATTTGCCAAGGCGCTTGCTCCAGATTTCAATGGTGTTGATGAAAGCGAGGAGAAGAAACGAAGCAATCAACAATATAGTTGCAATGGCGGTGGCTTCTGGGAAAGCCATTTCTTCCAACCGGGTCACGATAAGAACAGGCGCAAGTTCTGTTTTGTAGGGGATATTACTGGAAACAAATATAACCGAGCCATACTCACCCAAACCTCTTGCAAACGCCTGGGCAAATCCAGAGAGTATTGCAGGAAAAACCGTGGGCAACAAAATGCGCAAAAAAATCTGAAGGCGACTAGCACCCAATATAGATGCAGCTTCTTCGACTTCGGGCTCGATCTCTTCTAACACGGGTTGCACGGTACGAACCACAAACGGAAATCCAGTAAAAACAAGAACCCAGACAATAGCGAATTTTGTATATGCAGCATTGATTCCAAGAGGCACAAGATACTGACCTAGCCAGCCACTTTCTACATAAAGGCTCGAGTACACCAAGCCTGCAACTGCAGTGGGAAGCGCCAATGGAAGATCGATCATGGCATCTACAAATCGCTTGAAGGGGAATTCATAACGAACAAGAACCCAGGCAACGAGAAACCCGATCACGGCATTGATAAGTGCAGCAAGAAAAGCAGTGGTGAAGGTAAGGGAATAAGCGGCTCGGGTTCTTTCGCTCCAAACGATGTTCCAAAACTCGGCAGGGGAAAGAGATGCTGCTTTGATGAAACAAGCTGAAAGCGGAATAAGCACGAGCAAGCTAAGGTAAGTAACAGAGTACCCAAGGCTTAAACTAAGGCCCGGAAGTGGACTACCTTTGCTGGGTTTCATAAAAGCCACCAAACTCGTCTCTAAAAAAAACGGCTGTCAAAACTAGCGCTTGCCTTCATTGCGGATGGCTTTAAACACCTGATCGAATATACCATCTTCACCAAAAAAACCCGACTGAACTTCAGCCCACGAATTTCCGACCACACTAAGGTCAAAAAGCTTCATGGGTGGAAACTTGGATTCAAATTCTTTGGCAATCGATGGATCGGAAGGTCGGTAGCCATTAGTCGCAATGATACGCTGGGCCTCAGTACCGTAATAAAAGTTAAGATAGATTTCAGCAAGATCTCTGGTGCCCTTGGAATCTACATTAGCATCTACAACAGCAATTGGGGGATCGACCTTGATGCTTATGGAAGGGTAGACAATTTCGAGCTGGCCCTCGGATTCCTTGACAGCCATGAGCGCTTCGCTTTCAAAAGAAAGCTGAACATCTCCGATTTTCTTTTGAAAAAAGGTGACTTGAGAAGCCCGTGCAGAGCCATCCATCACGGGGACATTTTTGTAGATGTTTTTAAGAAATTCGCGAGCCTCAGATTCTGAACGGCCCTTTTCCAACATATAACCCCAAGCGCTAAGGAAAACCAATCTACCATTGCCCGATATCTTTGGATTAGGAGTAATAATGCCCATGCCTGGCTGAACCAAATCATTCCAATCCATGATCTTTTTGGGATTACCTTTACGAACAAGAAAAACAATCGCAGTTCCCCATGGAGGAGAAACCACGCCTTTCATTTTTTCCCAACCAGAGTGCAGAAGTTTTTTCTTAGCAATGGCTTCCATATCGGTAAAAAGTGCGAAAGAAGCGATATCAGCAGGCAAACCATCAGCAATGGAGCGCGCCTGACTGCCAGACCCTCCATGAGACTGAAAAATCTGAACCTTCCCGCCTTTAAATTTTTGCCAATCTAGAACAAAGGCCTCGTTAATTTCATGAATAACTTCACGAGTGGGATCGAAAGAAACATGAAGCAGTTCGAGAGTTGTAGAAACAGCGCGTTTCTGGATGGGTTGAATCGCTAAGAATAAGAGAGAAAAAGCAACAAAACCGCCAAAATAAGCAGCATTCGTACCCGAAAACAAGAATTCGAAATTGAACCTTTTCATTGAAATAAACAAGCCCCAAACAACTAAATATCATAATCATTATCACTTTAGTGATATTTGTTTGCCCTGTGAAGAGCAATATCTGCAGAATTTGTTAATTAACCCATAATATTTGAAAAAAGAAGCTTAAAAACAATGAAAGCGACCTTTATTTTAACTTTTCATTCGATTTTGCCCTCGTCTTGCACTAGGATCTCCCGGGTCGCTATGCGATCTTTGCTGAAAAAGCTTAATTGAGTATGATTAACATTAATCAGTGGTCGCAAAAGAAATAACCAAGGTTGTAGGAATCTCAAGTTATGAATCCGGGTGATGTAAACCAGCCAAGCGCATTGTCAGGCAGACCTAAAAGAGGGGTTCCAGAAGGCCTTTGGCTTCGCTGCCCAGGTTGTAAAGCCAGCATTTTTCGCAAAGAAGCGGAAAACAAATTCAATATTTGCCCCGAATGCGATTACCACTTCTACATGCCGACTAAAGAACGAATCGACCAACTATTAGACGAAGATAGTTTCGAAGAATGGTTTCGAGATCTGCGCCCTTGCGACCCACTAGGATTTAAAGATCGCATCCCTTACAAAGAAAGAATTTTATCGGAACAGGCAAAAACCTCGCTTTTAGATGCAGCGGCGGTAGGCCGAGGCTTTATTCGCGGCAGGCCAGTCGTAGTTGGAATTACCGACTTCGCATTCATGGCAGGCTCGATGGGATCTGTGGTGGGTGAAAAGCTTTGCAGGGCAGCTGAAGAAGCAACCCGTTTAAAACTCCCACTGATTTTCGTCAGCGGCTCTGGTGGCGGTGCACGCATGCAGGAAGGCATTCTTTCTTTGATGCAAATGGCCAAAGTTTCTGCAGCCCTAGGGAGGCATCACCAAGCAGGTTGCTTGTATATCAGCGTCTTAACCAACCCCACGATGGGCGGCGTTGCTGCTAGTTTTGCATTTCAGGGCGATATTATTATTGCAGAACCAGGCGCACTGATTGGCTTTGCAGGTAAGCGCACAATCTGGAACACCGTTCGGCTAGAACTACCAGAAGGTTTCCAAACCAGCGAATTTTTAATGCAACATGGGTTTGTTGATCGAATTGTACACCGTAAAGATTTGCGAACCGAAGTTGCCACCATGGTCGATTATTGCGAAAAAGCCAGCAACTATTAACTCCTAACTACTATGAATTGCGAGCCCTGCCAAAACTACTGCAGCGGTTTCTACTCTTAAGATAGTTTTACCGACGCAGATAATTTTAAGCCCTTTTTCTAAAGCCAACTTTACCTCGGCTGGAGAAAACCCACCCTCTGGGCCAATCCAGATATTCACTTTATCTAATGCGCCTCGCACAATTTTACCAGCAGGATTCTCTTCAAGATTTGCAAACAGATTCAATTCTGATTCTTCAATGTTTTGTACAGATTCCGCAAAGCTGATTGGCTCAGAAATTTCCATGAACCTATTTCGAAGGCATTGTTTACTAGCCTCGATAACACTGCGACGCAATTTATCGGTATTAATCTGCTTAGCCTTAACTACCGAATATTCACAATCAAGTGGAACAAAGCGAAAAACGCCTATCTCTGTGAGTTTTTCGATAAGAAAATCGCATCGCTGTGCCTTAGGAATAGATGCAAAAATAGTGAGTTTTACCTTGGGCTCGCGGCAAACTTCAGCAACCGATTTAACATCCAAGAGCACACGATTTTTTTTGGCTTCAAGAACCTCTGCCGAATATTCTCTGCCATCACCGGAGAATAAGGCAATCATGCTGCCTGGGGCAATCCTGGAAACAACGGCAAGATGGTGAGCCTCGGGGCCCCGCAACTCCATAGTTCCCAAGGTTATTTCCAAACTGGTGTAGAATCGTTCCGACATTGTTGCTATTTCCTGTGCCAATATTAAGCCAA
>CAXNFS010000123.1:0-8586 GCA_964201235.1 Gemmataceae bacterium | reverse complement strand
GATGAAGGATTGATCGATGGCGAAAAAGCCATGACTCAGTTCCTCAACCAACTAGGATCAGAACCTGATATCACCGAAGTGCCAATCATGGTCGATAGTTCGAACTTCGCAGTGATAGAAGCTGGCCTTAAATGCCTTCAGGGGAAGGGGATTGTCAATTCAATAAGCCTAAAGGAAGGCGAAGAAAAGTTTCTTGAACAGGCAAAAATCATTCACAATTATGGCGCTGCTGTCGTAGTAATGGCTTTTGATGAGCAAGGGCAGGCGGTTACCGCGGATGAAAAAGTTCGCATCTGCCAGCGGGCTTACAAACTGCTTACCGAAAAAGCTGGGTACGATCCCACCGACATCATTTTCGACACCAACATCCTTACTGTTGGTACTGGAATGGAGGAGCATTCCAACTATGCGGTAGAATTTTTTGATGCAGTTCGAAGGCTGAAAAAGCTTTTACCACTGACCAAAACCAGTGGTGGGGTAAGCAATGTTTCGTTTGCTTTCAGGGGCAAGGATTTTGAAATCGTGCGCGAATCGATGAACAGCGCATTTCTTTATCATGCCATCAAAGCGGGCCTAGACATGGGTATTGTTAATGCCGGGCAACTACAAGTCTACGAAGATATCCCCAAGGATCTTCTTGAAAGAGTTGAAGATGTTCTGCTTAATCGAAGGCCAGATGCCACCGAACGCTTGGTCGATTTCGCAAAAACTTTGGGCAAGAAAGATAAATCCGAAGTTAAAGAACTTGCATGGCGAGAAACCAATGTCAAGGAAAGGCTCAAGCATGCGCTCATTCATGGCATCGTAGATTACATTGATCAAGATGTTGAGGAATGTAGAAAACTTTACGAGCGACCATTGCATATCATCGAAGGCCCGTTGATGGATGGTATGAACATCGTGGGAGATTTGTTTGGTTCGGGAAAAATGTTTTTACCTCAGGTTGTAAAAAGTGCACGAGTCATGAAAAAGGCGGTTGCATACCTTGAACCTGCGATGACTGCGGAGAAACTCGCCTCGGGGAATGTTCATAAATCCCGTGGAAAAGTGCTTATTGCAACGGTAAAAGGCGATGTACATGACATCGGTAAAAATATTGTTGCGGTGGTATTAAACTGCAACGATTTCGAAACCATTGATTTGGGAGTAATGGTTTCTTGCGAAAAAATCCTTGAGCAAGCCAAACTTCTTAATGTTGATATGATCGGCCTCTCCGGACTCATCACGCCATCTTTAGGTGAAATGGTTTATGTCGCCAAGGAGATGGAAAGACAGGGATTCCAGATACCACTTTTAATTGGTGGCGCAACCACTAGCTCCAAGCATACTGCTGTTAAGATAGCAAACTGCTATCACCAAACCGTAATCCATGTTAAGGATGCATCGAAAAGTGTAGGCGTGGTAGAAAAGCTATTGAAGCCAGAAACCAAAAAGTTGCTCGATGAAGACAATCGAAAAACCCAAGACCGCGAGCGGACTAATTTTGCCAAGAAGAAGGAACGCAAATTGGTTCCTTACAGCGAAGCCTTCAAACGCAGGTTCCAAATCGATTGGGAAAAACCCATTCCAGGCAAGCCTAGCTTCACTGGCATCAAGGTGCTGCGTAACTTCCCACTTAAAGAATTAATTCCGTTCATTGATTGGTCGCCTTTCTTCGCATCCTGGGAACTCAAAGGCAAGCACCCGTTTATATTCAACGATCCAGAAACAGGGAAACAAGCCAGAGAACTTTTCGACTTAGGAAATGAATTACTTCAAAGGATGATCAAAGAAGATAAGGTAAGAGCGCACGGCGTGTACGGGTTTTTCCCGGCTAACTCCGATGGCGATGATATCCTTGTTTTCGAAGATGAATCACGCAAGAAAGTAAAGTACCGGTTCCCGATGCTCAGGCAGCAATGGGAAAGGGAAGGGCAGGAGAATTTCAAAAGCCTTGCAGATTACATAGCGCCACTAAGTTCTGGAAAAGCAGATTATATTGGTGCTTTTGCGGTAACAGCAGGCGAGGGCGCGGATGAGTTTGCCGACTATTTCGCCAAACATCTTGTAGATGATTATTCTTCGATTTTGGTAAAAGCCTTGGCAGATAGGTGTGCAGAGGCCTTTGCGGAATGCATGCACTACAAGGCAAGGCAGGACTGGGGTTTCGGCCTGCTCGAAAAACATTCCAACGAAGATATGATCGATGAAAAATATCAGGGGATTCGCCCAGCTTATGGGTATCCTAGTTGCCCGGATCATACCGAAAAAGCAACTCTGTGGAATCTTCTTGATGCAGAAAAAAACACCGGGATGATCCTTACCGAAAGCTTTGCAATGTTTCCCGGGGCTTCCGTAAGTGGGCTTTATTTTGGGCACCAAGAAGCCCGATACTTCGCTGTCGATATGCTCACCCGCGATCAAATTGAAAATTACGCCCTCAGAAAAGATATTTCAATCGCTGAAGCAGAACGATGGTTGGCACCAAACTTAAATTATGATACCGAATAGTTTTATCAGAGTTTGACAATGATCAACATCGACTTGAATTATGAAACCGAATAGTTTTATCAGAGTTTGACAATGATCAATATCGACTTAGCTCTTAAAACCATTCTTGCGCAGATTAACCCTTTGCGATCTGAAATTACACCTGCTTCTTCCACCATGCTTGGAACTTGCATTGCTGAAGATATTTATGCTGACTTCGCCAGTCCACCCTTCGACAAATCTATTGTCGATGGATTTGCAGTTAAAATAGAAGACCTAGAAAAGCATAATTGGGAACTGCCTCTTGGATGCGAAATCCCTGCCAACGCCAAAGGCCCCATCGAATTCCCTTTAGAAACAACCTCCGAAATTATGACAGGAGCGCCTATTCCTTACGGTGCGGATGCTGTTATTGCCAAGGAGCAATGCATTCATCTGGGAATGCGCATTCAATTCCAACGCATGACCTGCAAAAAAGGCATGAATATTCTTCCGATGGGAAAAGAATATAAACTAGGCGAATTGCTATTAAAAGCAGGCACAAAAATAACGCCTCAGCGCGCAGGAATTCTAGCAACTTGTGGCAAGACCTCCGTCATGGCTCAACCTGCCCCCCGGGTTGCAATCATTTCTACAGGCACTGAATTAGTCGAAGCCAACATGAAGCCCAAAGGTGGGCAAATCAGAAACAGCAACGGCCCTATGTTGGTGGCACTATCAGGCGTTTCGGGTGCGCTCCCGAAATATTTGGGGATTGCAGGAGATTGCAAAAAGAATCTTCATTCGCTCCTGAGTGAAGCGGAAAGTTCGGATGCGATCGTATTTTGTGGTGGTGTTTCTGCAGGAAAGTATGATCTTATTCCAGAAATATTGAAGGAATCAGGGGCAAAGATTCTCATCCACAAGATTAATCTAAAACCGGGGAAGCCCTTTCTTTTCGCTATCTCCGCCAAAGGAAAACCAATTTTCGGACTCCCAGGAAATCCCTGCAGTGTTTTCGTCTGCTTCCATCTTTTTGTTGTACCTGCGCTGGCTGCACTCAAGGGCGAAACAAATATATCACCCAAAATTCTTGCTCTACCTATTGCTGATTCGTTTCATCATGAAAGCGACCGCGACACTTGCTTTCCAGCTAAAATCTTTATTGATCAGTTTCAGGCAAAGGTAAAACCGGGCACTTGGTTTGGTTCTGCTGACCTCAAAGGCCTTTCTGAATGCAACGCTCTTTTACTTTGCAAAGAAGGTATTACAAATCATAAAGCAGGCGATATGATCCAAGTTCTAATTACTGAACCTGATTTTTTCAATCTTACTTCTTTATGATCGTTAACCCAAAGCAATCTAAAATATGACCGCCTCAACCCTACAAAATGCCTTCCTGATTCTTAAAGCCGAGGGGTGGGCTTTAGGTTTTGGATTTCTTTCTAGCATAATACTTTACCTCTCTTTTTTTCCAGCAAACCTTGGGTTTCTTGGGTGGATCGCCATGGTGCCCATGCTTTATGTAATGCGCTCCAATGTACAATTGCGCATTAAATTATTATCTGCATCGGTTTGCGGCTTATGCTTTTTCATTCCAGCACTGCAATGGATGCGCCTTGCAGATCCAATGATGTATTTCACCTGGATAGGGCTGGCTATTTACTGCAATCTGTTTTTTGTTTCAGCCCTTTTTCTTACCTTGAAATTCAAGAAGCTCTCTTTGGTTTTCTCTTTCCCCCTGATTTGGATTGCATTCGAACATTTCCGTGCCACTTTTTTAGGCGGCTTTTCTTGGTATCTCCTCGCACATTCCCAGCATGATTACCCTTTCATTATTCAAATTTCGGATCTGTTTGGCGCCTATGGCGTTTCTTTTCTCGTCGCCTCGGTTAATGGGTTTTTAACTGAATCTCTTCACTGCTTAAAAAACAAAACCCTCAAAGCTCAAGCTGTTTATGTACTGCTATTAATCCTTTTCACTTTAACCTACGGGGCTTATCGAACTTCCCAGGGGATTGGGGAAGCAGGCCCTGTTTGTGCCTCGCTTCAAGGCAATGTTGAGCAAAACATTCGCAATGAACAACTAAGTGCTGAAGCCGCAACTAACCCGTACCTTCTGCTTTCGGATTCAAGCATCGCATCAAACCCGGATCTTATCATTTGGCCCGAAACAAGTTATTCACGCGAATGGTATTCCATATCGCCCGAAATGAAACCTGAAAAAGTCCCTCCAGACTGGAATCGTATCACTCAAATCCAGAAGACACTTGGAGAAGAGGTACGAAAACGATGGAACACCTCGGTATTATTAGGGCTGAACTCGCAGGAACTTACACCTTCAGGAACCAAGAGGTATAATTCAGCACTTCTCGTTTCGAATGATGAGAATAAAATTTCCCGCTACGACAAAATCCACAGAGTTCCCTTTGGCGAGTTCATCCCCTTCAAAGAAGTTTTCCCCTGGCTCAAGAACTTTGCACCCTATGATTTTGAATACAGTATCGTTTCGGGGGCAGGGTACCCCATCCTCGAATTCCCAATCGGGCAAGACAAACAAAAATCATCCAAGTTTGGCACCCTTATCTGTTACGAAGATACCGACCCATCCATTCCTCTTGGCTTTTTTAACTCAGGCAACAAACCAAACTTCTTCATTAATACCTCAAACGATGGCTGGTTTAAAGGCAGCGAAGAGCATGAGCAACATTTGGCAATCTCAAGATTCAGAGCCATCGAAACTCGCAGGGCAATTATTCGTAGCGTTAACATGGGCATCTCCGCCTTGATCGATAGCAACGGCAAAGTTTTGAAACCTGAATCCACCGAAGCCACGAATCAAGCCAACACCTTTATTTGGAAAATCAATTATCCCGGCCCAAAATCTAAAGCCCTTGCTGTATCAGATTGGCACAAATTCAAGTCCAATCAAGGGATGCTTATTGCTGCAATTCCCATCGATTCACGCTTCAGTCTTTACACCAAGACAGGCGATCTTTTGCCCTACGCTTGCTGGCTTACTTTATTTTTCATTCTCATTTTTACTTCCAAGAAACCCCCTGTTCCAGCACCGGATAATTAACCTTGTTTCAGTTCGTCGAAAATTTCTTTTTGTTTAAGCCCACAACCGCAGCCAAGGAATGGATTTCTCCCCCCGAAGGCTTTGGCATTGAAGAACTCTGGCTTCATGCAAGCGATGGCAATAAAATCCACGCCTGGTGGATTCCGCCTCCTGCAGGTAAACCCAAAAAAGCGGTTTTATACTGCCATGGTAATGGTGGAAATCTCAGCCTTAGGTTCGAAGGGGTTAAGCGATGGCTTCAACTTCTCGATGTGGGAGTGTTGATTTTTGATTACCCTGGGTATGGTAAAAGCTTGGGTAAGCCTTCCGAGCAAAGTTGCTACGCATCCTCCAAAGCTTCACTTGATTGGTTGCTTCAACAAGGATTTAAGCCCCGCGATCTTATTTTTTATGGTGGATCCCTTGGCGGCACAATTGCTGCAAATCTTGCAGCTTCATTCAACCCAGCCTGCACTGTCCTCGTAAGTGCTTTTACTTCTTTCAAGGATATGGCCAAAAAGCTTTATCCCTGGCTGCCAGGAACTTCTTTTCTTAGAACCAAGCTCGATACTGTTACACATATAAAAGCTTCCACTTCACCGCTTTTTGTTGCGCATGGTAGTGCAGATAGGCTGGTGCCTTTCGCCCATGGCAAGATTCTTCATGATGCTTGCGGTGCCAAAAAGTTCTTTCATGTGATGAAAGATTTAGACCATCATCACAGCCCAGACCCTGCCTTTTACGATAATTTAAGGCGTTTCCTTACTCACGAACTTGGTTTCTACTCAAAATAAGCTGGTTTTGATCAATCATGGCGCAAGTGGACTTGGATGATTCCAAGCCGTTTGCTACATTTCTATTCGTTCGGGATAGGAAAAAATATCTTTATGGAAAATTGCCATGCGACGATTTCTTTCAACCTTGGTTCTGATAGCTTCGATTTACTCGGTATCAACCATTGCATTCGCACAAACTCCAACAGGATTATTTAAATGGAAAAAAGGCCAACAACTCACTTACAAAGTAGAACATAACACCGTTGCAACTGAAACTATTGCGGATTCAAAAACAGAATTCAAAAATCTTTTAGAACTAACCAAGCGCTGGACAGTTGAAGATGTTTCAAGCGAAGGACTCGCAACCCTAACTTTAGTGGTCGAAGGTATCAAAATGAAAAGCACCAATCCAAAGGGTGATGAATTAACTTACGATTCCGCAAATCCAAAAGATTCCACACCGCAATTAAAAGAACAACTGGAAAAATACATCGGAACCAAAATCGCAACCATCATCATGGATACCCAGGGAAGAGTTCGATCCGTAAAAGAAAGCAACTTTGGCGCAGCTTCTAAGTATGAAGTCGAGTTACCTTTTGCTGTAGTTGTTCCGGGTGGGGAAATTAAAAAAGGGCTTGCTTGGCAGCGCAACTTCAATATCACCATGGATCCGCCACAAGGTACGGGCGAAAAATATGAATCTAGCCAGAAGTACGAATGCACTTCAATTGATGCAGGGAAGATTAAACTAAGTGTTTCAACCGAATTGAAAAAGAACCCCGAAAACATCGCAGATCAACTACCATTATTACCTTTCCTCGTCGAGGGCGAAGTCACCCTCGATGCCGAGAAAGGCGTTATGACTGAATCGATCATGAAAGTAGATAAAACCTTGAAAGGCCACCAAGGAGAGAACAGTTCCTACCGGATGTATTCTCTCTTCAAGGAAACTCTTATAGGCTCAAAATAAGGACTAAGAAGGAATCAAATCCTTCACTGCGTCCTTTTCTTCAAGCAATTCTTGCAGGGTTGTTTGAAACTTTGCCTGACCAAACGCATCGAATTTCAGGCCATCAACCACTTTATAATTTCCCTTGCCATCTGTTGTGCATGGGTAACCAAAAACCATATCCTTGGGCACACCATATTCGCCCTGCGAAACCACTGCCATACTAACCCAATCGTTAGCTGGGGTGCCTCTAATCATGCTCTTCACATGATCAATTGCGCCATTGGCTGCAGACATTGCAGAACTCATGCCACGCGCCTTGATAACTGCGGCACCACGGGTTTGAATGGTAGAAACAAAAGTTTCTTCAAGCCACTTACGGTCGGTGATGATCTGCTCTGCGGGTTTGCCATTAATCTTTGCGTTAGAAAAGTCTGGGAATTGCGTGTTGCTATGATTACCCCAGATAGTCATCTGAGTTACATCACTATTAGAAACACCTGCTTTTTTTGCCAACGCAGTGCGGGCACGATTATGATCAAGGCGGGTCATTGCGGTCCATCGTTCTGCAGGAATGCTGCGCCCATTGGATCGGGCGACCAGGCAATTAGTGTTGCAAGGGTTACCAACCACCAAAATGCGCACATCCGAGGCTGCTTTGGCAGCAAGCGCCTTCCCTTGGCCAACAAATATCTTCCCATTTATGTCCAGCAGTTCTTTTCTTTCCATGCCTGCCTTCCTTGGAAACGAACCAACCAACAAAGCATAATTGCAGCCATCAAAAGCTTTTTCTGCATTATCTGTAATCACAATGTCTTTTAATGTTGAAAAAGAGCAATCATCAAGTTCCATCGCAACGCCTTCTAGGGCGGGCAATGCAGGGGTTATTTCAAGCAAATGTAAGATAACCTGAGTATCTGGGCCAAACACTTCGCCAGAGGCCAATCGGCCCAACATTGCGTAAGCGACTTGACCTGCTGCACCTGTTACTGCAACTCTTACTGTTCCTGCCATGATAATACCCTCAATCGTTTAATAAGAAAAATCAATGAAGCTTCGGTCATCATACCCTCGACTTCATGCGTAGAAAACATATTTTATAAGTTACCAAGGCATATGCGACTCGGCCACAACCTATTTGTAGGTTTGCTCTCAAAATGACCGGGTTTCAATTGCTTTTGTCTTTATATTTTGTGGTCTTAGTACTCTTTTAGACATGTGAGGTTTAAAGAAATGGCAACAAAGATTGGTATTAATGGTTTCGGGCGAATTGGAAGAATGGTATTCCGCGCTCTCATGGAAAAAAAATCCGAACTTGATGTGGTCGCCATCAATGACCTCGGTAACCCAAA
>CAXNFS010000122.1:0-8679 GCA_964201235.1 Gemmataceae bacterium | reverse complement strand
TTCCGCATCCCAGCCTTCCATGGGCAGGATGGAAAAGCGATTGCCCACGGTTTTAGAGCCCGCAAGAAAAGGCTTGCCCAACGGTGAAACATCTCCGGGGGAGAGTTCTTCATCAAAGGGGATTATCGCATCCACCTTTTTAAGGTATTTGCGGAACTCTTCAGAGGTTTTAAGAGTATTTACCCTAGTGATTGCGTTCAAGAAACCTCCCTGATGAAAGCATCAATTCTGTTGGCAATATCTTGCAAAAGCGGGATGTCGCTTTCAGGCCTTTCGGGGCTCTTGGGGTGAGTCTTGTTGGTTTTGATCCAACCCTTAAGCTTAAGAAATTGTGCTGCGCTATGTTTGTATGCGGGCACCGGGCCACGAAAAGTAAGAAACCCTAGATACTGCAAAAGATCATTCAATTCGTAAAATCGGGGGTCACCAACCTCCCACATTTTGTCGCGTACCGCAAAGGCATCCGGTGCAAAGGTACTTAAGCCCAGCAGATAATCACTGCCATACATGACCATATCGATTGCTAGGTCATTGCCGGTGAATACCATGAAATCAGGCCTGGTTTCATTGCGGAGAACTAGCCTTTGCCATTCCAACATACGATTGAGGGAAGAGTGTTTAGCACCCAGGCATTCGGGTATCTGCAGAAGTTCTTTGTAAGCATCAAGATCGTATATTTTTCCAAAGGGAGCAAATTGGGTGCTTAGTTCGAAGGCGAAATATTGTGGCGCAAACTTACCGATCTCTTTATAAGCACTTGTAAGGTCTTTATTGTTTAATGATGTTAGCCCGAAAGATTGAAAGATGACAGGAAGGCCCTGATGGCGCTGAATTTGCTCGATTGCATTGCGGTATGCGATAGGGTTGAAACTTGCGCCTGATTGATCTGCAACAAAGGCGCCCGCGATGAACGATCCATTGCCCAGTACCGCACGCGTTTGTTTTAAAACCTCTTCCTTGGTGCTATCATCAAGAAAATTGCCATACCCTGTATCCATGTTGATTGCGGGAACTAAGCCGTTGTCATGGGTGCGTTTCACATGGTTGCAGAACCCATCCCAATCGATGTTGCTGTTTTCTAGAAAGGGTAGAAGGATTGCAGAATAGCCTTTGATTTTGCGCTTGGGCTTAAGCAATTTAAATGGATCGGGTTTAGATTCCATGAGATCTCCGTAATTTATTCGTAGCCTACAGCAGCGCGGTAACAATAATCAAAAAGCAATTCCCATTCTTTTTGGGCAATAAGCTGGCAAATAGGGATAGCGTTTACATTTCCGCCCAAGGCCCTTTCGCAAAGGTCGATGAATGCAAAGGGATCCCAGCGTTTTTCCCCAAGCATGAATTGCGCCCATTCAGGTGGTTCATTTCCTAAAATTGTAATGGCTGCTTGTTTGAGTTCTTCGAAGGTTGCAAAGTTTCCTACTCTGCGAAACCAATAGCCGCTATTGGGAAAATCGGGTTCTCTTCTGTGTAAAATACCATGCCAGTAGCTGCCTGCGGAACTTGAAATTTCTTGACTGATAGCATGCGATTCTTCCATAAAATCATGGTATAGCCATAAACCAGAGATGCAGGCGTTTGCCATAAGTTTGTCACGGATGGGTTTGCCTAGGAAGTCGGGGTTATCAGAAAGGCCTTGTAAAAGTGACCGAACAGAAACATTGGGCCTACCGGAGTCAAGTGGTGCCAACTTGGTTGGGTGCAGCAGATCTGCAACGATCATTCCATATTTTTTCGCATCAAAACCAACCATGCAAACCCTCTCCATGAAGCAACTTCGCATTCACCTATTATTCGTTCTATCCATAAATAGGCAGCAAGGCTTTAAAAAATCAGTTCTTCGCAATTTGAGCAAATAGGGTTCGGAGTTTTTCGACCCGGGATAGGTTGGCGCCCATATCGCTGTATCCCAGTCTGGAAGCAGAACGAATATGGATTTTCTTTGCATTAACATCAACCAGAAATTCGACATCATCCACATAGCCAAAGATAAGGGTCCTAAACTCTGCATGAAGGTAGTTGCCTGATTTTGAAATCACCTTAGTTCTTGGGAATGAGTTAACCAGCACTTCGATTTTCTCAATTCCCATGGCTTCAGAGCCTGCCCAATCCAAAGGCGAAATCATGTGGTTTGGTCGATTATCAACTGAACAGACGCAATTTGGCTTATTCCCGCAAAGTGCTAACGATCCTGCTGTAATGCCAATGCTAGCAGGCTTTTTAGGAGGGAAATTCCTCGTGAAAAACAACACCAATACAAAGCAAAACAGCACAACAGCAATAATTGAAACAGGCTCAATAAGAGTTTCTGCGAGTATCATGGATTTTTCCTCGGGGCTAATCGATTCAGTTTGGTTGATTCCAAAATATACCTTCATCTTATCAATTCGGGGAGAGTGAAAAAAAATGCTGCAAATGTTCACAAAAATAATATTAATTACGGTATCATGATCTTTATGGGATAACTTATGGTGCCCCGTAATTTTATGGAGCAGGTTTAATGCAAATGCGGATCTTGGCCAAGTTCTTGAGTATGCTTTTTATCGCATGCACATTCGCCACTTTTTTACAACACTGCCTTGCTGCAGAAGTAGATGCGGGCAAACTCGTATCTGATGCCCATTCCTTGCTTAATGCTGTAAAACCAGAAGACACTAGCTATATTCATAAAAACAACATTATCTCCTGGGGCGCTGACAGTAAGGCAGTGTGCCATGCTGATTGCAGTGGCTTAATCAACGCATTGTTACTTTACAGCAAGTGTTTTTCAGAAGAGCAACTTAACAAAAATCTGGGCAGCAATAGGCCCCTTGCTAAACATTATCACGATGCAATCATTCACCAGCGGGGCTTTAAGGAAATCACCAAAATAGATGAAGTGCAGCCAGGCGACATTATTGCAATTAAGTATCCACCGGGATCGGGAAATACAGGGCATGTTATGCTAATTGCCTCGTTGCCTCTCAAGCGCAACCCTACCGAACCTGTTGTTAAAAACTCTATCCAATACGAAATTGAAATAATCGACAGCACCTCTTCAGGGCATGGCGCAAGCGATTCCCGAAGATTAGACTCGGGCAAATATCGTGAAGGTTTAGGCAAAGGCGTTTATCGAATATTTACCGATGAAAAAGGCCTTTTTGTCGGCCATACCTGGAGTGTTTATCCAACCTCTAAGTACTACGAAATGACTATTCGCAATCTTGTAATAGGTCGAATCAACCCATAATTATTCATGACTTAATTCTAGTTTTTTTAAGAGATAACAACGATGGCTGCTACACCCGAAGATGATCAAACGCTTGCGCCTAACAATAACATCAAGGCTGCAACCGATGATGCATCGGTTTTATCCGTACCTTCCAACTCTGAACTTTCTATAAGCCCTGAGCTTAAAGAAGGCTTGGCAAAAATCGCTGCGGATTTTGGTGCCGAAACTATTGCGCCCATGCACAAAGCCTCCACCGATACCGAGCATGATGTAACTCTGGGGCCTTCCCACCAGCACAAACATATCGATAGCACAATGAATTTGCAGATGCCTCAATCTGGCCATGCAACTCCTAAGAATGATCCAAATGCAGCTACTATGCCTCCTTCTGGCTATGCCGCGCCTAAGAACGATCCGAATGCAGCTACTATGCCACCTTCTGGCAATGCTGCTCCTAAGAACGATCCCAATGCTGCTACTTTATCTCCTGCTGATCAGGCACTTTTTGATTCCTTCTTTGATTCAAACTCTGCCACCATGCCCCCTGATGGAAAAGCACCTGCATATGATCCGAATAGCGCAACCATGCCTCCTTCGCAAAGTGGAGCATATGACCCTAATGGCGCAACCATGCCCCCTTCGCAAAGTGGAGCATATGATCCGAATGGCGCAACCATGCCCCCTTCCCAAAGTGGAGCATATGATCCGAATGGCGCAACCATGGCGCCTGGGCAGGAAAGTAAGTCAGGTAATACCGCGGTTAATGTTGGTTCAATTAAACCAAACAGCGGGGGCAGCAAGTTTCCGAATGTGCCGGGTTACGACATCTTAGGCGAGTTAGGCCGTGGCGGGATGGGCGTTGTTTATCGCGCAAAACAAAGGGGTTTGGGGCGTATGGTCGCCCTCAAAATGATTCTTGGGGGCGCTAATGTAAACCCTGAAGATATCGCTCGATTTGAACTTGAAGCCCGTGCTGTTGGTTCGATGACCCACCCCAACATTGTTCAGGTTTACGAAGTCAGTGAGTTTCAAGGCGCACCGTTTTTCTCACTCGAATTTGTGGATGGCGGCCCACTCGACTCCAAATTAAAGAGCGAGCCACAACCCGCCGAATGGTGCGCTCAAATGATGCTGCAGCTTTCGCGAGGCATGGCTTATGCCCATAGCATGCAAATCATTCACCGCGATTTAAAGCCTGCCAATGTGCTGATCACCAAGGATGGTATTGGGAAAATCGCAGACTTTGGCCTAGCCAAAAAGATGGATGCAGATGATGGCAAAACCCGTGCTGGTTCAATCATGGGTACGCCAAGCTATATGCCCCCTGAGCAGGCGAGTGGCGAAACGGCAGATATCGGGCCTCTTGCTGATATTTATTCACTAGGCGCAATGTTCTACGAATTTCTAACAGGGAAACCGCCTTTCAGGGGCACCACCCTGCTGCAAACCCTCGAAGATGTTCGCAATAAGGAACCCGTTGCACCTAATATTTTGGTGCCAAGTGTTCCGCTCGATTTACAAACCATCTGTTTGAAGTGCCTTGAAAAAGACAAAGCCAAGCGCTATCCAACTGCCGATGAACTTGCCGATGATATCGAACGATTCATCAAGGGCGAACCAATCCTAGCCCGGCCTGTTGGCATTTACACGAAAACTTTGAAGTGGGCAAAACGCAATCAGGCGAAGGCTGCTCTTATTGGTGTTTCCGCAGTGGCCGCAGTCACCATTTTCATAGGTTCCATTACTGCAGCAATCATGATTCGGAATTCAAGTATCAAGGAAATGGCTGCTCGCGATGCAGTTGACGAAAAAAATAAGGCGATTGCCCTCGAACTTGATGGAATTCGCAATGAAACTACGCCTGCGCTGATCAGTGCCAAGACTTTATTTGATGAAAAGAAATTTGAAGAAGCCAAAGATATCCTAGGAAAAGTTGTCGCCAAGACTTCGGGTAAGGATCCTCTCGAAGAGATCTTTAAATCTGCAAATGAACTGCTTACTCAAGCCGAGGCGCGAATCAAGGCAACCACCGATATGAGCCTTTTTTCAAAGCATTATGATGATGCTCTTTTCCATTCATCCGATGCCATGGGCAATCGCACAGAAGCAAGAGAAAGCTCGATTTCCGAAGCCGCCAAGGGCCTTGCGCTTGTAGGCATTAATTATATTGAAGATAAAGAATATAAGCTTAAACTTCCTGATCACCTTTCTGGTGCAGAAAAAAAACATCTGACGGATGAAGCGCTCGAGCTCGCTATTATTCTCGCTCGCAGAAATGCCATGCCTTTGCCTGACATTTCTGCAGAAGATTTGAAGAAACGATCATTGGAATCTCTCGAGATTATGGAGAAAACCCGTGGCTTTGCCAAGGAAAACCACATCTTTCATTTGATCAAGGGTGATTTATTTAAAACTCTCTCGCAATTGCCCGAAGCTCAGGCAGAATTTGAGAAAGCTAAAACCATCGCCCCCGAGCGTGCTTCGGAGTTCTTCTTTCTTGGATTGGGTGCTTTGAATCAAAATGATTACGCCACTGCTCAGGACTTTTTTGAAAAGGCCCTGAGAAAAGACCCCGAGATGTTCTGGGCTAATTTTCTTACCTCAGTCTGTCAGGTTAGGCAGGAACAATATGCTGCTGCCCGTGCTTCTCTTACCTCTTGCATAGCAACCCGGCCCAACCTCGGGCCCGCTTACCTTGTGCGTGGTATTGTTGATGGAAAACTAATGCGTGGCAAAACTAGCGCCACCGAATCTGACTATTCTGAAGCATTTGAAGACTTTAAAAAGGCCGAAAAATACGGTATTCCCAAGTTTGATGTGTTGGTTAATGAAGGGAATTTGTTCTTTGAAATGAACAAATTTAAAGATGCCCAGAAGAATTTTGAGGAAGCTGTTAAACTGAAACCTAATGACCCACGGGGTATTAACAATCTTGCTCTTTGCTACCGCAAAGAAGGCAAAAATGTTGAAGCCATCGAATTGTTCACTAAAAATATCAAGGCTAATCCGATTAGTGGTGATTCATACCATTGGCGTGGTTTGGCTTACCTCGATTTGCAGCCTAAAGAAATCCAGAAAGCCACAGAGGACTTTCTTCAAGCAGGTAATTTGCGATTTCTCAACAAAGATAAAATCGAAGATTATCTTATAGCAGCGGAGCTTTTTTACTCTACCAAGAACTTCGAAAAAGCACTTCCTCTATGCAATCTTGCAGTGCAATTAAATCCTAGCAACAGCTTATCCCATCTTTTAAAAGCGAAGATTTTGCTTGAACTAAATAAGTTTCCAGAAAGCAAAACAGCTTTTGATGATTATTTTGCCACGCATGACCCGAAGAAGGATTCGCCCCTTGATCCCCAAGCGTATAAAGGCCGAGGAATCTGCCAGCGGGCTTTGAATTTGTTGGGGCCTGCATTATCTGATTTAAGCCGCAGTGCAGCCATGCTTCCTGATGACACTCAGTCTCGGGTCCGCAGGGCCATGCTTTTAGTAAGCGCTTGGAAGGATCTTGCCCAAGACGATTTTACTATGGTGCTTGCCAGCAAGGATGCAGAACCCGGCCAGATTATCGAAGCTTTAACCATGCGAGGCTATTTGCGCGCAACCCAAAATAATATTAAAGGCGCAATTGAAGATGCAGATGCTGCACTTGCAAAAAATCCAACCCCTTCCATACAAACGGTATTAAATGCTGCTGGTGTTTATTCCATATCTGGGGGTAAACTTGAGTTAGATTCCGATGCCAAACCCGAACTCAAACCGCAGGCGGATTTGTACAAGAAAAAGGCCATCGAATTGTTAAAGAAAGCGATTGAAGCCTTTCCAGAACCCCAAAGACAAGGGATTTGGGGCCAAGCTGTTAGTTCAGACGATTCCTTCGATTCCTTGAAAAAAGAATCTGAGTTTAAAGTCTTGCAGTCTAAATATGCCCCTGCACCTAAAAAGTAATAGAACCAAACCTCCTAAAGCTATTGTTTTACTTGCTTGTTTTGAACGATTTATGGCGAAAGAATTCGTTTCTTTGCTACATCCCCTTCTTTCTTTGGCTTTATTTTGCCTAGCATCTGTTTATTAGTGCCTTTTTCATATTTTCTCTTCGGATTGTAGTTGTTTTTAGAATTTTCGTGGTCTTTTTTGTGTTCCTATTCGTAGGGCCTAAATTCTGGTCTAGATAACAATTGTTTTGACTTGAAAACAACAACTTTTGTTGTTGGTTTTGTTGGCAATCTAGGATGTTTATTCTTGTGCATTGGTGCAAGATTATTTACAATTCTTGTTGATTAATAGCATGATATATTTTTTCAACAGATAAGAAAGATTCAATTGAATACTATTAAACATAAGGGTTGGTTCAAATCCCTTTTTGAATCTAAATCTAGGCGTTCCAAAAATGGCCGCCTTTCGTTTGAGCATTTGGAAGTTAGGCTTACCCCCGATGCCAAAGCCATGCCCGCCTTCCACGACTTCGCAATTGGTATTTCTGAAAACAATTGTGCTGCAAACTCCATAACCCTTGTTGATGACATTCGTCTTCAGCAAAACTCAACCGACTACCGTTCAAGTCAGATTTATTTTTGCTCCAATGATGCCTCTGCTTTTTCAGCTTCAGCTTTTCAATCGGTAAACAAACTTGATGATGTTGCTTTGCAGGCCGCCTCTACAAAAGGTGTTGTCCTTATTGATTCCTCCCTTGTTGCAACCATCCCTGTTGCTGAATTAAAAGGTTCGTTGGTTGTTTCAATCGATAGCAACTTTGATGTTGTTAGCCAGATTACCACTGCGCTTGAAGGCCTTGCCAATGTTCCTGTGCTTAGGATTATCAGCCATGGAAATGATGGCGTTTTGTATTTCGGAAATCAGGCGTTCGATTCCACAGTTTTAACTGCCGGTGCAATGCAGGTTGCATCGTGGGGAAGTTCCCTTACTGCCGATGCGGATATTCTTCTTTATGGTTGTTCGATTGCAAGCACCGATGCAGGCAAAGCTTTTGTAGAGCAGTTCGCAAGCATTACTCAAGCCGATATCGCAGCTAGTACCAACTTAACGGGAAAAGGTGGGGATGAAGTTCTCGAATTCCAAGTCGGCCAAGTTTCAAATTCTCTTTTCGCTAGCGCAATTGATTATGATAGTGCAAATCTTACTCTTGCAGACTTTGAATATACGACTGATGGATCAGGGGTTACCATCACGAATTACACGGGTAATAGCGTTGAATTGAATATTCCAGATGAAATTGATGGTTTGCCGGTCGTTGCCGTCGGAGATTTTGCATTTTATTACAACACATCTTTGACAAGCGTGATAATTCCTAGCAGTGTTACCTCGATAGGTGACTATGCATTTTATTACAACACATCGTTAACAAGCGTAACAATTGGTTCTAGTGTTGAAACGATAGGTGTCTCCGCATTTGAAGGCTGCGAAAATCTTACAAGCGTGACAATTCCTAGCAGTGTTACCTCGATAGG
>CAXNFS010000121.1:0-8723 GCA_964201235.1 Gemmataceae bacterium | reverse complement strand
AAGGCGTTTGCTTTGCGCAAAAGAATGCCCCTCTTACGGTTGATATCGACCCAGAAAATGAGCGTAAATCGTTCATTCTTCCAGAGGGGTTTGAAGTCAATCTGTTTGCGGGCGATCCCCAACTCGCAAAACCCATTCAAATCTGCTTTGATACCAAGGGCAGGCTTTGGGCCGCTTGTAGTTCTACCTATCCTCAGGTGCTTCCCGGGCAACCCAACCAAGATAAAATTCTGGTTATGGAAGATACCGATGGCGATGGCATCGCAGACAAAACTACCGTCTTTGCTGATGGGCTTCTTATCCCCACCGGCTTGGCTCCCGGCGATGGCGGAGTTTATGTAATTGATAGTACCGACCTTGTTCACCTCAGTGATACCGATGGCGATGGCAAGGCTGATACCAGAAAAGTAATCCTTTCTGGTTTTGGTACTGAAGATACCCATCACATGGTGCATACGCTGCGTTGGGGCATGGATGGTTTGCTTTATTTCAATCAATCGATTTACATTCATAGCCATTTGGAAACTCCATACGGTCCCAAGCGTTTGGGTGGTGGGGGCATCTGGCAGCTTCGTCCAAAAAATCTTGAACTCGAAATCACCATGCGTGGTTTGGTCAATAGCTGGGGCCATCATTTTGATCAATGGGGCCAGTCTTTTGCAACCGATGGTGCGGGTGGCGAAGGCATTAATTATGTTATCCCCCGTGCCTACTACGCAACCGCTGTTGGTGCCAAGCGTGTGGTTCAAGGTTTGAACCCAGGCAGCCCCAAGCATTGCGGTCTCGAAATCCTTTCGGGCAGGCATCTCCCAGAAGATTGGCAACAATCCTTTATTACCAATGATTTCCGCGGTCACCGAGTTTGCAGATTCACCCTCGAACCCGATGGCGCTGGTTATATCTCTAAGCAACAGCCTGAATTAATCAAAACCAACCACCCTGCATTTAGGCCGATTGATGTGCGCCAAGGCCCTGATGGAGCGATCTACATTGCAGATTGGTTCAACCCTATTATTCAGCATGGCGAAGTAGATTTTCGCGACCCTAGGCGCGATAAAACTCATGGTAGAATCTGGCGCGTTACCGCAAAGAACAGGCCCTTGGTTCCTCGACCAAAGCTTGAAGCAGATACTAATGCTGCTTTGTTCAACCATATGAAAGACCCAGAAATGTGGACCAGACATATGGCCCGCAGAGTTCTGGTCGAACGAAAACTTGAATCTGTAACACCTGATCTTAAAACTTGGACTAACTCTATCCCAGCCGAGGATGAGGTTTTAAATCTCGAGGCTCTGTGGACTTGGCAAGCTTTGGATCTACCCAACGAGAAACTATTAAGCATGGCGTTGGCTGCAAAAAATCCAAATGTTCGTGCTGCTGGAATTCGAGTTGCAGAAATGTGGCGCAATAAAATGCCAGGCACTTTCGATCTCGTTAAAGCTAAAGTGAACGATTCCCATCCGCAAGTCAGGCTCGAAGCTGTGCGGGCGTTGGGGCTTTACCCCAAGGCTGAAGCTGCTGAAGCTTCGCTTGCAGTGCTTGATTCACCCATGGATAAATTCATTGAGTATAGCTTGTGGCTTACCCTGCAGGAATTGCAGGATAGCTGGCTGCCTGCTTTCAGCAAAGGCGAGTTAACCTTCGGCGGTAAATCCGATCGCATGGTCTATGCCCTGAAAGCTGCTGGTACTGCAGATGTTGCCAAGAAGCTGGGCGAACTTGTTGTTGAAGGCAAACTTCCACCCTCCGCAATGGAAGGCGCTTACCTTCATCTTGCTTCCGTGGGCGGTCCTGTGGAATTAGGGATTGTTGCCACAAAAGCTTTAGGCATGGCGGATGCTCAAGCTGGTAATGCAATCTTATTTGCACTTATCGAATCCACAAAAACCCGTGCCATCAAGGCGCAGATCGACCCTAAAGTTCTTATGGCTGCGTTGGAAAGTAAAAGCGATCCAAGGCAGGCATCTGCAATACGGCTCTTGGGCTTGTGGAAAATTATTTCAGCACAGCCTTCCTTGGAAGGTATTGCCAAGGATGATGCCAAAGATTTGAGCATCCGCAAAGCTGCGTTTGAAAGCATTGCAGACCTTGGTAGTAAATCCTCCATCGCTTTGCTTAAGGGAATGATTGCAGCATCAAGTGATAATCCCTTGCCAATCAAGCGCTGGGCATTGGTCTCACTTGCATCGTTGGATGTAACCTCTGCAGCAGAATTATCTGTAAAGATTTTGGAACTGCCTCAAAGCAGTGCAGAAATTGCAGAAGTGTTTGATGCTTTTTTGAGCAAAAAAGAAGGCTTGGCTCCAATTCTTAAAGTGCTTGCGAATTCTACAATCTCTACCGATGCAGCGAAGGTGGGCATTCGTCAGGCAAAAGGTTCGGGTAGGGATGTAACTGAACTGGTGAAGAACCTCGAAAAAGCCGGTAAGATCGGCACTGTTTCAAGAGAACTCAGCAAGGAAAAACTCGCTGAAATGACGAAGGCTGTTCTTGCCCAGGGCGATCCTGCTCGGGGCGAACTTGTATTTCGAAGGAAAGAACTTGTTTGCATGAAGTGCCATGCGATTTCAGGTTCGGGCGGCTTGGTTGGCCCGGATATGACCAGCATCGGCGCGAGTGCTCAAATCGATTACCTGATCGAATCTATGATCAATCCTAACAAAGCCATCAAGGAAAATTATCATTCCATCGTGGTCACCACCGATGATGGTAAAGTTTTCAATGGCATCAAGGTTAGGCAGGATAATAATGAATTGGTTCTGCGTGATGCGGAAGACCGGGTTATTAACATCTCGCTTAAGAAAATCGAAGAACAGAAAAACGGTAAATCCCTGATGCCCGAAGGCTTGGTGGATTCTTTGACCCAAGGTGAGCTTCTTGATCTTGTACGGTTTCTTTCCGAGTTGGGGAAAGTCGGGTCCTATGGTCCAGGCAAGGCTTCTATTGTGCGAAAATACGAAGCGATGGAACCTGATGCAAATGCCTACACTGTGTTAGGACGCAAGGGGCAGGACGCCTTTGCAAATCCTGCAGAGAATTTTAAATGGTCGAATGCTTATTCTATGGTGAATGGCACCCTGCCCCTGCGCGATCTGCCCTTGTTGCAACAAAAGCGAAGTCTTGAAAATATCATTCATTCAATGGCATTTGTTCGCTTTGGATTCGAAACAAGTAGCATGGGAAGCGTAAACATCATGCTGGACAAAGCTACTGGGATGTCGGCCTGGGTGGATGGAAAACCAATTGCAATTGCGCCAACAGGTTTGATTAACCTCAAGGTCACTCCTGGAGTGCACACTGTGGTTCTTAAACTAGATGGAAAAGTGGCAGGTGTCAAAATTGAAGTCGAAGATGATAAGGAAAGCCCTGCAAAGGTTAAAATAGTGCAGGGCAAGTAAGCCATATTATTACATTGCAACTAGATCCCAGTTGATGCTGGGTGCGGGAAACTTTGGGTGCTTGTGCACTAGCGCAGGCAGGTTTTCATCCTTGAAGTATTGCCCCACCCGTTCTTCAATTTGCTGGAATCGATCTTCGCAAGCCTGATGCGATAGGTTCGATATATCACCAGCAACCCAACGATTTCGTAGCTGTGCAATCTCGCAAAGCAGTGACGCGTAAATCTTCTGGTCTAAACGGTGATAGCAACGCGGATGGTTCCCGTGTTCAGTGCTCCAAAAGCTTTCTGCATACGCTTCCGGATTACCAACTTCAATCCAATGAAATTGGGCATCCACAAAAAGGTTGCAGGCATTTGAGTTTTTCTTGCGCTTGAGTGGCGCCTTTTTTATCGCAGGAAGACTCTGTATATCTTCCGAAACTGAAATGTTGATAGCTAGCATGACCAATCCTTCCTGAATTCAGGTGGCTGGCGCATCCTTGCGCACGATATCAATTTCTATAATCATCATACGCAGCGAACTACCTATTTGTTCGTAAGAATTCATGAATTATTCGTGTAATTATCATTAATCAAATAAAAAAGCTCTCTCCCACAACTATTGCGAGAGAGAGCTTTTGCTTAATATTAGCCGAAATCTATTACTTTAATTCGATCGCGTAAAGAGTTTCAAACCCCCGGATATAAATCTTTCCATTCGATATCGCAGGTGATGAAGTTATCTGATCAGGAAGCTTATTGGTCGCTATAATTTCAAACTTCGGGCCCGCCTTCACTACGGTTACCGTGCCATCTCTCGCTGCTAGATAGATTTTGCCATCAGCTAAAACAGGGGAAGCTCTATGGCGGGCGTTATGAGTTCGTTCGTTATAAAGTTCTTTTCCAGTCTTGGCATCCATGCAGATTAGGAATCCGTTTTCCCTGCACAGATAAACCAATCCTTCATGAACCAATGGCGAAGGTACATCAGGGGTGCTGGTGGGCCTGCGCCATACTTCGCTACTATTGCCCATGGTGACCAAACCAGAAGCCCCTGGTTTCAAGCCAACCACTGGGCCATTCTTGGCGCTAGGTATCACAATAAGATCGCTGACTGCAACGGGTGAAGCCACAAACCTGAGGGTTTTGTTGTACTTATCTTTAGGGTTTAAGCCGCCTACGCGCCAGAGTTCCTTACCATCCGTAAGCGAATGGCCGGTTGCGTAATCGTTGCCATGCACAATCAATTGGGTTTCCTTGCCATTGGTCCAGATGGTGGGTGAAGCGTAGGAATGCTTGCATTCTTCAACGCCATCGCTGGGTCGATCAATTTTCCAGACTTCTTTACCCGTGTTTTTATCAATGCAAATCACCTTGGCTCCTCCATCGTGAATCAAGGTTTGGTAAAGTTTGCCTTCATGCAAAACGGGGGTGGAGTGAATTCCGAATTGGATTTTGAATGCGCCATACTCCTTCTGCATATCCATCTTCCAGACTTCTTTGCCTGAAAAATCATAGCAGCCAAGGATACCAGCCCCGACAAAAGCCCAGACATTTTTGCCATCGGTGGAACAGGATGCGGAAGCGCCATTGCCTTCATCCACTCTTACCTTGGAGCTGCCTTTTGCCAATACATTTTTCCAAAGCTGTTTGCCTTCGGTGCTAATGCAAAGCAATACTTGGTCTTCGCCATCCACACTGGTAAGAAACATCTTGTCGTTCCAGATCACGGGTGTGGAACTGCCCATTCCAGGCATGGGTAATTTCCAAGCGATATTCTGCTTGTCGCTCCAGGTTGAAGGGAGTTTAGTTTCTTTGGAGATTCCATCAAAGGATTGGCCGCGCCAGTTGGGCCAGTTCTCTGCGTTCGCAATCGAGGCGGAAACAATTAGGGAAACACCTAATGCGCCAATTCGAATGGACTGTGATAACTTTTTGGAAATCCCTAACATTTGCAATACTCCTAGATTTTGAAAAACGAGGTAGGTTTCAATACGCAGATATCGCACTATGATAGCATTCTTTAGGTATCAAAGAAGACAAATTTTGCCGGAGAACAAATAGAAGTGGACCCCCTTAGTTCACAAAAGAAATACCATCAAAAAACTGCAAGGAGTACAGGCAAAACTTCTCAATTCATGCGAGAAAAATCTGTAAAGCCAACCCGGCATGATATAATTTGAAATAGTTTATATAGGATAGTGCTGTATGGTGATTACCCTGCCTTTAGTTTGAAAGCATCCAGATATTTTCTCTTGGTTCGTTTTAGGGTGTGAAACATGATTGCAGTTCTTGTAAGTTTTTTTCTTTTGGCAATTCCCGGGCAGTCTACGAATCCAGTTCAAGTGGTAAGTTCCCTCGACACTTTCTTTCAAAAGGAAGTTTGGGCCAAGGTAGGGGAACGGACTTGCCTGCAGTGCCATAAACCCGGGGGCGATGCTGAGAATAGCAAGTTTTTGCTCCGAGACCTAAAACGCAGCCAAGACCAGGCCGGGGATCTGAAGCATAATCGCGATGCATTTTCCCGCATGGCGAAGATGGAGGTGGAAGTGCACCAATCCCGGCTGTTGCTGAAAGTGGTAGGGAAACTCAAGCACGGAGGTAAAGAGCAACTCAAACCGGATTCTGTTGAATACCGTGTTCTCGCCGATTTTGTGGCCCGGATAAATACCCCAGCCAACACGAAACCTGACTTTGTTTTAGACAAGAACGCGCCCCCTTTTTTTCATTCAGTCAAAATGTTGGATGATCGGCAATTGGTAAGGCGTATCACGCTTTCACTTGCAGGCCGCCTTCCTAGTGATTCGGAATTGGATACCATCGCCAGCCAGGGGCTTAAGGCATTGCCCACAATCCTAGACACTGTTTTGAAGGAGGAGGCTTTTTACAGCCGCCTGCGCGAGGGCTTCAATGATATCTTTCTCACCGTCGGTTATGATGATGTCCCGGAAAACGCCCTTTCCTATGAGCACTTCAGCACCACCCGGGGCTGGACCCAGAAATTTGACCTAAGCCACATCAAAGATGAAAAAGACCGGCGTCAGGCAGGCTATAAACTTGCCAATGATTACCGCAAGGCAATGCTTGGCGAGCCGATGAAACTCATTGAACACATTGTTCGCAATGACAAACCCTTTACGGAAATCGTCACCGCAGATTACATCATGGTCACTCCTTTTACTTCCCGGGGTTACGGAATTTATGAGGAACTGAAGCCGAAATTCAAAGACCCAGAAGACCCGTTCGAATACATCCCAGTGAAACTCAAGGCTCTTGTCGGACGCAACCGGATTGAGGATCAAGAATCGACTACGGGTTTTTATCCCCATGCCGGCCTGCTTGGAAATTTTCAATATCTGAAGCGTTATCCAACTACCGAAACCAATCGCAATCGCCAGCGTGCGCGGGTTTATTATCAGCATTTTCTAGGTATAGATGTGTTAGAACTTGCCGCTCGGGTTTCGGATGCCGCCGCTGCCTCTGCAAAATATAAGATCCCCACCATGCAGGCCTCCGAGTGTGTCGTATGCCACAAAACCTTAGATCCGGTGGCAGGTCTGTTTCAGGACTACTGGAAATTCGAAGGGGTTTACGGGCGGCGCAAAGAAGGCTGGTTTAAGGACATGTTTGGTGCAGGTTTCGAGGGAGAGGACTTGCCCGCCGGGGAACGCTGGCGCTCTCTGCAATGGCTTGGAGAACGCACTGCGAAAGACCCGCGCTTTGCCGTCGCTATGGTCGAGTACGCCTGGTATATCTTGACAGGGCGCAAAGTACTGCTGCCACCCAAAGAACTTGCCGACCCGCTTTATGCCGCCAAGTATCGGGCCTATCATGAGCAGCGCAAGCAGACAGAGGCAATTGCCGAGCGCTTTGCCAAGTCCGATTTTAATTTCAAAAGCGTGTTAAAAGAATGGGTTGTGTCCGACTTTTATCGTGCGGATGGCTTGGCCACGGTGGCATCCGACCCGAAACGACTTGCAGAACTAGACGACCTGGGGTTAGTGCGAATGCTAGCCCCCGAACAAGTGGAGCGCAAGGTTGCCGCGGTCTTTGGCAAACCCTGGGGCCGTTTGACAGAACAAATGGCCATGCTCTACGGTGGCATTGACTCTAAAGAAGTTACGGAGAGGGCCACCGATCCGAGTGGCGCCATGGGTGCGATTCAACGGATTCTTGCCAATGATGTCGCCTGCAGGGAGACTGCGCTGGATTTTAGTCGCAAGCCTGCCGACCGCCTGCTTTTCCCTGGCATCGATACAGATGTAGTACCAGGAAGTTCACCCGAGGCGGACGCGAAAATCAGGCGTGCGATTGTGCATTTGCACCAGCGGGTACTGGGGCGCTTTGATAAGGTTGATTCGCCCGAAGTCACCCGAAGTTTCCAACTCTTCGCAAGTATTGTCAGTGATGCTGCTGAGCGCAAGAACTTCGAAAAACAGGAGATTTACTCCTGCCGCCAAAACCTCGTCGAACCGGTTCCCGATCCCAAATATACGGTGCGTGCGTGGCGTAGCGTGGTTACCTACCTGTTGCGTCAGTCTGAGTTTCTTTATGAATAAACGAGACCAATTATGAGAAGAGATTTCCTGAAACTGTGTGGATTAGCAGGTATTGGTATTGCCTGCCCTATTGGACTTTCTTCAGACCTGCACGCTGCCGGAAAGGATGACTCCCCCTACGAGGGACCGTATTACATCGTGATCAATGCATCGGGCGGTTGGGACACCACCTATCTAATGGACCCCAAAGGCATTGGTGGTATCAATCGGCTTTATAAAGAGGGCGACATTCTCACCAAGGGTGCTCATAAGTTTGCCCCGACTGAAAAACATAAGAACGGCGGCATGGGCAACGAGGAGTTCTACGCCGAATTTGCCAACGAACTTCTCGTGCTTAATGGCCTCGATTATTCGGTGAACAATCATTCGCCTGGGGCTCGATATATGGCTACGGGCAAACTCGATAGCATGGCCTACCCTACTTTTGCAGCTCTGGTGGCCGCATGCAAAGGGCCCACTTGCCCGCTGTCTTTCCTTACCTTTGGCAATTATTCCGCCACGGGAAACATCGTGGCAATGTCCCGCGTTCCCTACCTACCATCTCTCCAGCGCATCGCCAATGCGGATGCCATTGAAGGCAATCCCAAATCCCCGTATCACGAAGACTTTGCCCTTGCCCGTATCGAGCAGGCGCTGCGTGAACAGAGGGAATCCCGCGCCGCAATGCCTCTTCTTCCTAGGCAAGAGCGTGCTGAGAGCATGCTTTATGCCGCTCAGGTAAATGCCAAATCGATGCAGCGCATCACCCCGCACATTCCCAAAAACATTCCCAAGGAGCGTATCGC
>CAXNFS010000120.1:0-8788 GCA_964201235.1 Gemmataceae bacterium | reverse complement strand
TGCTGCAATTCCACCAATCCCACTTCCTGAATCCAACGAGAAACTTAAAGTCCGCTTCTTAGATACGGTCGCCGCCATTGCCTCCGAGGGCGAAGAAATGAAGCATTGCATTGCAACTTACATTGATAAAGCCTTATCAGGCGATTCCTATTTATTTCACATCGATCATTTGGAAACAGGTCAGGTTGCGAGCGTGGAGGTAGACAGGTTTGGCAGGGTTATTCAGTCGCAAGGTCCCGCGAACTTTATCAATACTGCAGCAAAGCAGGGAGAATCTTTTTTAAAGGAGTGGGGCCAAAAAATTATCGCCAATCACCCCGACGATATTTATGATATCCCATTCTAGTATTGTAAGGCACTTGATTGCTAGATTCTGATTCTATTAACTCTGTTGTGACAACCTAATCGTTATTGTGTAAAGGTGATTTGCAGAGTAATTATTGTGTTCTCGCCAATCGGAACCCGATGGAATCCTCCCGAACAGTCGGCATGATTCCGCCTCGGAAGGAAGAGCGAGTTTCCGATCCAACGCTGTTAAAAGCCCCGCCCCGTATCACACGGTATTCTCCTGCGGTTGTCCCATTAGGATTCCATACCGTACCATCCTGCAAAGAACCGTGCCAGTCATTACACCACTCCCATACATTACCATGCATATCGTAAAGGCCAAATGCATTTGGCTTGTAACTCCCTACTATCATTGTGCCACCGAGTGTACCACCACCATAATTTGCATCATTCTTCGTTAGTCGATTTCCGATCGAATATGCTGATGTGGTGCTTGCCCTACATGCATACTCCCACTCTGCTTCAGTAGGCAACCTATAACCACCATCTGTTTTCGAGTTTAACTTTTTAATGAAATACTGACAATCTTCCCAAGAAACATCCGTTACTGGCAATTTTGCTCCTTTGATTCTACTAGGATTCCCTCCAAACCATAAAAACCTTGTTCCCAATAATGCTTCCCAATCCTGGCGTCGATGCCCTAACTTTTGTAATAATCCCCATAAAAATCCTGTTCCCATTACCGCTTTCCACTGTTCCTGCGTCACCTCATACTTTCCCATGTAAAATGGCTTTGTAAGTCTAACTTCATGCTGCGTTTCATTATCATTACGACCAAATTCTGATGCGGGCGATCCCATCAGGAATTTCCCCGCGGGGATTAGGACCATATCAAGGCTGGCGCCTTGCCCTAAGTCTTCTTTAAATTCTTTTAATTTCATCTTTTATTTCTTGTGATAAAGTTACCAAGTAAATCTTTTAAATTTTAGGACCATCCGTTTCTTGAGTCAATTTAAATTCTCGTATCTTTAATTCATTAAGCCACTTTATCCGAATCAGGTAGGGCATTGACCAAAATTAACCCTGGAAAATGTAGCATTTTAAATTATTCTATAGGCTCTTCTATAGCTATTCTAAGGGTTGCCTCTACTTGCAATGGGGTAAATGTTAGTTGGTAAATTTTACATCTCAAATTCAAAAAGATTCCGTAGAAGACAGAAGCTTTTAAACATATAAGCAGTAAAGTGACTAAGCAGTAATTACGGTGTCCTCGCCAAGCGAAACCGGAAGTTGTAAATTTATCAAACGGAAATTCAGCACAAGGCTTTCTGTATAGCGTATACGATTAAAAAGCTCAATTATCGCCTTCGGATTAAAACCTATACATTTCATATAGTTTAAAAACTTGGATGCCAATCTGGGGATTTCGAGTTTCGAAATGGCGAACCTAATTTCGATGATGTGCATCTTCTTTTACCGGGTGTTATACGTGGTAATCCAGAATCGAAAATCGTGAGAGTTGCCGCCGAATCTGGTTTTCCCGTATCGCTATAAAACTCCTTGTATACTTTGTTCAAATGAAAAGCAAATGGCAAAGAAAAAATGTTGTCATCTTGCCGCTCTGGTTTGCAAGGATCGGAGACTATCTGAACCGAACGAAAGATACGCCACTAGGAGACATGGTCTTCTGGCGCGGCATGGCCCGCTTTACCGACATCCACATCGGTTTAGCATGGAGAGCTTTTTAATGATCGAAAAATGGTGCTTTTATAACAGAATAAACTGGTTATGTTTCAAATGGGATATTCTGATGGAATCAATTCGGTTGTACCTAGCTAATCTCAGGTAACTCGTTGCAAAACATGAGATTTCAAAAGTATTAATTTTTTTTAATTTTTTATTTGTAATTATTATTTTGTTATTTTATAAAGACATTCGTTGTAATTATAGGGTAATCCTTCTTCTCTTAAAAACAGAAGGAATAACAACTAAAGGGGATTAATATGTTAAAATTAATCGTGAAATTTTTCCAAAGAAAATCAAAGGTGTATTCAACATCTGCGAGAATTCATGGGAATTTAAGCGCTGGCCGAAAAGACCATGGAAACGTTTGGTATAAAACGTAATTCTAACCTTATAGGTGTAGGGCTTGTATGCCCTGCACCTATGCTAATTAATCAAACATGAAGCACATTAAAATACCTTATAGTTTTGGTAAATTTTTTTATGAAATATCTCATTTTACTGGAGAATTATTGCAATATGATTCGCTATTAGAAGGTGTATCTTTGCCTAAAAAAATTAGTGATGCATTAATAGTTTGCAATAATCCGTACTTAATTAGAACAGATATTTGTGAATCTCAGTTTTCTAGTCCTTCTTTATTAACAATCAAAAAAATTAATAAAATGCATGATTGGTTTTTGTTCATGGGAAATCAGAAATTTTATATTTCTTTACTATACTCTAGGTTTAGAAAACCGCTGTTTGAAAATACTTTTCATGCTTTTACTGCAATTAGAAACCACATCCCACTTCAGGTTGAAAACAAAAATAAACTTTGCTTGCAAAGAAGTTTATTAGCTTTAAAAACAAGTAAAAGTTTCAAAGAGTCAGGAGTTTTGTTCATTGGTGCATCTCTTCCTACAGGCAATATGCATGCATGGATTATAGAATCCAACAGTAACCCAGACCTTCAAGACCGGGAGTGGATTATGTACAAACCTTTGTTAGCTTTTTACTTTTAGCCATGTTAGTAAACAATAATGAATGTGCAATAAAGTATTTTGATATCTCTTGCGCTAAATTCAAAACTGAAAAAGATATCATTGAAGTAATATCTAAAGATATTTCAGTTTTCAATGATGAGTCATGTATTAATCATGAACAAAATTCATCTATATATAATTATTTACCTGATGTATACAAGCCAGTGTTGAAAAATATCTTTCCAATACCTTCAAAATCTTCATGGTCTTTCTCTAATGAAAATTTTCTCATTAGAGAAAGACCAGCCTTGTTCAGGCTTAGAGAATTCAAGAAAAAAGACCTTATTTTAAAACTTACTAAGTATATTGATATTCTTAAAAATAAGAATATTGGTGTGCAATTAAGCGGTGGCTTAGACTCTAGTCTTCTTATTGGAGTATTGAAGCAGTTAGGAATTCAGCCTACTCTTGTAGGCATGTTTAATTCTAGATATGAGTTTAGAACTGAAAGAATAATTCAAGAAATAATTAAGGAAAATACAAAAAAAGCAATTTTAATTAACGACGATGATTTTTTGCCGTTTTCAGATTTGTTAAATGTTCCTATACACCCTATACCCAATCCCTCATCATTATTTTATAGTAGCGAAAATAAGATGGCAGAATTATTTTTAAAAAATAATGTTGATATTGTATTTAATGGAATGGGTTTGGATACAATTTTATGCCTATCGCCACGAATACAAGAACATCGAGATCAATGGCATCCTTTTATGTTTGACAATTGTTGGTTCCAAGAATATGTATATAAGCCCAAAAATATATTTTTTACCCCCGCTGTTAATAGAGTTCCTATTGTGAATTTTACATGGAATGCGAGAATTAACAGTTCTGAGGATAACTCAAAAAAATGGGCTAGAAATTATTTTTCTGAATTTCTGCCTAAGGAGTTAGTTAACTTCAGTTATAAAGCAGACCACGCAGGTTTACTCATTGATGGTATTACATCAAATTTTGAAGTCATCGAGTATTTGTTTTCGTTTGTTTACGAAAAGACTAAATTAAATGCATTTTCCCAAAAACAATTTAAAAAACTTTTTAGGGATTATCATTTAGACGACGACATTAAAACTAAGTTGATTTTATCTAGGACAAGTTTTGCGGTTTGGATACACTCATGTATTCATCTATAAAGCCCCTAAGCCAACACACGGTTGGTGTCATACTGTAATGCAGTAAAGTTGCCAAGCAATAATTAAAGAGTCTTGGCCAAGCGAAACCCTATGTTTCCTTCCCTATTGGTCAGGGTCTGGTGCCACCGTGCTGAAGAACAAGCCCTAGAAGCGGTGTTGCTGTAAGATCCACCCCGTATCACAATCCTCTCTCCCGTTTCCGGACCTTTAGGATCTGTTATTGCAAATGGGTACTCCCCATGCCAATCATCGCACCACTCCCATACATTCCCGTGCATATCGTAAAGGCCAAATGCATTCGGCTTGTAACTTCCTACCGCTACTGGTTTGCCTATCTTTGAACCCCAACAATTTCCATCCGTAGTCGTCATCTCTTTCCCAAAGGAATACGTAGTTGTGGTTCCAGCCCTGCATGCATACTCCCACTCTGCCTCTGTTGGAAGCCAAAACCCGCCATCCGTCTTAGAATTCAATTTCTTGATAAACTCATGGCAATCTTTATATGATACATTCGTTACTGGTAACTTTGCTCCCTTAGTTTCACTTGGGTTATTTCCGACCACTTCTTCCCACTGTTCCTGGGTTACCGCAAACTTACCCATATAAAATGGCATCGTAAGTGTTACTTCATGCTGCTTCCCTTGTAAGCTACTTACATAGTTAAAAATATCTAAAGTTTCCTTCCCGAGTTCTTTACCTGCTTGGTTTTTAAGCTCTTTCTTCCAAAACTCCTTGAAGTCTTCCATCTCTTTCTTTGTGAAACCCATCTTGAACTTCCCCGTTGGTATTAAGACCATTTCGAGTTTTACACCTTCGCCGAAGTCAATAACCATTTCTTTTAAGTTCATCTTTCACCTCTGAGGATAAAGTTTAACCTTATTACCTTAACTTTAGGGCGATGCATTTCTAAAGTCAATTTAAATCATCACATCCCTAATCCGTTAAGCCAACCTGCCCGCATCTCTCAAACCATCGAAAACCCAACCGAAAGTTTATCGCATTTAAAACGATCTTAGGTGCCTTCCAGTACTATGCAAACTATTGCCTCTGTTTACGATAGGGAGAGTTCATCAAAGAAATGCATACGTCAAATACAAAAAGCTTCCGCAGAAGGCAGAGGCTTTTAAATACATAAGTAGTTATATAATATTTTTCGCCAAACGGAACCCGAAGTTGAGGTACCGATAGGACGGCGAGTTGTAGAACCGGTAGGAAGAACGAGCACGAAAATTCATAGAGGAGAAAGCCCCACCCCGCAACGCACGGTGGGTTCCCGTTGCGGGGCCATTCGGGTCTGTTTCTGCGCCCGCTGGGTACTCATCATACCAATCCTCACACCACTCCCACACATTGCCATGCATATCATATAGCCCAAATGAATTCGGCTTGTAACTTCCTACTGCTACTGGTTTGCCTATATTTATATCATCATAGTTTGCATCTTGGGGTGTGATCTCATCCCCAAACGAATACGCGGTACTTGTTCCCGCCCTGCATGCGTATTCCCATTCCGCCTCGGTAGGTAATCGGTAGCCACCCTTTGTACTGGCATTCAACTTTTTGATAAATTCCTGGCAATCTTCCCACGATACATTTGTTACTGGTAACCTTTCACCTTCTTCAACACTTCGATTTCTCATGCCTAAGCTTACCCATTGCTCCTGCGTTACTGGATACTTTCCCATGTAAAATGGATTCTTTAAAGTTACCTCATGCCGCGTTTCATTACCAAATCGACCTTCTTCTGATTCGGGCGAACCCATCAAAAATTTTCCCGCTGGAATTAACACCATCTCTATTTCAGTCTTTTTGTTTTCTTCAAATACTCCCTTAGAAAATGAATCCAATAGCTTTTTGTTGTAATTCTCTTCTGTCATTCGGTACTTCAATATTGCTTGTATGTCTCCCATCCTTAATTCCAAACCCGCAGGCAACTGTGTTTCCTGCAAATGTACCGCCAGAAATGATTTGTTCTTGTTAATCGCAAAGTTAATCTCATTGCAAACATTCTTCGATTTAACTGACGATGGGGTTATAAACACCAAAAACATCTGGGTCTTTAACAATGCCTGAGCGATATCTTCAGGCCATTCATTTCCTGGATCAATGCCACCATCAAACCAAATTCGAACGCCGGAATCATGTAATGCCTTTATTTCGGGATACACCAAATGGCCATCATTATGTGCATAACTTACAAATACAAAAGGCTCTTCTCCTGCATATGCATCAAATGGTAATGGCAAATTTACATCCGGCATCTATCACCTCTGGGATAAAGTTAAACTAATACTTCTAAAATTTAAGGCAAAGCGTTTCTAGAGTCTATTAAAATCCTCGTATCCTAGTCTGCCCGCATCAGGTAGACCATCGATCAAAACTACACCTGAAAGATGTTGCATTTGAAATGATTCTAGAGGCCATCCCGAACTATGCTAAGTATTGCTTCTGATTGAGATGAGGTAAATGTTAGTTGGTAAATTGCATTCCCAAAATTCAAAAAAAAGGCACTTCAGAAAGGTTTTAAAATATCAAAGCAGTAAATAGGAATTATTTTGTCTTAGCTAAACGAAGTCCGACGCAAGACATAAGGAACGACGTGAATTAGCGCCGAATGAAAGAAAGAGTTAGCGATCCAATACTAAGGAAAGACCAACCCCGCAACACACGATTGGTTCTTGTCGCAGGGTCTTTGGGTGTTCCTATTTTCACACCACTCCGTGGCGTTCTCGTTCATATCAATATGAGCTAAAGGCCTTTGGTTTATATATCATATTTCGCCACTGTTTTTATTCTTTGCCACCTGTACTCATCCTTGATTTACATTTCTTTTGAAATTGCTGTTTCTAAACAAATATGCTTTCCTTGCTTTTGCCCCGTAGGCAGTGCGAAATACCAATCTTAGCCAAGTGTGCATTAAAGATTCCAAGTTTAATAAGGACTTAATTTAGTTCTTCAAAACTAAGAACGGTCTATCCATTACCCCGCCTAGATTCTTTTTAATCGTCTTGTGTTTCCTAATAGCATATACTCATCCGAAGTTGGTTGTGATAAGTTCAAAAAAGATGCAAGGGAAAATACAATGAAAAAGTTGTTCTTCAGTTTGGCGCTATCGCTGATAGTTTTGTCTGTAAATATATCTGCGCAAGTATTGGATAAGGACACTGAAGCAGCAACGAAAAAGCTGTTCCATCCAGACTTGATCGGAGTAGAACTGAAGTTGCAGGGCGAATATCTCGGTAAGGACGGAGAGAAACAAGTTGGGGTTCAAGTGGTCGCAAGGGGCGGCAAATCGTTTCATGCGCTGGTCTTGGATGGTGGCTTGCCTGGAGCTGGATGGGATGGCGGCAAATATAGCCTTTTGGAAAGTGGACCATTGGCAGATGGCCGTGTGGAATTCAGCTCCCCGAATGATGAAGGAGCAACTGCAGTCCTTGATGACAATGGCTTGACGCTAAAACGCAACAATCAAAAGATTCTATTGAAGCGGGTGGAACGTAAGAGCGAAACTTTAGGTCAACAACCTCCTGCAGGGGCCATCGTTCTATTCGGTGGGTCGAAACCTAATGTGAATGCGTTCGAGCAACGCAAAGATATAGAGGGAATGACCGAGCCGATGATGTTTGAAGGAAGCATGATGGCGGGAGCAGTGACAAAGCAGAAGTTCCGAGATTACACCTTGCATGTGGAATTCATGACCGGTTGGGAACCGCAAAATATCCCCTGGCGCAGGGCTGATGCTGGCATCTACATGCTCTCTCGTTATGAGGTGGCAATCGGCGATAGCTTTGGTTTTGATTATGATCTTTCTGGGGCAACCAGCCCGTTTCGGCCCAAGGTGGCTGATGATAAGAGCAAGGCTTCGAAGTTCCCGATTCCAAAGAATAATAATGCGCCACGAGTTTGTGGAAGTGTGTTCACCTATCCTAGCAAGGTACCGAACGCATGTCTTCCCCCGCTCGTTTGGCAGACTCTTGACATTGAATTTAAGGCGCCTCGTTTTGACGACAAAGGGAAAAAGACTTCGAAAGCGGTCGTTTCAGTGAAGCTTAATGGGCACCAGACCGTAGACAAGTTAGAGGTAAACGGCCCAACTCCACACGGCTTTAAGGGGCCAGAAACTGCGGATGGCCCAATCTGGTTTGAAGCCTTTGGGCGACGCGTGCTTTACCGTAACATTTGGGTTGTAGAACGCCCGTAAGAATGCGCATAGGGCAGGGGCCTTGTTCTGGCTGCAAGGGTTTTCGAAGGTGATTTAAATCACCTGGGTTAGTATTTCGAAGGAGAGCGTTTTTTATTGTGCGGTCGTGCTGCAAATCCATGTAAAAATGTTAATTTAAAAGGCTAAGGGATTCCCCCTTCGGGGATGTTTTCTAGTACCAAAGCAACAAGCAGTAAAGAATTTAAGCCGTAGTTACGGATCCCTAACCAAACGGAACCCATTGCTGAGGCCCCGATAAGATGGCGTGCCGTTGCCCCTGCTGAAAGAACGAGCGGAAGACTCGTTGTAGCTGAAAGCTCCACCCCGTACCACACGGTATTCTCCCATCGCTAGACCTTTCGGATCCGTCAACGCTCCCGCTAGGTAGACCCCGCGCC
>CAXNFS010000119.1:0-8824 GCA_964201235.1 Gemmataceae bacterium | reverse complement strand
GCTTCTTTGGCCAGGGCAACGAGATCTTTTTCAACCCGTTTTGAAATATCTTTGGGCAGGTTTGCTACAGCAATATTTTCCTTGATTTGTTTGCTTGCTTCTTCAGGGTCGGACCCGAAGTTTTGGGCGCTTTCCAGAAATTCTTTGCTGTAGTATTGCATCCCAATAATGTTCTTACCCGCATGCTTTGCAAGCGGTGCCATCTCTTTTATGGAAGCGATCGAATCCCCTTTACCAATGCTTGAAAGATAGGTTAAATCAGGGCCCATCGTTACAATAAGATAGTCATCTTTGATGCCGATGGCTGCAGCAAAAGTGAGCTTTGCAAGATCAACCTTGAATTTTTTAAGTTGCCCTTCTTCGACCCCTGGGATTTGATCGATACCCTCAATAGGAAACATACTTCCTTTAAGTTTAAGAGTGAGGAAGTCTGTTCCTAATATTTTTTCTTTTTTGGCAGCGCCTTTTAATTTTGGTTCAGCAGTTCCGATCATTGGAAGTTTGTCTTCAAGCTTTTTGATGAGTTCTTCGCCTGTTTTTTTATTCTTTAATTTAAAAGCCAATAAAAGCTCAGGAACTTTCAGGTCTTTTGATGACTCCACTAATGCTTGAATGATGCTTTCGCCCTGTGCCTTGCTAATGGCATCTTTATCTAAATTACCCTGCATAAGCAGTGTAAGTGGTGCCATTTGGCCTGCAGTTAAAGCACTAATGATTGATCCAAGTGATTTAGGAGCGTTGGGACCGGTTGCAATAACCACTTCATGCGAAAAAAGCTCGCCCATAGCTGCAAGTATCTGATTGAATTGTTTTTTTTCATCTTCTTGAAGATTGCCAGTGTATCCTTCATTAAACTTTTCAATAAGCATCTTGGTTCCGCCAAGCTCTGCAAGTTTCTTATACGCTTTGCTGTTTAAAATAAGATCGAGTTGCTCCTTGTTTTTCAGCATGATGCCAAAGGCTGTGGTGGCTTTGGGAATCCAATCGATGGCACAGGTGGTTTTGATCGGGTTTTCAGCAGCGATCGATTTGTTCGTAAGCGAAAAAAGCAAGAAGCTTAAACACGAGGCAGATAAAGCTATAGCAATTGATCTTTTAAACATGATTGACTCCACAAAGAATTTCACCACACATACTTTAATTTTAGACCATGCATTATCAACACAACAAATACGAATCAATTACAACATCTAATCAGATAATGCACTTCATAAGCGTAAGTTAGCAAGTTGGGGAAATTAACACAATATATAGTTGGGTTCTAAAAATCCCCTGTCCCTCGCTTGGACCACCATGGTAGCATCCCACCCCCATCAATGGTGAGCAAACTCCCTGTGATATAAGCAGAATCCGGATCAGAAAGGAATACGATGCCCCGGGCGATTTCCTCGGGTTGCGCCAACCTTCCCATGGGCAGGAAAGAGCTAGCTTTTTGCAGGGTATCTTCCGCGAAGAATTTGCGCTCTCCGGGTGTATCGGTCCAACCTGGGTAAACAATGTTAACCCGGATGTTATGTTTGATTAGTTCAATAGCTGCGGTTTTTGCCATCATATCCAGCCCCGCCTTGGCCATGTTATACGCCATGCAGGAAGGGTAGGGCACCACTGCATGAGGCGAGCTTACAATTACGACATTGCCGCCGTTGCCTTTTTTTAGCATTTGGTTGGTGCATGCTCTTAAGGCATGAAAAGCACCCCACATAGAAACATCGATGGTTTTGTGGAAACCTTTCATGTCTGCAACATGGAACATTTCGCGATCACTAAAAACCGCACTCGAGACAAGGGTGTCAATTTTTCCGAGTTTATTCACTGCATCGGAAACCATGGTTTCAACTGCAGCTTGATCTACCAAATCCACAGGGTATAGCAGGCATTTTCTTCCTAATGCTTCGATTTCTTTTTTAGCTGTTTCTGCAGATTCAGGCATCGTGAGATAATTAAGCGCAATATCTGCGCCTTCTTTTGCAAGGGCAATTGCAGAAGCCCGGCCGATTCCTGAAGATGCCCCAGTTACAAGTGCCACTTTTCCTGATAGTTTCATTCTTTTCTCTCCTTAGATTTTGCTACATTGATATTGTCATTACCATCTTTTGGGAATTTTTTCAAACGGGAACTTTAAGCGTGCTATTTACCCAGGCAAATAATCCCATTCCAAACTGGCGCCAACCCGAAGCTGCTTATATCCATATTCCTTTTTGTGCCCAACATTGTGGCTATTGTGACTTCGCAATCGCAATTGGTAAAGATGCAATCAGGGATAATTATCTCGATGCCCTCGAAAAAGAAATCTCCAAGCTCGGGCGACCACATCAAGTGCAGTCGTGGTTTATTGGCGGAGGTACTCCAACCGAACTTAACGCAATTCAGTTGGAAAGATTATGCAAAATGTTAAAGCAATGGCTTCCTTTGACTGGTGAGGCGGAGTTTTCGATCGAGGCTAATCCCGATTCCACAACGGAAGAAAAACTTGCAGTCCTTGCAAATTATGGCTTAACGAGGCTTAGCTTAGGGGTGCAATCATTTCAGGAACCTGTGCTGCAATTGTTGGATCGCAAACATAAAAATCCCCAAGTCGAGCGAGTCATCGAAGATGCTCGGAAGCTTAAAATCCCATCCATTAGCATGGATCTGATTTTTGGTTCAGCAGGGCAGTCGCTTGAATCGTGGAAGTATGATCTCACCCGTGGCCTAGCTATGCAGCCCGATCATTTTTCCACCTATGGTCTTACTTATGAAAAAGGAACGCCCCTTTGGAAAAGAATGAACCGGGGTGAAATCATTCCACTGGAAGATACAGAGGAGCTTGCACATTACGAAGCTGCCATCGATATGCTGGAAGCCCAAGGCATGGACCATTATGAGATTTCGAGTTTTGCAAAGAAGGGCAAGCGATGCTGGCACAATCAGGTTTATTGGGAAAATAGCGCTTATTATGGCTTTGGCATGGGTGCTGCTAGATATGTGGCGGGCAAACGCGAAGTGAACACGCGCGATCTAGATTCGTATATTCAAAAAGCGTTATCCGGGCAGGAAACAATATTTCAATCAGAGCAACTTGAACCTAGAGAAGAAGCTGTTGAAACGCTGGGGTTGAATTTACGAAGGATGCAAGGTGCTAATCGCGAACGATTTTTCATGCGCACCGGGTTTCATCTCGATGAAATCACGGGCCCCAAGAAAGATTATCTGGTTCAGCAGGGATTATTGAAAGACGATGGGGAAAGTTTAAGCCTTACCCGCAGAGGCCGTCATCTTGCAGACTGGGTCGTCACCAAATTGTTTTGAGAACTGCCCCCTGAAGCATTAATACGGCTGCTTGCAAGGCGCGATCGCAATCGTAATTTGTGATACTTCAAACCCGGAATGAAAAAGCACAGAGCACTCACGGTACCAAAAATAAGCTGGCAATATTCAGGCCAAAGGGCCATGGGGATGGTGGTGAGATAAAGAGCAATTGCAGGAGGATAGAATTCTCCACTCAGAATGCCTGCCTTGGTGAAAAAAACAGTGCCCGCAATAATAGCTAGTATGGGCGAAAGTTTAAGCACTGGCATGTCTAAAAATATTTCCGTGAAGAATACTCCGATGGTAGAAATTACCGCAGCAGCCCATATATGGCCTACTTGCCTTTCTACAAAAAGAACAGGCCCACCTTGCTTTCGCAACTCCCAGAATATTGCACCCCATAAGACCAACCCACCGCCCCATAGCAAGATGTACCACCACGGGCTGTTGATGCCAACCCGAGCCATGTACCAAGTTGCAACGCATTGCGAAAAAATCATGACACTATGCATCATCCAAAGCAAGCCCCAGTTTTCAAGAACGATTGCATGATGAGTATCGCGCAGCATTCTGCTGAAGAAGTTAGAGAAAGATCCTAGGCTGCCCGAACGAACGGAAGTGGTTTCGCCCCGAACCCAAGCCTCGAGATCGATTGCAAGATCTTGGGCACTAAAATAACGAAGGTCAGCTTGTTTCTGCAGGCATTTAAGGCAGATCATTTCAAGTTCAGGATCCACCTTCGGGTTCAAAAGCCTTGGCCTTACAGGATCTTGTTCAAGCACCAGCAGAAGAGTATCCACGGGAGAAGCAGCTCTAAAGGGCGGCCTTCCGGTAAGTGTTTCGTATAGGATAATCCCGAGGCTGTACACATCGCTCGCAGGGCCAACAATCCCTCGGCTGCTGCTGACTTGCTCAGGGGCCATGTAGGCAGGGGTGCCAAGAATTGCACCCGGTTGGGTCAGGGGATTTTCATCAGGCATGTCAATTCTTTTTGCCAGGCCGAAGTCGGTAACGAGAGGATTATTCCCTTGATCGATGATGACATTGGAAGGTTTTAAATCTCGATGCAAAACTCCGCGCTCATGGGCATGATGAACCGCGCGGGTGATCTTTGCAATAAGCGAAGCTGCATCTCTTGGCTTGATAGGGCCTTGTGCCAGAATTGTAGCAAGGGTTTGCCCTTCGACAAAGCGCATGCTGAAATAAGGCTGTTCTTCGTAGATACCTGCTTCATGAACGGGAACAATATTAGGGTGCTCAAGCAGGGCGATGGCTTTTGCCTCTGCTTGAAATCGTGCCATCTCTTCGGGCCTTGCGTGACCGCCTCGAAGTACCATTTTCAGGGCAACCATGCGCCCCAGATTTTTCTGCCATGCTTTATACACCACCCCCATGCCGCCCCTTCCCAATTCTTCAAGAAGTTCGAACTCTCCAAAGTATTTTGGCAAAGATGTTGCTGGCGTGGGTGTTTCGTACAAAGGATTTTGAGGTTTGAGCAATTCAGGTCGCCCAAACACATCTGCAAATTGGCTCGCTGCCCAAAGTTCTCTTAATTCTTGCGCAAGCTCAGGGTGCTTTACACATACCTGCTCAAGATTATTGCTTCCATTTCTAGATTGATTCAACAAATCTTCCAGAAGCGTTGCAAGGAGTTCATCAGAAGTGTCTTTATTTGATTGCGAAAGGCTCTTGATTTTATCCATGTTAAAGGCCCCCAGGCAATAACCCACTGCGTAGTTTTCGTACTGCACGAAGGTAGCGCATCGATGCCGCTGCCTCGGTAAGGCCCAACAAAGCCGATACTTCTTGATTGGTCATCTGCTCGGCATGGCGCATGAGAACTATTTCGCGGTCATCGGGATCTAAAAGGTTAATGGCTGCATCTAATCTGCCTTTTAGCTCTGCATGAATTGCAGCGGAAGCAGGGGTAACTTCGTTGGCAAGTAATTGGCCCGCAAGTTCAATTGAAGATTGATCGTTCATCCCTGAAATGACGAGAGGTTTTTCGCGATCAAGGCTTCTTCTTTTAGCAAGCCTGTGCTTGCGATGCGCATCGATGATGTGATCGAGTGCGATATGCCTAAGCCAAAGATGAAAAGGCATGGCTTCTGGGTTTCGCAAATAATCACTCAGCCTGCGATGGGCTTCAAGCATCACATCTTGGACAATATCGCTTGCATCAACCCTAGCCGAGAGTGCTGGGTCAATTCGATTATTGATCATCCGCCTAAGAGGTTCCCGGTGATGTGAAATCAATCGATCTACCGCGTCGGGGCTGCCAGACTTGGCATCGTTTAGCAATTGATCTTGAAGCGGATTATTTTCACTCATCATCTTTTCCCCAGATAGAATTCATAATCATTTTAGCAAAGTTGTTCCAAAATAACCCAACTATTGTTATGGAATGTGGTGCGATGATCAAATAGACAGTGGGATTAGAACATATCTTCTGAGAAATCATCATCGATTTCTTCATCTGGGATGGGCGCTTGCTCTTCGTTGGGGTAGGGCTTCCAAACTCTTGTAAGGTAGTAAAGAGCGAAGGCATCATAAAGAAAATGCACCATAATGGGCGCTATCAGGTTCCCCGTCCATACAAAAAGGAGTCCGAGATAAGCCCCAACCAAGGTTGCTAGTACAAAGTAACTTTTGCTCATGGAATGCATCATTCCGAACGAAAGGCTCGCGGCCATGACTGCTGCCCATGGTGGGCTATCTTGTGCCAGCCAAGATTGCAAAACCCCTCGGAAAACCATTTCTTCCCCCACCCCAGCCAGCAAGCTTATCCCTAAGAGATCGGGAATCGTACACCTGCGCATCATCGGCCTGATGGTATCTTTGCTGATGGTTTTTAACTTGCCTAAAAACGGAATTGATCCATGTATCATAACTAGAAAGATAGGCAGCAAGGGCAAAGTTGCTACCATTCCGATCCATGAATCATGCCAGTTGATTACAAAATTACTTAACGGGTGTATGCCTAACAACCATCCAAGTGGATACGCACCAAGCACCAAACCGCCTTCAACCATGATGGAGATGGTAATTACCTCGGCTCTGGTTTTAGGAAGTTGATCCATCTTAGGAGGGCTCAGCAGTAATAATATTCATGCCCGGCATAGGGCATTCAAATGATTGTTATAGAAAGTTTAAGCTATTTAGATCAGGCAATGATGTCTTCTACCACTCTGCCATGCACATCGGTCAGGCGGAAATCCCGGCCTGCATAACGATAAGTAAGCTTCTCGTGATCGAACCCTAAAAGCTGCAACATGGTGGCATGAAGGTCATGAACATGAACCTTGTTATCCTGAGCAGCAAAGCCGAATTCATCGGTATTTCCTACGACGGTGCCCCCCTTTACGCCTCCCCCTGCAAGCCACATCGAGAACCCATGGTGGTTATGGTCTCTGCCATTGATTTTGCCCGCATTGGCTCCGGGGGTTGGAAGCTCCACGGTGGGGGTTCTGCCAAATTCTCCGCCCCAAATAACTAAAGTATCATCAAGCATGCCCCGTTGTTTTAAGTCAGAGAGAAGAGCCCAGATTGCTTGGTCGCATTCTTTAGCAAGGCGTCGATGATTGATTTCGATATCGTCATGACTATCCCAGGGTTGGCCCGCACCATGCCAAACTTGTACAAAGCGAACACCTCTTTCAAGAAGCCTACGAGCGATTAATATTTGTCGAGCTTGAACACCTGGGCCATACATTTCCAGCACATGCTTCGATTCTTTGCTGACATCAAAGGCATCTGCGGCATCCATCTGCATGCGGTATGCGAGTTCGAATGATTGAATTCGTGATTCTAGGATTGGATCGGTCAGGCGATCTTTGACATGAAGTGAATTCAGCTTTTGTAAAAGATCCAACTGTTGCCTTTGTTTCACTAGCGAAAGATTCTTGTTGCGAATGTTCTCGATGAGTTTGTTTACTTCGGTTTGGTTGGTGTCGATGTAGGTGCCTTGGTAGATACCGGGAAGGAAGCCTGCCTGCCAGTTCTGAGATTCTTGAATGGGGTAGCCGCCCGGGCACATTGCAATAAAGCCTGGTAGATTCTGGTTCTCGGTTCCTAGGCCGTAGGTAAGCCAACTGCCCATACTTGGCCTAATAAGCCTTGCTTCGCCACAATTCATTAGCAAAAGCGATGGCTCATGATTGGGAACATTGGCATGCATGGATCTGATGATGCACATATCATCAACATGCTGAGCGGTCTTTGCAAAAAGTTCGCTAACTTCAATACCTGACTGCCCATACTTTTGAAACTTGAATGGCGAAGGGAATGCTGCGCCAGTTTTTCTCTCAGTTTTCGGGTTGTCAACAGGCAGAGCTTTACCCGCGTATTTTTCTAGTGAAGGCTTTGGGTCGAATGTGTCCACATGGGAAGGGCCACCATTCATAAATAAATGGATCACCCGCTTGGCCTTTGCAGCAAAGTGGGGTTTTCGCACTGCGAGAGGGTTGGCTTCAGAGGCATCGGCAGATTGCAACATACTGCCCAGAGCAAGGGCGCCCATGCCCATCGCGGATCGTTCCAACATCATTCTTCGGTTTAACATTTGTGACGCCTTTTGTTAATCAATGAATTGGAATGCGTTACTTGCAAGAAGAACTTGGCCTAGTTGTTTAAAACCATCGGGGCCTGAGGCCTCTAGAAACTCAAGTGATGATGTTACTTCTTCTTTTGTGGGAGATCGTTGCAATGCAACTCGGTACATTGCTTGAACTTTTTCAGCGTAGTCATCAGCGTTTGTAAATCGGAGTGTGAATTTTGCGGCTTGCTCTTGCACAAAAGGCGAGTTTAAAAGGAATAGCGCCTGCTGCGGAACACTGGTGATAAAGCGCTGCGGGCTATGAGTGTCGGGCAGTGCGAAATCGAATGTGCGTAGCACGCCTGGAAGATTTTGCCTATCGATGAAAGCATAGAGCGCCCGCTTGTTGCTGAAGGGCGGGGTAAACATTTCGACAGATCTTCCGCCCACACCTGGTTCAAGAGTGCCTGCCATTGCCAGCATGCTGTCGTGCATGGTTTCAAAATCCAGCCTTCTGCGATTCATACGAATTAAGAGAGAGTTTTCTGGATCATCGTTTTGCAGTTCCGAACGGGGTGAACTTGTTTGTTTGAAGGTAGAGGAAAGAAGCATTTGCCTGATCAGGTTTTTGGTGGACCAGTGATCTTCCATGAGATTGGATGCGAGGAAATCAAGGAGTTCTGGGTGCGAGGGTGGATCGCTGCGAACCCCGAAGTCGCTCGGAGTTTTTACTAAAGGGTTGCCAAACACATGTGCCCAAACTCGATTGACCCAAACCCTTGAAGTAAGGGTGTTTTTATCTGAGACGATGGCTTGTGCAGCTTCAAGCCTGCCACTGCCTTGCTTGAATGGTGTGCGGTTTACGCCACTCACGACTTCAAGGAATTGCCTGGGTACTTGGGGGCCCCTATTGCCTTGATTACCTCGGATGAAAACCACGGGTTCAACAGGTGAGGGTTTGTCGAACAATACCATTCCTTTAGGGGGAGAGCCCGGGTGTTT
>CAXNFS010000118.1:0-8955 GCA_964201235.1 Gemmataceae bacterium | reverse complement strand
TTCCGTGGCAAATGCTTATTCTTAATTCCGTCGCTCACGCATCCGGTTCTGAAAGCATCCGCAGCTAAGTAAAAAAAGTTAATCTTTAAAAGGTCTCAGGCGCTTTAACCGTGAAGGCTTTGAAAATGTTTCATCTTTGGCGGGGGCTTCTGCAGAATCAACTGCCTTGTGCATTAGCGGGTCGATTGCACCTGAAGGAGAAGTTGGTTTGTCTTTCCCTGATGGTTTGCTGCCATTGAAAAGTACTGCCCAAGTGTAACCATCGTGTCTTCGTACCAAAAGAGTAGAAGTGCCGGAGAGGGCACCGTTGTGCCAAGTGTTGGCCTTTAAGGTATTTTCAACAGGTCGGACATTCCAACCCAGGGCATAAAAAGTGGGAGAGGGTTTTTCTTCTTTTTGAAGTTTAGGATTGCTGAACATTACCTTCGTGGCTTCTTTTCCCAATACCCGTGTAAGGGCATCATCATCGAGGCTCGAAGCAAGTTGCACCAAGCTGCGAGCAGACGCAATCCAACCGCCCACTGCATCGAGTGATTCGTGATCATGGGTGCCATAGGCGATATCTACAGGTTCGTAAGGTGGAAAAACGCTGTTGGCTTTAGAAGGGGAGGGCGGATAGTAAACGACTTCGTTGGGATGTCGATTGGATGCAAGAGATTTGCCCGGTTCGATTTCATCGATGCCTAGGGGTTTAAAAATATTTTCAGTGACATAATCGTTGTAAGTCTGGTTCGAAACTTTTTCGATGATTCTACCTAGAAGGCAGTAACCTAGGTTCGAGTATGCAAATCTTTCTCCTGGATTGAAATCAAGTTTCTTGCCCATCATGTAGCGGATGACATCTTCTTTAGAAGCTGGTGCGGGCTTGTTGAATGCCTTGGCGATTTGCGCCGACTTAAACATTGCATCGAAGGATTTGGCCCTGTCGAATCCACCCGTATGGCTTAATAACTGCGCTATGGTGATTTCTTTCCAGCGCAGGTCGGGCTTTGCATCGCCTTCTAGAAATGGATCAAACTTGAGTATGTCGGTGACTTTATCCGTTAGGTTGAGCTTTTTCTTTTCCACGAGTTGCATGATTGCAATTGAGGTGATGGGTTTGGAAATGCTGGCAATGCGATACAAGGAATTAGGCGCTGCAGGAACACCCCGGTTCCCATTCTTTTCATTTGGCAATTCTGCATAACCAAACCCTGCAGTGAATACTACTTTTCCTTGATATGCCACTGCAACGGATGCACCGGGAAGGTTGTTTTCTGCTATGAAACCCAGCATCATTTCTTCTACCGCTAGCGGATTGAAATTCTTTTTAGGGAGTGCGACTTCCGCAGATTGCGAAACCGACATAAAAAAAAGCACAACGAACGAACACACTATTATGATTCTTGACATTGGCGCACCGGGTTTATTTTTTGGAAGCGGAAAAACCACCCTTGGACCGGGCATCAAGGCTATAAGGCCCCGCCCCGTTGGCTATGATGAAAAGCATGGCTCCCATCAGCGAAAGATTTTTCATGAATTGAACCATCTCGAGCTTTTTCGAAATTGATTCCTGCATCGACCAGAAATCGTGGAAGTAATAGGTTTCTACAAACAGATATAAAAGTAATAGCCCCGCGCCTACCTTACTTTTCCAACCAATGATTACCATCAAACTACCCGCAAGAAGTGAGCCTATTGCCAACACCAATGCAACCCGGGGCATGGGTACGCCCTGACGGCCCATTGCAGAGATTGCGTCTTCAAAGTTTGGGAGGTTGAATCCAATCGCGCTGGATAGGAATATCGCACAAAGGGAAATCCTGCCCAGCAAGGTCATCGTTCCTTGCAACATATGTCCAAAATTAACTGCCATTTTGTTTCCTAATGTTTAAATATTCATCCTAGAAGACTTTATCATCCTTATGACCCTTGGGAAAAGAACTTTCCCTTTATAAATGAGGATTTCCAACCTTATTTCCCTGTTGACATTTAAACTTGTTAGATTGAAAATAGAATTATCCTGAATAAGCATGCCTCAATGGTTTTTGCCATGAATCAATCCAGAAGATCGTTTGTTGTTGCATCCACTGCAGGAATTGCTGGTTTTGGTTTCGGTACACCCGGTTTAATGGCTGCTCCCCAGGCAGTTGTAGCCTCGGGTAAAGGTAAAGCCAAATCAACCATCCTGTTTTTTCTTTCAGGTGGGGCTTCTCATATCGATACTTGGGATATGAAACCCAACGCCCCCGAAGAATACCGTGGGCTTTTTAAGCAGACCGAAACCACTGCGCCGGGTGTCAAACTTTGCGAACATTTGCCCCTGCTCGCTAAGCAAGCCAAACACCTCGCAGTTATCCAAGGTGTGAAAAGTACAGTTAACACCAACGATCACCATGCGGGATACTATTATAATCTGACAGGCCATGTGCCTGATCAGAGTTTTCTTTCGCTGGGTAATAATCGTACCCCCATGCCGGATGATTGGCCCTTCATGGGAAGTGTGATCTCTGCAAAGCGCCCGGCTCATCCGTATATGCCCAATGCAATCACCCTGCCTGAAAAACCAAGTAAAGCTCCTTATACCAGGCCGGGCCAGTTCGCTGCTAAGCTTGGTGTGGAATACGATCCCCTTTATGTTTTGGGAACCATCGATAAGCCCCTTTCTTTTGTTGCGCCTTCCATCAGCCTTGATGCAAGTATGAATCCCAAACGGTTGCTGGCTAGGCAGGAAATATTAAACAAGCTCGATGGTGCAAGGCGTCAGCTTGATCAATCGAACAAAAGCACCACCTGGACAAAGCTTCAAGAAAAAGCAATGTCGTTACTTCTTTCCGCAAAAGCCACCAAGGCTTTCGATGTTGCAGATGAACCTGTAAGTATGCGTGAAAGATATGGTAATAACACCAATGGCATGTCGCTTTTGCTTGCTAGAAGAATGGTAGAGGCTGGGGTTCCGTTCATCACCGTATTCTGGTTGGGTGATGAAAATCTCAACAAGAAATGCAAAAGCGGTGGCGGTTGGGATACCCATGGCAACAACTTTAACTGCTTAAAAGAAGATCTATTACCAGGCTTTGATCGGGGTTTCTCTGCACTTATCGAAGATCTTTCGCAGCGCAATCTACTTGATTCCACCTTGCTTATGGTTACATCTGAAATGGGTCGAAAACCCAAAGTGGGCGATCCACGCAGCGGCGGGGTCAATGGCGCAGGCCGTGATCATTGGACTCATTGCCTTAGTGTTTTGATGGCGGGTGGCGGGATTCAAGGCGGGCAGGTGCATGGCTCATCCGACAAGCGGGGCGAATTTCCCGAACAGAAAATCGTTACACCAGCGGATGTTACTAAAACCGTCTACCATGCCATGGGTATTTCCGATCTCGAAGCCCATGATAAAGAAGGCCGGCCTTATAACCTTCTTGCAGAAGGTGAACCCATCCTCGATTTGTTTTAAACTTCCCATGATTTTTTCTGGAGTGCCCAACCCATGTCTAAAGCCAATCTTTATGCCGCAGTGTTACTTTTCATTTTTGTGGATGGAGTTTTTGCGCAAGGCGATCAGTTAAGCCCTCAGATTAGATCTGCATTTGAAAAAATTGAAAGAACCATTGTTACAAAACCAGGCTTAGTTCCACTTGGGTCTTTGGCTACCTTGAATCTTCAACCAGGCTCTTGTTTTGTTCCCCCAGCTTCAACCAGAGAATTTATGATAGCGTTGGGAAATACTTTTTCAGGTGAAGTTTTAGGAATGATCATTGCTGGATCTCAAGATAAGTGGGACTTGGATATCATGATTGTTCTTGAATCATCCCCCTCAGGTCATATCCTTGATGCTGATGCCAATAAATTAGATGCTAAAGCCATTCTTGATTCTATTCGCTCCAGCACTGAAGCTGCCAATGTTGATCGCAAACTTAGAAATGAGGGAGAGCTGAAAGTTTTAGGCTGGGATGAACCTCCTTATTATGATCAGCCAAAGCGTCTTCTTGTCTGGTCCATCAATACATTAGGATCGGACAAAAGCGCATCAATCAACTACAACCAGAATTTACTGGGAAGGGATACTTTGCTGAGGATGGTTGCCCTCGGCAGCGTGGATAATGTAAAAATCAAACGATTTGCCAAGAGTTCTGCTTCCCATATCACCTACAATCCAGGAATGCGTTACGAGGATTATCAACCCGGAGTTGATAAGTTAGCTGAGTATGGCTTGGCTGCACTTATTGCAGGGATCGCTGCCAAGAAACTTGGATTTCTTGCATTTCTGCTCGCCTTCTTTGTAAAAGGATGGAAAATCATTTTGATAGTATTGGCTATTTTTGGCGGCACGATTTATAAACTCCTTGGTTTTACTAAAACTACCACCCCACCCGAAGATGAACCTGCAAGTCCTCAATAAATTCTTGCAATTGGTTCTCTAGAAAGAATATTCCATGATGAGCAATTGCATCATTACTGCTTCTATTTTCTTTGGCATTATCGGGCAGGCCGATTATTCCAAACTTCAAGACATCAAGCCTACTCAATTTGCAAAAGCTCCGGGCTATTCCGAAGGCCCCACTTGGAAGAATGGTGAACTCTTCTTCTGTAGCGGATCATTACTGCGGGTCAGTAAAGAGGGCAAAGTCGAAAAGTTTCTCGATATCAATCCCGCTGGCACAGTTCTAAACGCCAAAGGCCATCTGCTTATTTGCGATAACAAACATAAAGCCATCCTTGATTACGCACCCGATGGCTCGCTTAATGTTCTTGCAGATTCCTTCGAAAATAAACCTCTTAACAGCCTTAATGATCTCACCCTTGATGCCAAGGGTAATATTTATTGGACCGATCCCTCAGGCTCATCTCTGCAAAAACCCGTGGGCAATATTTTCAGATTAAGTCCCAAGGGAGAAGTTACCAAAATTGCAACCGGCTTAGCTTTTCCTAATGGCCTAGATGTTGATCCACAAAGCAAGTTCCTATATCTGATCGAATCGCAATCAAAGAAAATCCTTCGCTATTTAATTCCAGAGGAAGGCAAACCTTTCGCAGAACCCGAACTCTTTTACGATCTTGGAGGCAGTGGGGGTGATGGGTGCGCTTTCGATAATCAGGGTAATTTATGGGTTGCTGATTTCCAACGCCCTGAAACCAAGCAAGGTCGCATTCTCGTTCTTTCTCCTGAAAAGAAAGTGCTTGGCCATGTTGATATCCCTGCTCAGGTGGTTAGCAACATTGCTTTTGGTGGCCCCAATCATGATGAAATTTTCTGCAGTACGGGTGGGCCTAATGGCATCTTTCACGCAAAGGTTGGTATCCAAGGTTTCAAAGGTCATCCCGGTGTTGAAAATAAAAGCTTTAGGAAGATTCCCATCTCGCCCGAAGGTACAGCTTCTATTATTCATCCGCGTAAGTTTGGAGTTCCCGGTGGCGTTGGAACCACCCGTGGTTGGTACATTTGGAAATCGTTCGACCCCGAAACCATGACTGCTACCGTTACCCGTGATTCTTCTGATGAAATTATTAAGACTAGAGTACTGCCCTGGGCCACTACTTATAGATATTTGGCTTATGGTGCAAGCCCTGCAGATTTACTTCTAGGCGAGAGGGTGAACCTTTTTTTTAACGCAGATGAAAACCATCCTCGTGGTTATTTGGTTCATTACCAAGATGAGATTTGCCAGATGAAGGGCCATAATCATATCTGGGAAATAACTGAAGATGCTGTTGAAGGCAAAACTTTTAAGGCGAGAGTGATCGCAAATAAGAAGCCACTTGATAAGAACATCGCAGAATTCAATATCAGCCCCGAATGCAAGAAATGGAATGCTGGAAAGTTGATAGATACACTTCCCATGAAAAAAGGTGATACTTTTTACCTAACCTGGTGTATGAAAGAAAAACAAAAGTTTGTCATGCAGATTGTAGATGAAGCGAGCCTTGAAGAAATTAAAACTAGGCAGCTAGCATTGATTAATGCTAGGTTGGCAAAAGATGGACTAGAAGGCTATATCGATGCTGTTGATGGGAAGAAAGTTTCATTTACTGTTTACTCAACCTTTTGGTCGCAAGCTAATCAATTGAAACCGGGCCAGTTGGTGCAAATCCTTTCTCCCAGCGAGAAAGGTAAAGCCCCACATAGTATCGTTTTAAAAGTAGTATCGCAGAAAAACCGGGGTACTTATGGTTCTGGGTTTAATGAGGTGATGCTAGAAACCACCAAGGATTCTGATTCGATAATTCTTTCGAAATTCGAGAACATTCAAGGCACTCATCTGGTGCCCCTTTTAAAAGCGGAATAAGACTTGATCAATCTGGCGGCGATCTAGTGCGATAACTTCCCGGCTAAACTCCTATTATTAGTAAAGAAAGTCTACAAGCAACTTGGCTGGGGGCATTGGTAGTTCGATTTGGTAACTTCCATTCTTGGCAATATTTACAATGTTGCGAAAATCATTGATCACAACTTCGAAATCATTACCTCTAAATGCTGGATCATCCAGCCAAAGAAGTAAACCCATGCAAGCCCGGATGTTGGGGGTATAATTTTCGTGCCCATGAGGAATTGTTTCGTATTTATCATTTGAATAAATAATCAGTGTTTGAAAACAACTTGCAGCTTGATAGATGGAAATCTCTTGTTGCTTAAAGGCTTTAAATACTTGGTTTTTTACATTAAGCCGTTGAACAATAATCTGATCCCGGGAATTCATATCGTCATATGAAGCTTTGTAATTATTAATCTGGGCCTGGTAATTGTTTGGACTAATTAGATGAACCATTTCGGGTGAATCAACAAAGGCGTACCCTAAGGCAGAAACTAATGCCGTCCATGAAAAAGTTTTAAATACTGTGAACATAAAATCAAACCTCGTAATTCAAAATAAGTTGCTTGCAACGCTGGTAATAAAGGTTTAAGCCAAACGCCAAGAACAATTAATAGATGTAACTTTAAAGGAGATAATAAAATGAGCCGAAATACTTATTAGAGTAAGGTGGTTATATGTCAGGTTCATCACTTTTCTCCTTTGTAAAACTAAAAGTTTGCCTGATAAAAATCGCTGGAGATAGATTTATTAAGCAAACTCCATGCCAATTCAAATAAATACGAAAAAAATTATACCGGACTGTTTAAAAACACTTATTTTAAAAATCATGCCCTATACAAGATTCATGATAGCAACGGTTTAAATTCTAAGTGTTAGGGTTGAGAGTGTTTTTAAAGAAGAGTTGCAACAAAAAAGATGAGCAAGCGATGAGTGCTTGCTTTTAAGAAATCTGCCTAGTTTCGTAGCACCGTTGAATGAGGTTAGTTTTTTAAGACAAATGCTAAAACGATGAGAATACTGATGCCTGTGAACAAACTTATGGAAACGAGCCAGATTTCCGCTGCTACCATTGGTTCATATGGTTGATTGTGTAATTCATCAACAAGTTTTTCGGTTTCTTGGGGATTGTTCATGGAGTAACTCCGGTGGGTGGCATAATGCCATGAAAAAAGAGCCAGGATATTCCCAAACCAATCCAAATTACGAATCCAAAAAGGCAGACAACATATACCAGGATTAATTTGCCTAATCCCTCCTGCCAAAGTCGTTTGAAATCAGCAGACAAACCAATGCTGAAAAAAGCGAGTGCAAAAAAGAATTTTCTGAAGGCATCAAGATTGGTGGTCGATTCTTTGAGCTCTTTGATTTTCTCGGGGAAGCAAATCCCTAAAGTGATGAATAACGCAAAAGCGATGAAATATCCAATTACGAATTTTGGGAATCGATCCCAGACTTCTTTAAGCGAAACCTTTTCGCCCGGCTTGCGATCAATCCCGTAGACCCAAACACACGCAAGAATGAAACACCAAACACCTATGAATAAATCAATGAAGATTTTTACGGTGGTGGTGGTCATCAACATCCAGCCTTTTTGAAACCCACCTTGCGCCATATATAAAGCCTCGGTAATCGCACCGCTAGCAATGGCTGCACCATCCGTTTTTACTGCAAGGCCCATCCAAGCAGCAGCGACCATCGGCTCTTCTGGAATAATTGCGTGCGCAAGAAAAGGTAAAACTAAAAGCTCGACTACTGAAAATACCACGACTAATGATGAAACCATGATTGGTACGACCGGCCTGGCTCGGATGGCTGCACCCGTAGCAATGGCTGCAGATACGCCACAGATTGAAATTCCTGATGCTAAAGGCGCGGCCCATTCTCTGCTGAAACCAAAAACTTTTCTAGCCATAAGGTAAACCAACGCCCAGTAAATTAAATAGGCCTCGACAATTGCAGCTAAGCCACGAAAGAAAACCGTGCCCGCAAGATTTGCCTGCTCGAGCCCTTTAAGCCCAACGCCTGCCCCAACCAAAACACTCGCAGTTTTAATAAACCATTCTGTGCGTGCTGCCTGGGATAGGAATTTTGCAAAGCTTGTAAAGAAATTCCCAATGATCAATCCAATGAATAATGCAGCCAGATATCCTGCCTCGCCTGTTAAACCCATCGACCATTTAAGCCCAAGCTTTTCTCTTTCGTTGGGAACTGCAGCAACAATTCCAGCATGGCCCAGCACCCAACCAATCATGGTGAGTGTTAGAACAATAAGAAGTGCGGTGAAGAATGCTTTTTTATTTTCGGGAAATCTTCTGCGTTCCCAAAGAAGCAAAAGTGCAATAAAGGCAAGGGTTGCAATCAAGCTTATCCAGCCTGGAATCTGAGAAAAAGATTTGCTCAGTGGGGCGAGGGCATTAAGCGGGTCGGTCCAAACTTTAACACCTAAAACCCAACCTAAAAGATTGCCCATGCCTAAAGGCAGACAAAGTGCAAGGGCGATAAAAAGAAACGCCAGCCAAACAGCAGAGCGATCTTCATTAAAAGAAATTTTCTGCATGAATATTCCTTACAAGGTAGATGAATACCCCAAGGATAGCTTCTTTTGCAGAAGACTGCATTTGTAAAGTGAAAAAAGAGAGTAATAAAGTTTTGTTATCAGTTC
>CAXNFS010000117.1:0-8973 GCA_964201235.1 Gemmataceae bacterium | reverse complement strand
GGCTCTGATGCAGGCCTTACCAAAGGTCATACTCTTGAAGTCTTCAGACTTTCTGCGGTTGCCACTCAATCCAAGTATCTGGGCACGGTTCGTATTCTTGAAGTTACACCTAATGAAGCTGTTGCCCAACCGGTTAAACCGTTGTCAGATAAGCCGATTGCAGGTGATCGTGTTGCAAGTCGCATTCTAGGCAGCTAATTGTAAAAGCCAAACCAAGAAGTTTATCAAGGAGGGTATTCAATCATGGCAGCCAAGGCAAAAACAACTTCATCAGGCACACGCAGTGATGCATACACAGGGATTTTGATTTTATCATTGCTCGCACAATTAATAGGTGGTGGTTTTCTTTTTTGGGATTACATGAGGTTGACTACCCCCAATGGCCCACCCGATTCAGTTGATAAAGTGATTGCAAGGCCAGGTAAACTTACAAAAGATGGCGCACCAGCGCCTGCTCCCGCACCGGCACCTGCTCCGGCACCCGAAAACTAAGTAACTCTCTTTACTGAAGCTGATTTGTTTTTCATCAGCAGTTAGTTTCAGTTGATTTTATAATCATGCTCTTAAAGCCCAATGCTATCGAAAGCACTTTCCTTTCGGCTTGGCTTTATTGCTTTTTGGTAAACCAATATGAACTATCGATCCTTGTTTCTTCTTGAGGTTATTATCTCTTTATTCATTAGCCAATCACTTAAAGCTCAGGGCTCTCCATTGAAATATCCAAGCACTAAAAAAATTGAACAGGTCGATAATTATCATGGAACTAAAGTTGCGGATCCTTATCGCTGGTTGGAAAATGATGTTCGAAATTCTGCCGAAGTGAAAGATTGGGTTGAAGCAGAAAATCTTGTCACCAATGCTTATCTGGCTGAAATCCCCGAGCGCGTAAAAATTCGCAAGCGCCTTGCTGAGCTGTGGGATTACGAAAAATTCTCTACGCCGGTTGTTCGTGAAGGCAGGTATTTCTTCACCCGCAATGATGGCTTGCAAAACCAAGCGGTTCTTTTAGTCCAAGATGGGCTTCAAGGGAAACCCCGCATACTTCTTGATCCTAACACCATGGCGAAAGATGGCACCGTTGCTCTTTCCTCTTGGATTCCCAGCGATGATGGGAAGCTTCTCGCATACGGTATCGCTGAAGCAGGTTCTGACTGGCATGTTTGGCGCATTTTAAATGTTGATACTGGTACGCAACTTACAGACGAGCTTCGCTGGGTTAAATTTGCAAGCCCCGCATGGACACCAGATGCCAAGGGTATTTATTACAGCAGGTTTGATGAACCCGCAGCAGGCACTAAATTCCAAGGGCTTAATCTCAATCAGAAGGTTTATTTCCACAAAGTTGGAACAGCCCAATCAGAAGATAAATTAATCTACAAACGCCCTGATCATCCTGAATGGGGTTTCCAAACCGAAGTTACGGAAGATGGGAAATACCTGCTCATCACCACTTGGAAGGGCACCGATCATAATTATCGGGTTACTTATTTTGACCTGACTAAAAAAGATTCGCAACCCGTGGATCTGATCGATAATTTCGACAATGAATATTCCTTGGTAGGTAATGATGGAAGCACCCTTTATTTCAAGACGAATTATAAAGCGGCATTGCACCGGGTTGTATCCATTAAGTTGGAAAACCCTGAACCTGCTAACTGGGTTGAAATTATCCCCGAGACAAAAGAAGCTCTTCAGGGCGCCAGCCTTTTTGGAAAACAATTCATTGCAAGCTATTTGAAGGATGCGCGAACTTTAGTTCGGATGTTTTCAATCGATGGAAAAACATCTTCTGAATTTCCGCTGCCTGGGATTGGAACTGCGGGTGGGTTTGGTGGCAGGCAGAATGCCAGCGAAACTTTTTACTCTTTTTCCAGCTTCGCAACACCACCTTCCATTTATCGTTATGATTTGAAAAAAAGTACCAGCGAAGTTTATCGCACCGCAAAGGTTAAGTTTAACCCTGATGATTATCAGGTCGAGCAGGTCTTTTATCCAAGCAAAGATGGCACTAAGGTGCCTATGTTTATCACTTATCGCAAGGGGTTGAAGAAAGATGGCAACAACCCGGTGCTGTTGTATGGGTATGGCGGTTTTAATATTTCGCTTACGCCTTCCTTTTCTGTCAGCAGGATAGCCTGGTTGGAAATGGGTGGGGTATTCGCAGTTGCAAACTTGCGTGGTGGTGGTGAGTATGGCGATGCTTGGCATAAAGCGGGCACCAAGCTTCTTAAACAAAATGTCTTTGATGATTTTATTGCAGGAGCGGAATGGCTTATTAATGAAAAATACACCCAAAGCTCTAAGCTGGCGATTCAGGGTGGTAGCAATGGTGGATTATTAGTCGGTGCCTGCATGGCGCAGCGGCCCGATTTATTCGGCGCATGCCTTCCCGCAGTGGGCGTGATGGATATGCTTCGGTTTCATAAGTTTACTGCTGGGCGTTTCTGGGTTGATGATTACGGCTCTGCGGATAATCAAGATGAATTTAAAGCTATTTATGCTTACTCGCCTTACCATAATCTTAAAAACGGAACTCGTTACCCTGCCACGATGATTACTACTGCGGATACAGATGATCGTGTGGTGCCTGGGCATAGTTTTAAATTTGCAGCAATGTTGCAAGAGTGTAACAAGGGCCCTAACCCTATGCTTATTAGGATTGAAACAAAGGCAGGCCATGGTGCGGGTAAGCCCACTGCCAAAATTCTTGATGAAGTTGCAGATCAAATGGGATTTCTCTTTAAAAATTTGGGCATGAAGCCTGAGTGATTTATGTTTTTCGTTTAGCACAAGGAGGTGCTTTATGGCAAGTTATCGCGGACATCTTAGGTTTTCTTCCATGCTGGCAGTAGCTAACGGCTTGCTTGCTACTTTTTATTTTGATCTCGACTGGGGCACCAGCTTGATGGCTGCGGGTATTACCGCAGTTAGTGGGTTGCTGCCAGATCTCGACAGTAGTAGCGGTGTTCCTGTACGCGAAATGTTCAACCTTACAGCGGTGGTTGTTCCTCTGATGCTGCTTAAGCGCATGCTGGGTTTTGGTCTTACAGAAGATCAAACCTTCGCCATCTTGGCCATACTTTATGTGTTTATACGATTTGGACTTTCCAACATATTCAGGCGTTTAAGTGTGCATAGGGGAATGTTCCATAGTGTTCCTGCGATGGTTATTGCGGGCGGTCTCGTTTTCCTTTGCTATACCCATGACTCTACATTGCTTCGTGTTTATATGGCTGCTAGTGCTATGGTTGGATTTTTGTCGCATTTGGTGTTGGATGAGCTTTGCAGTGTTGATTTTAACGGAGTAACAGTGGAATTGAACCAGTTTGCAGGAACTGCGGTCAAGTTTTTTGGCCCATCACTTTTCCCCAACTTGTTTGCATGGTCTTTGTGCATTGCAGTCAGTTATTTTGCCTGGGTTGATTTTGAACATCATGCCTTAGCGGTAAAGGATGGCAAAAAGCCTAATAGCGATGGCTTGCATATTATGCCCCCCCAAGTGCAACCTCTCACAAAAACTGTAAAACCTGTTGCACAACCCTTCTCGCAGCTTTAGACTAGTCTTCTAGATTCTGAACCAACCTTTTGCCACCTCTATACCAGAGGTGGTACTGTTTTTGTTGTTATCTTTAGGAGCAATTTAAAATGATTAGAAAGCCTGATCGTCGTAGCTTTGTTAAACAAACTTCCATTGCTGGTGCTGGCTTTTGGCTCGCAGGTGGCATTGCTGGCGCACAAGATAAGAAATCCGCTCTCGAAGGCCTTCGCTTTGCTGGCGTAGGCGTTGGTGGCAAAGGTGGTAGCGATATCGATCAGGCAGGCGCCCTTGGCGAAGTGGTTGGTATCTGCGATATCGATGATAATACCCTAGGCAAGAAGGGTGAAAAGTTCACCAAGGCTAAGAAATATAATGACTTCCGCAAAATGCTTGAAGAAATGGGCAAGGATATCGACGCTGTAGTTATCGGTACCCCTGATCATACCCATGCACCCGCTGCTGCGATGGCTATGCGAATGGGCAAGCATGTTTATGTGCAAAAGCCTTTAACTCACACTGTAAAAGAAGCTCGCGTTCTTCGTGAACTTGCTGTTGAAAAGAAGGTCTGCACCCAGATGGGTAATCAAGGTACCGCTGAAAACGGCCTCCGCGAAGCAGTTGAACTTATCCGTGCAGGCGTTATCGGTCAAGTTAAGGAAGTTCATGTTTGGACCAACAGGCCAATTTGGCCACAGGCTCCTAAAGTTACCACCCGACCAACCGGTACCCATGAATGCCCTAAACATGTTCATTGGGATGAATTCATCGGGCCTTCCCAGATGCGCCCTTATGCTCCTGGTTATCATCCTTTTGCTTGGCGTGGCTGGTGGGATTTCGGCACCGGCGCCCTTGGTGATATGGCTTGCCATACCGCTAACATGGCATTCATGGCTCTGAAGCTTGCTCACCCAACTTCTGTTCTTTCCAATTGCGAAAAGACCAATGTCGAAACCTATCCCGGTTGGGCAACGGTTGCTTTGCAATTCCCAGCGCGCGATACCATGGCGCCTGTTACCCTCAACTGGTACGAAGGCAAGAAAGATAATGTTCTTGTTCATCCTCCCAAAGAACTTCAGGCTAAAGTTCTTGCTAAGGATAAAGATGGTAAGGAAGAAAAGCTTGTTGCATCCGGTTCCATCCTCGTTGGCGATAAGGGTATCATTTACTCCCCCAACGATTATGGTGCTTCCTTCAGAATCTATAACCTTGATGGTTCGACCATGGAAAAACCCAAGGTTGCTCAGGTTCTTCCCCGCAATGGCAAGGGCGATGGCGGCATGAAGTCTGAATGGGTTGAAGCTATTCGCAAGAATGATCCTTCCATTGCAATGTCCAACTTCAACTATGCTGGTATGCTTACCGAAGCTATTTTGCTTGGTAATGTTGGCATGAAGATGGCAGGCAAGAAGCTTGAATGGGATGGCCCAGGTTTCAAGTTCACCAATGATTCTGCTGCTGATCAACACTTGCATTTTGAATATCGCAAGGGTTATTCGCTTTAGTATTATCTGATTTTTGTTGATTCCTTTTCCCACCCTGTGAAAGCAGGGTGGGTTCTTTCATACCTTCGAGAGTGCTACCATGAGAATCCTTACTGCTTCACTTTTTTTCGCATCTGTGCTTTTTGTGCTCGCGGATGGCCCGCAGGATAACATCGCTGAAAAAGTGCGACCCGTTCCCCCAGAGGGAGTCATGGTGCCTGCAGAGGTTCGTGCTGATTTGCAAAAAGGTGTCGATGATCTGGGCAAACAAATTGCCACACTCAAAAAATCACTCGCTGGAAAACCCATCGCAGAGCTTCTTCCAGATGTCGAAATCTTTCATAACAGCGTTCGCTATGCTCTTACTCACAACGAATTTTACGATGTCAAGGAATTCCCCATCGCCAAGAAACACCTCCAATTGGGCATGGATCGTGCTAAGTCTCTTGCCGAAGGTAAAGCGCCTTGGACTACTGCTACAGGTTTGGTTGTTCGTGGTTATCGTTCCAAAATTGATGATTCTGTTCAACCCTATGGATTCGCTATTCCTGCTGATTATACCGGTATGGCTGATCGCAAGCGCAGGCTTGATCTCTGGTGCCATGGCAGAGGGGAAAAACTTTCTGAGTTGAACTTTGTTGAAGGTGCGATGCGTAGTGCGGGCCAATTTGTTCCAGCGGGCGGCATGGTGCTGCAACTGTATGGCAGATATTGCTGCGCCAATAAGTTCGCAGGCGAAATGGATGGCATCGAAGCATTGAATCATGTTGAAAACAATTATTCGATTGATCGCAACCGGGTTGTGATTCGCGGTTTCTCTATGGGCGGTGCTGCATGCTGGCAGTTCGCAGTGCATTACCCTGGAAGATGGGCCGCTGCAGCTCCGGGTGCTGGCTTTTCTGAAACCCCTGATTTCCTAAGAGTATTTCAGAAAGAAATCATCACTCCCAACGCTTGGGAAAAGAAGTTGCTTCATTGGTATGATTGCACGGATTGGGCCATCAACCTCGCTAATCTTCCGGTCGTTGCTTATAGCGGCGAGATTGATAATCAAAAGCAAGCTGCTGATATCATGGAAACTTATTTGAAAAAAGAAGGCATTGAGCTTCGTCATATTATCGGGCCAAAAACCGGGCACAGCTATCATCCCGCTGCGAAAAAAGAAGTCAGCGATCGTATCGATGCCATTGTTGAAAAAGGCCGCACCGCAATTCCCAAGCGGATTCGTTTCTCCACCTACACCTTGCGTTATAACCAGATGCTTTGGGTGCAGGTTGATCTTCTTAAACAGCATTGGGAAAAAGCTTTGGTCGATGCGGAAATAGTCGATTCTAAAACCATCAAAGTCAGCACCACGAATGTTGAAGGGCTTACCCTAAATATGCCCAGTGGATTATGCCCACTGGATGTTACCCAAAAAACCAAGGTCATTCTTGATGGTGTTGAAATTACTTGCAATGCGCCACAATCTGATCGTTCTTGGGCTGCTCATTTTCGAAAAGAAAACAATAGCTGGAAATTAGTGACTGCACCCACTGCCCCGGGCGAGCGTAAAGTGCATGGTTTATCCGGCCCCATTGATGATGCTTTCATGGATAGCTTTTTGGTGGTTCGCCCAACCGGTGAATCCAAGAACCCAAAAGTGCAGGCTTGGGTGAAAGCCGAGATGGATCGCTCTTTGGATCATTGGCGCAAGCAGTTCCGAGGCGAGGCCCGTGTTAAAAACGATACTGATGTTACCGAGGAAGATATCAAGAAAAATCATCTGATCCTTTGGGGTGATGCTAGTAGCAATAAGCTAATAGCAAAGATTGCTTCCAAGCTTCCTGTAAAGTGGGATTCTGAATTGGTGGTGAACAAAGAAAAGTTCAATGCTGCTGATCATGCACTTATCATGATTCATCCCAACCCAGAAAACCCCGGCAAGTATGTCGTGCTTAACAGCGGGTTTACTTTCAGGGATTATGATTATTTGAACAACGCAAGGCAGATTGCCAAGCTACCTGATTATGCAGTGATCGATTTAAACATTGCGCCTAATGGTCGCTTTCCGGGCAAAATTAAAACCGCAGGCTTCTTCAACGATGCCTGGAAGTTTGAATAATTCGTCTTGAGTGTTGATGTTACCTATTATTTTTGGTGAGAAGAACATGACCAGATTAGATCGCAGACAGTTTGGCAAAGCTGCACTTGCAGTTGCTGCAACCATTACGATTGCAGGTACAAAATCCTCGGGCAAGGTGCTGGGCGCAAATGATACTGTTCGTGTTGCGATTGCAGGATTGAATGGCAGAGGCTCTGCCCATGTTGGTGGGTATGTTTCGCAGAAAGGGGTCGAGATCGCTTACTTGGTTGATCCCGATAAGCGGACTTTTTCCAAACGGGTCAAGGATGTTGAAGGCAAAACAGGCAAGGCTCCCAAAACTGTTCAAGATATCCGCGAAGCACTTGCTGACAAAAATGTGGACGCTGTTTCCATCGCAACCCCCAACCACTGGCATAGCCTCATGACCATCTGGGCGTGTCAGGCTGGCAAGGATGTGTATGTTGAAAAACCTATGAGCCATAATGTTCATGAAGGACGCATCGCTGTTGAAACCGCACGCAAAAACAAGCGTATGGTTCAACATGGTACCCAAAGCAGATCCAGTGATAGTTGGGCTAGGCTTGCTGAGATTGTCAAAGCTGGAACTTATGGCAAATTGCTTGTCTCCCGGGCTCTTTGCTACAAACCCCGAGGCACCATTGGTATTAAGGATAACTCCAGTGCCCCTACGGAAATTGATTACAACCTTTGGCTCGGGCCCGCTTCCTCACGACCATTCAACTCAAACTTTGTTCATTACAATTGGCATTGGTTCTGGGATTTCGGTAATGGTGATATAGGCAATCAGGGCGTTCACCAGATGGATATTGCCCGCTGGCTCATACCCAACGCTACTCTTCCCAAATCTGTTATTTCTCTAGGGGGAAGATTTGGTTATACGGATCAAGGCGAAACTCCCAACACTCAGATCAGCTTCCTCGACTTCGGTCAGACCATGCTCGTTTTTGAAGTTCGTGGCTTGAAGACTGATTCTTTCATGGGCGAAAAAGTAGGTAATATCCTTCACTTCGAAAATGGTACTGTTGCAGGAGGCAAGTTCTTCAAAAAAGGCTCTGATAAGGGGGAACCGCTTGTTTCCATCGATGCTCCCAAGCGGGGTATTGGTGGTGGCATCTTCGGAAATTTCATCTCGGCTGTTCGTTCCCGTAAAAACGAATTGCTTGATGCAGAAGTTCTTGAAGGGCACTACTCTAGTGCTTGTTGCCATCTTGCAAACCTCTCAGTCAGGTTGGGCAAAGATGTTCCTTTCTCTGAAAAAACCAAAGCGTTTGGCGATGACAAGAATGCTTACGAAACCCTTGGCAGGATGGAAGAACATCTTACTAAAGGTAATGGCCTTAAGTTGGATGGCATGAGTTATAAGCTTGGCCGTAAGTTGGATTTCGATGCTGCAAGCGAAAAGTTCACCAGCGATGCAGAGGCCAATGCGCTTCTTACCAGGCCTTATCGTGATGGTTTTGTCGTGCCTCAGAAAGTTTAGTACAGCAAGTTAGTTGGGTAATAGTTAAGGGGGCGGCCAAGTTTAGCTCTCCCCTTTTTGATTGCACGAGGCAGTGTATTCGCTAATATCCGAATGATCCCATGCGAACCCGTCTTACAATGTTGAAGTCTGCCTTAAATGGAATTTCCGGAAGTTCTGGTTTTCGTAATGTGTATGCCTTTGCGAAGGGCGTGGTTTTTATCTTTTCATTGTGGGTATGCACCATAAGGGTATGCAGCACGATCGTATCTTGAATGTTGTAAGCAAGCAGGGTATCTAAAACAGCTTTGTCGCCCTTTTTTTTGTACTCGTTCCAAAGCAATACCGCATCGTAGCCATTCACATCATTCAACTCATCACGATTGAT
>CAXNFS010000116.1:0-8990 GCA_964201235.1 Gemmataceae bacterium | reverse complement strand
CTGTGGGTTTATTATCCCGCAATTTGTTTCCAACTACTTCATAGGATTTATCACTCTGCAACAACATACCCACCCTAAAGTGGCTTGGTATTCAGAATTAGATTCTCCTTCACCTGCCTTTTTTCAAGCGCAACTTCATGGCGCACCCCATTTGGTTTTCCCCTATATTCTTCGTGTTGTCATGCGCAATGTTATGGAACACACCGTTCACCATGCAGACCCAGCTGTACCATTATATTGCCTTCCTGAGGCACAAAAATCGCTTGAGCATTCTTTTGGTAATGAAATCATTCAAGAGTCTTGGACCCCGATTGGTTTCTTTAGAAGCACTTGTATTTGCAAGCTCTATGATTATTCCACCCACCAATGGATTGGCTATGACGGTAAGCCTTTGACAGAATCGCTGTATGAAAGATACTTGCTTAAAACCAAAGTTGATGAACTGCAAAGTGTGGCTGATTAGGTTTAACTCAGGGGAGATTTTTTTCACCATCCGAAGATGTAGGATAGAGCATAGCAAACATTTTTTTAGCTATGGCGATGAAAATAAATATTAAACGAAAACATCTTATAAATAAGGGCAAAAAAAAGTTGTATGCTTCGTAATTGACCGATTCGACAATAGTGAATTCGAGTGGGTAAAGGGTTAATAAATCCTTGGGCATAATTAATGATGTGGATTCAAAAAGATGCAGGTTCAAGAAAACTTAAGGCTATCGAGTAGATGGTGACATAAAAAACTCCAAGAGCTTTTAGAATTGATCCTAAGGGAAACTTTTTGGTGGTTGCAGGGCAAGATTCAGGCAAAATCGCAGTACTTATGATTGATAATCAAAGTGGGAAACTTACTTAAACAGATTTGATTAAAGTGGAAAAACAGCCTGCTTAGGTTGAGATTATTGACCGCTCTTGATTTTGTAAGCCGATACTCTCCTAATCTTGTTTAAACTGATTAAGATACCTTTGTTTAGTTAGATTTTCTGTTAAAATGTTAGTTACGGTTTCTGGCAATATACATAAAGGAATCAGATTTAAAATTATTAATCTGATTGGTTTGTTGTTGTAAAGCTGGAAGATTGGTATTGGATTTACGTTGCTTATTAATGCTCTATTTATTTTTTCTAAACTGTAGAAATAGTATTTAAATGAAAATAAACTATGAATGGCCCGGAATAGACGAGATAAGGTCAAGTGTTAATGATAAAGATCGAATAAAAAGAATTCTGCCCGGATTATTTCACCTATCCTTACCTTTAATTGTCTGGATGACCTCCCTCGCAGGAATCATCTTGGCACCGTGGTGGGCCAAAATTTTCTTTGGCTATGCCAATGGTCATGCCCTTGGGGTCACGATTTTAATCGGGCACGATGCTTTGCATGGCACATTATTTCCTAAAAGGTGGATGAATCGGTTGGTAGGCAGGATTACGATGGCGCTCACCTTTCATCCGGTAACATCCTGGGTTCATGCTCATAATGGTTTGCACCATGGTTTTACCAATATCAAAGGTAAAGACATAGCATCTCCTCCATTAAGCTTGAAAGATTATAAAAATCTATCCTTTTTGGGCAAATGCAGTTATCGCGTAACCCGAAGTTGGTACGGATGTAGCTGGTTATATTTTAAAGAAACATGGTTTCAATGGATGTTTTTTCCCATTGCTAGCCGTGCTCCTAGAAACTCCAAGGCATTCTTTCGTGATCGTCTTCAACTGGCTATTCTTTTTGTCGCTTGGATAAGTTTACTGATTTGGTGTGCTAATGTACGCGGTGAAAATTCTTTCTTCATGATCGCCTGTGGGTTTATTTTTCCACAATTTGTTGCCAGCTATTTCATAGGATTTATCACTATGCAACAGCATACCCACCCGGAAGTGGCTTGGTATTCCGAATTAGATTCTCCTTCACCTGCTTTTTTTCAAGCGCAACTGCATAGCACACCCCACTTGGTTTTTCCCTATTTTGTTCGTCTTTTCATGCGCAATATTATGGAACACACCGCTCACCATGCAGACCCAGGGGGAATTCCATTATATTGCCTTCCAGAGGCACAAAAATCACTTGAGCAATTTTTTGGCGATGAGATCTTATATGAATATTGGACCCCGTTTACTTTTTTACGAACCACTCGTATTTGCAGGCTTTATGATTATTCCACCCATCAGTGGATTGACTATGACGGTAAGCCTTTGACAGAATCGCTGTATAAAAGATACCTTATGGAAACCAAAGTTGATGAACTGCAAAGCGTGGCTAATTAGGTTAAACTGAGGGAAGATTTTTTTTACCATCTGAAGATGTAGGGTCGAGCATAGCAAACATTTTCTTGACCATGTTGATGAAAATAAATAGTAAAGCAAGTGCCAGAGAAGTTAACGAAAACATTTTATAGATATGTGCGAAAATAAGGTTGTCTGCTTCGTAGTTGACCGATTTATACATCATGGAATGCGACCCGCGTGAAGGATCAATAAATCCTTGAGTCTTTAATTCACTTTCAAGAATTCCACGATATTCTTCGACAATGGGTTGCTGGATAAATCCCCTGTCCGCGGTAAATGAATACTGGTACTGATGTCCAATTAGAAGGTAGTTCACAAGAATGCCAATGGAAATGGCGCCACCTAAAAATTGAAATAGAACCAATTGTTGCTTGGATTGTTTTTCCAGTTCATCACTTCCCGAAGTGGCGTTTTGCATTCCTAGTAGAATCCATCCCACCCCAAAGCCCATAAGAAATCTTGGGATTGCAAGTTGCCAGTGCTGTGGGGCAGCAAACCAATTGAATTCAACTTGGTTAAGTGGATCCCAATAGTTCCATCCCATAGTTCGTTCGTGCGCAAGATGCATTCCCAGGGATAAAATTAATAGTCCGAAAATAGGTAGCGAACGGAAGGAGTGAAGGAATTGCCCCGTAGCGAGTGCCGCTGCTCCGCCAAATGAGATGGACCAAACCAGCCATGGGCGTTGCAAAACATTGAAATTAACGATAATGCCACCATATACACCCATGTCTGATACATTGAAATATTGAACAATGCCAGCATAAAAGACGAGAGTAAGCCTGGGCCAAAGATTTTTAAAGGCAAGTACGATCTGTCCAGTGCTTGCGAAAAACAAAAAAAGTCCGAGTGAAAAAGTAGCGCAAACAGCTGCCAAAAACACGCGATTGCTTTCCCACCAGCCATTCAATTGCCCCCAATGCATCAGGTACCAGATGCCACAAAGAAACAAAGCAAAGAAAGGCAAGTCAATCAAAGAGTACCAAGCGAAAGCTGCGGGATTAGTCGATTTTGCGTGTTCCAAATCTGGAATAAAGAGAAGAAGCGCTAACACTGCAAGTGTGCCTTCAAACAAAAATCCACCTTCCCAATTGGACCAACCATACATAAAAGTAGCTGTGCCAACGATGCCCGGAGCAAAAGCAGGTATCACAATCCCAGCCCAGGCCCCTTGGTTTTTTAAGTAAGGTGGAATCATGGAGGGTGTGGAAAAAAGAATTAAACCCGTGCCTAATCCTGCGATTATTCTTCCAGCAATGCAAATGCTGTAGGGGGCGAGAATCAGCCCGCCATTGATGTATGATCCCGCGGCCAATCCAACCAATCCAATTCGTGTTAAGAATAGAGGTGAAAATAGCGTGCCCACTTTTTTAGTAAGTATAAATCCAAATGCAATGGAAAAGAGAAGTGCGCTATGCAGGCCATATCCTTGAGCTGAAATCCAGCCCATCGCCCCATCCATCTCCTTGAAATTCATGGTATGACCGGCTGTGGTAACCCAAGCAATGGCGAGTGCAGCAAGTGCCCTGCCATGCAAAATGGTTTCGCAGCCCCAGAGCAGGGGGTTAAGAATCCTCATCGCCAAATACAAGTTTGCTGCTCCCGTTTAATTCGTTAATCCAAGATATTTCCAAGCCCTGAGGAGTCTGGATGGTCAAAGAGGGTTTCAAGGGCGTTTTCATTTTTTGCAGAATGGTAAGCATTTGCTGAAAAGCAGATTTAACTTCTAGTTCTTTTTCTGCTTGTTTCAGAGTGCGCCAACCTTTGTTGGTAGTGAGAATTACAGGAAGCCGTAATTCCTGCTGAAAAACTCCAACACCATAGGGCAGAACAATTTTAGCAGGAGCGAGTATTTCTGTTTTACTGAAGAGGGAATCGCCCGCAGCGGATTTTCGTCCATTGATATAACTTAGAATTTGTTTGGAAACATCTACAAGCGCAGGGTCTGTGATGTCTGATCTAGGGTAAGCAGGGGCGAGATTACCCTCGGGCATGGGCGGAATTTTTTCTGTCTGGGGCATCCCACAGCCGATCAAGCCAAGAATTAAAAAAGCTAAGGTTCGTTTCATGGTTTCTTTTTCTTCGAACTGTAGGGAGTCGTTGCAGGAAACACCCTTGTTTCTGAAGCTAGTGTTACAGGTCTGTATTGTAAAGTGCCAACCTTGACTTCAAAAATATCACCTGGTTCAAGATTAGCAACACTTCCTTTTTGAATACCTGCATAAGCTAGACCAAGCAAAAGGCCTGCGCCTGTGCCTATGCCGATGACCCCAATGCCACCTTGAGTGTATTGTGCGCCAACACTTGCCCCGATAGTTGCACCTTCGATAATAAAAAGGGAATTCAAAAGATTGCGCCTCATTTTGGTCGTGAATCGGTTGTCTTCCATGTCCACTCTCCAAGGCGAAACTTCGTTGTTTTCAGCACTGATTAACTGGGAAACCTCGATGGTAAGTTTTCCATGTTTGCGGAAATAACTAGGGAGTTCGATGTTGGTGATGGTTCCACCTACCAAAACCGGTGGCATTCCAATCTCTCTTTTTTCATCAATTTCTGCAATAAAGCGATCGCCTTTTTGCAATGCAGGCAAACCATTAAGAAGTCTTTCGCCTGGGCTAAGTCCATCAGGGGAGAAAATTTCACGAACCTTTAATTTGATAGTTGTATTTGGTAATAGAACCGACTCCTCCACCTTGGATGGTATTTCAGGAGTAAGCTTTGCGGGTGCAGGCTTTTCCTGCGCACATAACGCAGCAAGAAAAAGCGTCATAAAAGATGCGATCATTCCAATGGTTCCTTGCTTGCATATATTCTGTGAAGTACACGAGTCCACAAACCAGGCGTAGGTATGACCCTGTTTTTTTCAAGATTAGCTATTCCTGCTTTTTCGATGAAATCGAGAAGCAACTCGTTGGATCGTAAAACATCCAGTCTGGCTAATTGTAAATTGTACCAACCGCCCCAGCGATTTGCCTGTGCTTGGTACAATCCAACTTTGGCAGCGAGAACATCCAATTCAATAGATTGTTTTTGGGCAAGCAATCGTTCTTGTCTTTCCATCAATTCTAATGCCAATGCCTCTTCGCGCGTTCGTTGATCGTATTCTTTAATTGATTGCTCCCAACGATCCCAGGCATTGCCTGCATCTTCTTCAACATCGAGCAATACTTTTTCCAGATCTAATTGAGACTTGATCACATCGAGTTTCGATTTTCTGATATTTGACCAAATGCCAATATCCAAGGCAGGCAGATCGTATAAAGTACCAAAGATAACACCCAAAGTTGCAGGGCCAGCATTCACCGGGCCGGGCGATGTTCGTTTAAATGACATCGAAAAAGGCAAAGTACCGAGACCAAAGAGGCGTAGAAAATCTCGACTTTCCTGCAACTGAGCTATTTTCAAGCCCAACACTAAAAGCCTGACTTCCAGCCTTTGTTTCTTTGCCCGCTCAATCGCTTCACCTCGTGTCTGAGGAAAATCAGGAATGAGTGAAAGATTGATCAGATCGGTTTCTTCAAGATCAAAATGAAAATTAGTGTCTAGCTTAATAGGTATTGGGGTGCCTTCTTGCGGAACCAAAAGCCTGCTGGTATGCATTACTAATGCTAATTTTCTTTCAGAAACACGCAGGTTTTTTTCGAAGTTTGATAATAATACTGCCGCTTTAGTTGCTCCTACTTTTGCTTCTGTAAGCTCTACATCATGGACCTGTTTTTCGGCCAACTTCGAAGTGACTTGAATTTCAAGCCGTTTTGAAAATTCAAGTGCAAGCGTCGCTGTTCTTATGCCGTACTCGAATTTTTTCGTATCGAAATAATTCTGGGCCGCTAGTTCTATTTGCGATCTTCTTACAAGATCTTCCATGATCTGCTTGGCTCGGATGCCTTCTTCTGCAATCGGAAGGCTGGTGATCTGCCCGGTAGGATCGAGAGGGAAGAACATGTTGACACGATTCAATTCTGCACGATCAAGCCCTGGGTAGCCGGAGAAAGGTGTGCCACCTGTTACATCAGGGAAAATAATTGCGCTGGAAGGTCTGCCATCCACTGTCCTAAATGCAGTAAACAATTGGGGCAGATTCGAGGTTGGGACAAAATGCTTGAGTGCTTCAAACTTGGCGACCGTTGCAGTTCTAACGGAAATGTTGGCTTGAACCGTAGCTACATTTTCCAAGCTTTTGGAAATCGCAGTTGCAAGTGTGGTGTATGGGATTTCTCCCATGGGCGCAGGCAATTGCTTGGGGTTTATCGGTTCCTGCTGGCAGGGCAGAAATAATATCAAGAATAAGCTCAATCCTTGCATCATTTACATTCCTACCACTGGGTTTCCGACTGCTTGACCTTTTTATTCGTGTCGATTTGAATCTTGCACGACATACCAGGCCTGATTCTTGTATCCATGTTTTCTTTGTCGAAGAAGCGTAATCTTACAGGTAATCTCTGTACGATTCGGGTGAAGTTGCCTGTTGCATTATCAGGTGGGAATAGCGAAAACGCAGATCCTGTTCCGCCTGAAATACTTTCCACCCAACATAAGAATACTTTTTCAGGAATGGCATCTACCCGAACATAAACTGCTTGCCCGACGCGGGTGTGATCCAATTGGTCTTCTCTTAAGTTTGCAACTACCCAAACATTATCAAGATCTAGAGGCGTAATGCTTAAAAAAGGTGATCTTGAATTGATCGTTAAGCCTAGCTGGGCAGTTCGTTTGCTGATGATACCCGACTGCGGTGCGCGAATCAAAGTGTTTGATAAACGCAATCTTGCCAGGCTTAGTTTTGCTTGGGCCTGATCGATTTTGCTATCAAGACTTCTACTTATCGACATTGCAATATCTGGTTGGATTTGTGCTGCTTGGGCCTTTGCAACTTCTGCCTTCGATTCTAATAAACTTCGTTTTGATTGTTCGAACAAAACTCCTGCCTGTTGCAGTTGTAAACCACTCGCAAGCACTTGTTTTTCGGAAGAAGATATCTGGCTTTTGAGAGACTCTACTTTGGCAGTTGCTTCGCGAAACACTGCTTCTTTATTGTCTTTGTCTTGAACGGGAATGTCTCCACTTGCTGCTAACCGTTGGAAACGAACATAGTAGTCGCCCGCATTAACTTTCAAAGCTTCCAACCCAGGGAGTTGATCTTTCGAAGATTGTAAAAGTTCTTTTTCTTTGGCATAGATTTGATTACGGGTCTGGATTTCGATTTCGCTCGATTTAACCAGTTCTTCTTTTTCTTGCATTTTGGCGCGGGCACCATCGAGTAATGCAATTCTATCTTCGCGGACTAGTGTTACATTAAAACGGGCTGCATCAGCTTCAGATTTAGCTTGTTTAAAATCAGCAAGAGCTTGATCAACTTCTAACTGGAAAGGAATCGGGTCAATTTGAATCAAGGGGTCGCCTGGCTTTACCACCATGTTGTCATCAACATAAAGTGCAACCACTGGGCCACTTACTTCTGAAGAAATCGGGGTAACATTACCAACGACATAGGCGTTTTCTGTCGAGACTTCTGACATGCGCCAAACCCACCAGCCCAATAGTACCAGGCTTACCATAATTAGTAAGGCGATAGGCAAAAGCTTCCACATACCATATTTGGTGGTGTGGGATTTTTCATTTTCAGTAAGCGCACTGTTGGACATTGAAGCTCTGATCGCATGACAAATTTAAAAAATCGGACGCTCTTATTTTATCGGGTAGAAATGAAGGTAAGTTAAACCTTTTGCATAATAATGATCATAATGATAATTCGTGTCAGGGGGAATGGCTTGAGTGCGTAAAATAAGCAAGGTCAAGACATAGCCTTGACCTTGTTTGAATGTTGGTTTGGGAAAGCTTCAGGATATAAGGCGCAAAGTTGATTGAGCCAAGTTAAGGGGAGTTCCCAAAGCTTGGCTCAGTCTATTATGCCTTTGCGTAAATCTCTGAGCCCTTTTCCACAAATTCTTTCGATTTTTCTTCCATCCCTTTCTTCAGGGCCTCTTCTTCGGCAATGCCATGTTCGGCGGCGTATTTGCGCACATCTTCAGAGATCTTCATCGAGCAGAAGTGCGGGCCACACATGGAACAGAAGTGTGCGGTCTTGGCTCCTTCCTGAGGAAGTGTTTCATCGTGGAACGAGCGAGCAGTGATAGGGTCGAGGCTGAGGTTGAACTGGTCTTCCCAGCGGAATTCGAAGCGTGCCTTGCTCAAAGCGTTGTCACGGTATTGCGCACCAGGATGACCCTTGGCGAGATCGGCAGCATGCGCAGCGATCTTGTAGGTGATCACCCCATCCTTGACATCTTTCTTATTGGGCAATCCCAAGTGCTCTTTCGGGGTCACATAACACAGCATCGCGCAGCCATACCAACCAATCATCGCAGCACCAATGCCGCTGGTGATGTGATCGTAGCCCGGCGCAATATCCGTGGTTAGGGGCCCGAGAGTGTAGAAAGGTGCTTCGTGACACCACTCAAGTTGCTTCGCCATGTTTTCCTCGATCATGTGCATTGGCACATGGCCAGGGCCTTCGTTCATAACTTGTACGCCTTTGGCCCAAGCGCGCTTTGTCAATTCGCCCTGTACTTCGAGTTCGCCGAACTGTGCCTGATCGTTCGCATCTGCAATCGAACCAGGGCGCAAACCATCGCCGATAGAAAATGAAACATCGTAGGCTGCCATGATGTCGCAAATATCGTCCCAGTGCGTGTAGAGGAAACTTTC
>CAXNFS010000115.1:0-9029 GCA_964201235.1 Gemmataceae bacterium | reverse complement strand
ATGGATATTCGGTTTGAGCTGGAATCGCAGGCAAAAAGCTCAGAAATATCTGACGAACTGAAAAAAAAACTCACTTCCCGACTAAATAATTTCGAAGTTAGATTGTTAATTCTTTTTGAACAACTAAAATGTTCAATGCATGAGGATCGTGAGAAGATTCTTCTAGAAATAAGGCTTTGCCTAAACTCTAGCAAGTACTTTTTAAACATCCTTAGCGAGATTGATTATTAGGGCGCTTAGCTCAGTTGGTAGAGCGGCATGCTTACACCGTGTTGGTCGGGGGTTCGAATCCCTCAGCGCCCACTAGATTGCTTTTCATTTCTTCGGTAATTTCATATAAAACGCTAGAATTCCTGAAGATTTTAATCAATTCTTTATACTTATTTATAAGCAGCTCCAAGGGGCACACCACGCCTTACATTGCAAAGCCATTTTCTCGGATTGTAATGTTGCAATTTCTTAAAATTTAGTGAGCCACCAAGTACTTCTCCAACAGTAAGAAATGTTTAATAAAAGTTTACTATCTTAGACGATCTTACTAATTAAGTTCTTCGACACATGATTTTTATGATATTACTCAAGGAACTGTAGAACCAAACACAGGCGAATGGGAAAAGCACGAAAATTAAAACGATATAAGCCAAGTTGCTTGGGAAATTAGTTTTCATTTCAGATAAAATTAAATAACCCAAGATCAAATTAAAAAAGGCACCCACGATTGTAAAAGTAACGCTTTTAACTAATGTGTTTTTTTGTTCACGGTTTGTACTCAAATTTAACTCAACATTTAACAATAAAAATGCATGGAATGAACTAGTGAGATCAAATTTTAGAATAGTCTTTTGACAAAAGCCCAGCCACAACCAATCAAATTTTAGTTTGAGCTAAAAATTAATTAATGTCAAATACTGTCTTTTCAATTAATGCTTTTCTGAAGTTTAGGATTCCATAACATCTAGAAAGATTTTATCAGCTTTCAAATTTCCTTTTGTCATATCTCACATCAACTTATACTAAATTATTTACCTAATTGGCCAGCCAAGGGAATAAGCAGGTTTACTTCTATTCAAACCCTATCGGAAATTGAGAGCCACGGTAATCGTCAGCCCGTTTTATATTTCAGGCGAGGATCGGTTTGATGATTTCACCGCTAACATCAGTCAAGCGCATGTCCCGCCCCATGAAGCGATAGGTAAGTTTTTTGTGATCAAGGCCAAGGAGATGCAGGATCGTAGCGTGTAGGTCTGGCACAGAGACTTTGTTTTCAACCGCATGATAGCCAAATTCGTCAGTCGCCCCGTGGATCATGCCAGCGCGAATCCCGCCACCTGCAAGCCACATGGTGAATCCTCGTGCATGGTGGTCTCGGCCCTTGCCGCTTTCGGCAGTCGGGGTGCGGCCAAACTCTCCACCCCAGATGACCAGGGTACTATCGAGCAATCCCCGGTTTTTCAGATCGGTGAGCAACCCAGCAATCGGCCTGTCGGTCTCAGCACAATGAAGGTCGTGATTCTTTTTCAGGTCGTCATGTGCATCCCACGCCTTAGGCCCTTCATTGCCCCCGCTGTAAAGCTGAATAAAACGGACACCGCGTTCAACTAGCCTCCGGGCGAGAAGACAATTCCTACCGAAGTGATGAGAAGTTTTGTTGTCGAGCCCATAGAGATTCTGATCCCTGAGTGATTCCTGAGTCAGGTCGACCGCTTCCGTTGCGTGCGTTTGCATACGGAAAGCCAGCTCGTAAGAGGCGATGCGAGCGGAGAGGGCCGATTCTGCAGGATTGGCCGCAGCATGGCCTTCGTTCCACTGTTTAAGCAAATCGAGACGGGCGCGTTGGCGACCCCGAGTCACCCCGGTTGGTGGAGAAAGATAGGCAATGGGTTCGCCATTGGGTCGAAATGGCACTCCTTGATATGCTGCAGGCATAAAACCATTCGACCAGTTCATGGCCCCATTGATCGGGGCTCCTTGGTGATCAAGCATGACAACAAAACCCGGCAGGTTTTCGCCTTCAGTGCCAAGGCCGTAGGTCAGCCAGGAACCCATGCTGGGCCGACCCGCAAGGATAGAACCGCTGTTCATTTGGAAGATCGCTGGCCCATGGTTGTTGCTCTCGCAGTGCATGCTACGAATGACACAAAGTTTGTCAGCGTGTTTTGCCAACTCGGGATAGGTTTCAGAGATGTCGATGCCCGCTTGCCCGTATTTGGCAAATTTGTAGGGGCTTTTCATGGCAATGTTTTTCGTCTTGCCACTCATAAAAACATCATCTTGCTTGAAGACGGGAATCGCCTGACCATCATATTTCGTCAAAGCCGGCTTAGGATCGAAGAGATCAATGTGGCTTGGACCGCCGTACATGAAAAGGAAGATGACCGATTTAATTTTAGCGGGGTGATGGGGAGTCGCTGTGGCAAGCGGGTTCGAAGAGCGATCCGCAGCGTGCGCATCTTGGTTAAGAAGGCTGGCGAGAGCCAGTGAGCCGAACCCCACACCGGCCTGTTGGAGCCAATCGCGTCGTGTGAACATGACATTCGCCTTTCAATCGATGAAAATAAATTCGTTGGCATTGAATAACACATGGCACAAATCGATGAGCGCATCGAGATCGGGCGTCTTGCTTTGGGATTCCCGATGCGCCGAAGCTTGCTGGCTGATAAAGAGATTTGCCTGACTCATTCGTTCTGTAGAAGGGTTCCGACCAAGGGATTTGGTGTAGGCCTGTTGAATTAACATGTCCCAGTCGAGGCCGTGCATTTTCATCAGCGATTCAGCGAATCGCTTGGCCTGATCAGCGACGAATTCATCATTCATTAGCAATAATGCTTGAGTTGGCACGATGCTTGCCAGACGGCAATCGCAGACATCAGTCGTATTAGGTGCGTCAAAGAGTTCCAGCAAGGGAAAAAGCAGTTGACGCTTGGAGTAAATATAGACACTGCGCCGCCAATGCTCCGGCCCCTCGACCGCGATCACGGGCCATTTGTTGCGTTGACTTGCGGGCAACAACTCGGGGCGGATCCGCGGTTTGATTCCCGGACCACCCATCTTGAGGTCAAGCGTGCCTGCAATGGTAAGAATGCTGTCTCGGATCGCCTCGGCTTCGAGCCGCCTTTTGTTCTGGCGCCATTGAAGCCGGTTTTCCGGATCAATGGCAACGGATGCTGCATCATGCCCGGAAGATTGTTGATAAGTGGCACTAAGCATGATGTATTTATGGAACGGTTTCCATTGACCACCGTTTGCGATCAACCAAGCTGCGAGATGATCGAGCAATTCCGGGTGCGCATTTTCAGCTCCGCTACGACCAAAATTACCCGAGGTCTCGACAATCCCACGACCAAAGTGATGCTGCCACAATCGATTAGCCAAGACACGGTAGGTGAGAGGATTTTCGGTCGAGGCGATCCACTCGGCAAGAGCAAGCCGCCTTCCAGACGACTTTGCGTTTTTCGCAGCTTCCTGAATCGGCCAATCTTTCCAGGTAAGAACTGCGGGAACTGCGGGTGGGACGATGGGCCCAGGATTGTTGAAATCTCCACGCCAGAGAAGGTGGGTCGGCTTCGGGTGCGGGGTGGAGTCGATGAGTGCCATGATCCCTTTTTCTGGATCTTTCAATTTCCCTTTTTCAACAGTGTTGCCTGACAAAGGCAGATCTTTTTTGGAAGTTCCGTTAAAGATCGCCAGAACCTGATAGTAATCTTTCTGCGAGATGGGGTCGTACTTGTGATCGTGGCAGCGGGCACAGCCAAGCGTCATACCCATGAAGGTGGTAAAGGTCGTGTTTATGACACCATCAAGTTCATCAAGGCGATATTTTTCAATATCCTTGGGGGTTTTGCCCATATTGTCGTCATTGGATGGTCCATTACGCCCAAATCCGGTAGCGATCAGTTGTTCCTCTTGTGCATCCACCAGTTCGTCGCCAGCGAGTTGTTCGCGGATGAATTGCGCAAAAGGCTTGTCATTATTAATACTTTTAATCACATAATCGCGATAACGCCAAGCGTTCGGACGAGGGATGTCGTTATGAAAACCGCCACTATCAGCGTAACGGGTAAGGTCAAGCCAATGCCGGCCCCAGCGTTCACCGTATGCAGAGGAAGCGAGCAGTTCATCGACCACTTTTTCAAACGCATTGGTGGAAGTATCATTCAAAAATTTCTGGATTGCCATCGGACTAGGGGGCAAGCCTGTGAGGTCAAAATAGGCCCGACGCACCAAGGTGGTTTTATCGGCCTGTGGCGAGGGTTTGAGCCCCTTGGATTCGAGGCGGGCAAGCACGAAAGCATCAAGCGGTTGACGAACCCAGTCCTTGTCCCCAATCTTTGGAATTGCTGGGCTAGAAACCTTCTGCAAGGCCCAGTGATCGCGGCTGGCAAGTTTAGTCTTGGCTACTGTAGGGCTAATTCCATCAACCCATCGAGTCAAAGTCTCGATTTCATCCTGCAGCAATTGGCCTTTCGGCGGCATATGCGGCATGCGGCCCGGTTGGACCATCTGGATCATCAGGCTCTCGGTTGATCGCCCCGGTACCAAAGCCGGCCCAGAAGATCCGCCCGCAAGCACTTTTTCCGCACTAGTCAGATCCAACCCGCCCCGGATTTTCCCCGATTGGGAGTGGCACGAAACACAATTCTTGATGAATACCTGCCTGACTTTGGCAAACGAGTCTGACTCCACATCAGCGGCATGGGTATCGGTACAAAAGCAACACGCGGTCAACAGCAGCAATACAAACCTAAAAAAGTAAGGAATAAGTCTCATGTCAGAATCCTGATTTGACTGCACTAAAGAAAGTTTTATCGTAAAGGATCGCCTGACAGTGGTCAATGACATTACCCTTTCTGCAAAACCTAAGTTGGCAGTAAGAGAACCTGCATCCCATCGGAAACTTTGCCGCAAAATCAAATGCCACCTGCCTACTTACTGGGCAGCAGTAACTCTGCGATTAAAAACCTTATCAAGGTGAAGGTCGATAAGCATTAATAAGTAGAAGACTCTACAATTTAGATGAAACTAATCCTCCTTGTATCGAAATATGAATATGGGAAGATAACTCTAAGTTTTAAGTTTGTTTGAATTTAATCTGGTTATCTGAATGTCATCAAACAACTAAGAGAACAGCCTAGGCTTCCTATAGTCCGCTGCAATGAAATTACTCTTCCTTTTGAAAAGGGAAGGCCTGCTGGAATCAAAACAATAAAAGGACATTGACCATGTATTCCTACCAAATAAATCGGGTCATTCTAGGGTTTGTTGTGTGCTGAGGTGGGGCCACCAATTTGCGAGGCGGTTCGCTTTCACACGACAAAGTGATCGATTTGGTCAAAGCCTTTTTTGTTCCGGTTTACATCTCCCACGAAAAGGGAGGCGCGCCCGATGCAGATAAAAAACAATGGCATCGCATCTACCGCGAAGCAAAGGAGATCAGTGATCGCCCTGCAGTCTGGGTCATCTACAACCCGGCGAAATGATTTTTTCATTGCGTGGCAGATTTATTTATAGCAGCATTTTCTGAGCAATAAGCGTTAGCGACGGTAGGAAACACTATTTAGCTTTATTAGCCGCAGGCATGACTGTTTCCTGATAAAAAATCTCCATCCATTTGCCATCACGAAGAACATAAAGAGAAGAACTTTGTAAATCGTTAAACTTAATCTTTTTACCCTTGTGATTTCCGCTGTAATCTAGCTTGTAAAATATAAAACAAACACCAGGCTGAATCTGCAACAACGATGTTTTCCCCATGGAATACGACTCTAAATTCCATTCCTTTAAATTCTTTATAAAATCAGCCTTTAACAATTCAGTACCATCAGCCATAAAGCACCGCGCATCATCAGCCATGTAAGTCTTAAAGAATTCTTGGTTTTTATCTTTCATCGCAACCCATGAATCTTTTTCCATTTTCGTCAACAGTGAGAGCAATTCTTTTTCAGAACCACCTTGCTGAGCAAAAAGATCAAAAGACATTGAAACGCAAATAAACAAAGCAACTAGAAAGAATCTCATAATAAACCTCATAAATGATAACGAGTAAAATGTAACTTCTTAAAATAAACCATCTTGATCAAACAATAACAAGAACATTATTTGAGTATTAGCAAATGCAAATAAAACCAGCTTTTGCCAAGCAATAACCCAACTCAACCTGGCAGAAGATTGCTAACAAGTAAAATAACTGCTACTATACGACATTGATTAAGAACAGCTCAAAATGCTGATAATTTACCATAGAAAACAAAGCGAATGACAACAATTGCAACGGTAGTTTTATTCGCTGCGATCCTATTGGTTCTTATTCATTCGATCCTAGTAATATACATCGCTCCAACTTTTTGGAATTGGGAACCAACTCCACTCCAAGATTCTGATTGCCCAAAAACAGTCGTCTGCTTAAATCTGAGAGGGTTAGATCCTTTTTTAACAACAGCACTACCTGCATTACTTAATCAAGATTATCCAAATTACGATGTAATCATCGTGGTTGACCATCAAGATGATCCGGTATACGAACTTGCAGAAAAAGTAATAAATGCCAGCAATAAAACCAATGTGAAATTAGGTGTATTAAAAAACCGAAAAGAAACATGTAGCCTAGTAAACAGTTCATTGATTCAAACCATACAGAACAATCTAAATGAGTATGAAGTGGTTGCAATGATCGATGCAGATGCGGTGCCACATAAAACTTGGCTACGAGAATTAATTGCGCCCCTACGAAACAAAAAAGTCGGTGCTGTAAACGGGCAGCGCTGGTACTTCCCACCTCGTGCAAATATGGGAGATCTAATTCGCTATATCTGGAATATTGCTGCGGTTCTTCAAATGATATTCTTTAAAATTCCTTGGGGCGGATCTTTAGCTCTCCGGATGGATGTTTTGCGAAAATGCAATGTGCTTGATTATTATGAAAAAGCACTGGTTCAAGATGTCCCTCTCTTTGATATCCTAAAAAAACAAGGATATACAATCGAATTTGCACCCTCAATCCTCATGATTAATCGAGAATCTGTAACCTTATCTTCACTGATTCCTTGGATACAAAGGCAATTACTCTGGGCAATTCTCTATCATTCATCATGGTGGAAAATTGTCATGCATGGCATTTTGGTAACCCTCGTTCCGCTTTTATTATTAACCCTGATTGCAACCAGCGCCCTTCTTAATCAACCTTTTATTACAGTTTTGGCAACTTCCAGCTTAGTTGGATACGGTGTAATTACATTGTGCGAATTATTGTTATTAGAATACCTTGTTAGAAGAATAGTAAAAAAACGAAACGAATGCACCAAATGGCTGACCCCATTAAAACTTATCGCATTCATTCCAGCAATGATTCTTACGCAACTGCTCTACCCCAAAGCACTTTTATTTGCTTTGTTTTCACGAAACATCGAATGGCGTGGCATTAATTACCGAATTGATGCACCGTTAAAAGTAAAAATGCTAAATTACGAGCCATACAAAATCACAGAACTAAAGAACAAAAACAACTCTCTCTAAGCAGTCAATCACTCCACTTATTCAACAAGCATTTTTCAACTAATCATGAAACGAGTTCTTTCATACCGCTTAAAAGTGCAATAAGATAAAGTGATTGATGATTAATACAAAATAAGGAAATAGTCCATGATCAATAATCCAAATGAACCTGCACTCAACATTCATTGGCCCCCAATTATTAGGCCCCGCAGATTAAGGGTTTCCCCTTGGATTCGTAACATGGTTTCTGAACATCGTGTTACCGTAAACGACCTCATTTGGCCTGTATTCATTCAAGAAGGAACCAACTTAAGAACCCCGATTGCATCCATGCCAGGCGTTGAAAGGTTATCCATCGATTTATTAACCTTAGCAGTAAAAGAAGCGCGCGATCTTGGAATTCCAGCAATCGCTTTATTTCCTGCAACACCTACAAATTTAAAAACACAAGATGGGGAAGAATCCTTCAATCCCGAAAACTTAGTATGCAGGACAATTCGAGCAATCAAATCCGCAGTCCCCGACATCGGAATAATATGCGATGTTGCCCTAGACCCCTATACCTCGCATGGTCAGGATGGACTAGTTCGCAACGGTATTGTGGTAAATGATGAAACTGTAGAAGTGTTGTGTAAGCAATCGATAGTTCAAGCTCGCGCTGGATGTGATGTAATAGCTCCATCTGACATGATGGATGGCAGGGTGGGCGCTATACGAAAAGCGCTAGATAATGCTGGGTTTTCTCATGTTGCAATTCTTAGTTACGCTGCAAAATATGCATCTGCTTTTTATGGCCCGTTTCGCGATGCAGTTGGTTCTGCTAACAACCTCGGAAAAAGCGATAAGAAAACATACCAGATGGACCCATCGAATTCGAGCGAAGCACTCCGTGAAGTGGCACTCGATATCGCTGAAGGTGCAGATATGATAATGGTTAAGCCAGGCATGCCATATCTCGATGTAGTGGCACGAGTAAAGGATGCATTCAAAGTCCCAACCTTTGCTTACCAAGTCAGTGGCGAATACGCCATGCTATGTGCAGCAGCAGCCAACGGATGGCTAGACCGCGAGAAAGTAATTCTTGAAAGTTTACTTTCGTTTAAACGAGCGGGAGCTGATGGAGTTCTAACTTATTTCGCAATGGAAGCCGCAAAACTTTTAAAAGCTCAATAAAGTTAATTTGGGAACAGCCATTTACCATATTGATCACCCACGGTAAAAACGCCCAATCTATTAGCAGCGCGTTCAACATACTTAAGTTCCCTACTAGGAACATTTACTTCCAAAGATATTTTTTCGGTAGGTTCAGATTCCAGTGTTTGCCGATATGAAACTTCAAAGAGAATTTTCTGTTGATTCTTTTTCTCAAAAAAACTGTAAACGATATTAATATGGGCGGGGCCATCAAGAGAATTGGAAAGAATAAAATACTCACTTCCAAAGGCACCAATGATCGAATTAATGTAAGCATCTGTAATAGCAGGCGTAAGCTTACTAGCATCTGGAAAAACAGGATCTAGCGGAAGAACTTTTAATTTAAA
>CAXNFS010000114.1:0-9070 GCA_964201235.1 Gemmataceae bacterium | reverse complement strand
TCGCGACCGCCATCAATCACACGATGGCAGGAAACGCCACAGCGATCTAAAAGTAAAGGGTCTGCAGGTAAACCGCCTGGTTCGTTTTGAGCAGGCAGATGATCAAATGGCCCGATGTATTCGAGTCCTACTAGGGTTGCACCAAGTTGGGTGTCCTCTATTTCGTATCCACCTTGTTCTTTGAATATTTGTGCGATTGGCTTTAGCTTAGGTACATGCTTGGGCCAAGACCATTCAGCTTTGCCAAACCCTTCTTTGAATTCTTTCTCCTGCCTTTGGAATTCGAGGTTAGCCTTGGCGAACCAATACGCTGCACCATCCTTCTTGGCGCGAACCTTTACATATTCTAATTGAGGGTTGATTGCGCAGGCGACATTGCTGGTAAGGGTCCAGGGTGTGGTTGTCCAAACCAGAAGGTATTCGTTGTCCCTGCCTTTGATCGGCATACGCACAAAGGGCGCTGCATGAACGGTAAGCTTTCTGCCTTCGACTACTTCCATCTGGCTGTAGGCAGTGCCCCCACGACCACTCCAAGGCATGACATCGGAGCCACGGTAAATCAAACCGCGATCAAAGCACTTTTTCAGAAAAGTCCAGATCGTGTAATTGTTTTCCTCGGACATGGTGAAGTAGCTGCGTCTTTCATCCGCAGGCTTGGCCCAGTCTTCTTCCTTATCCCAATCCATCCAATAGCCTAGGCGGATGGATTGATTGGTTTGTACTCGGGCAAACTTGTTGACTCGATCCTTGCACATTTGCACGAATTTATCGATCGAGCCTTCCTTGTCGCCTGGGATGAGATTTTCGATGTCTCGTTTTGATTTCAGTCCGAGTTCTTTTTCAACTTCGACTTCGACCCATAATCCTTGGCAGTCGAACCCGTTTTGGTAGCGAAGTTTTCTGCCTAGCATAGCGTGGTAGCGCTGGAAGGCATCTTTATAGGTGCGCCCCCAGGCATGATGCACGCCCATGGGATTGTTGGCGGTGATGGGGCCATCGAGGAAGGACCAGGGTTTGCCATTGTGGTTTTTTTCGCGTAGTTTCTCGAACGCTTGGGTGCGATCCCAAAATAACTGGATCTCCCGCTCTTGTGCGGGGAAATCGACCTGAGTTTCTACCTTCTCGAACGGCATAATAACCTCAACTATCTAAGTTCATGGAATCCTTGTCTATCTTAGGAATATTCTGTTATCTTTGCATGAGGGAATAGTTCCAAAGATGGTTCCCCCTTCTGAAATGACCGATTTTCACTATCCTTTCCTTAAGAAACATCCTGCAAACTTTCTTCCCAAGAGAACCATCATGAAACCATTGCGCGTTGCAGTTCTGCTAAGCGGGTCTGGTACCACCATGCAAAACCTGATCGATCTTTCGAAGGCAGGCAAACTTCCCATCGAAATCGTGCTTGCTGTTGCCGATAGGCCCAACATTAAAGGCCTCGAAAGAGCAGAACTCGCAGGCATCCCTGCTGAAGTTGTCAGGCGCGACCATTGCATCAGCCTTCAGGAATTCAGTCAGCGCATTTTTGGATGGTGCAGGCAGTTCAAAGCCGACCTCGTTATTATGGGTGGCTTTCTTCGCCTTATACAGATCCCCGATGATTTTCAAAACAAAGTCATGAACATCCACCCTTCGCTAATCCCTTCTTTTTGTGGTAAGGGATTTCATGGTTTGAATGTTCATGAAGCAGTGATCAACTCGGGTAACAAAGTTACAGGCTGTACCATTCACTTTGCAGATAATCAGTATGATACCGGCCCGATCATTCTGCAAAAAGTCGTTCCTGTCCTTGATGATGATACGCCTCAAGTTTTGATGCACAGGGTTTTTGAAGAAGAATGCAAAGCCTACCCCGAAGCTATCCAACTATTTGCTCAAGGCAAACTTCAAGTGAATGGCAGAAGAGTTCGAATTTTAAATTAACTTATTGGAGATGGGCAGATGAGTTCGAGCAACAGGGCTATCGTTAGAATTCATGCCCGCGAGATTTTAGACAGCCGAGGCAGGCCCACTGTCGAAGCTGAAGTGCATACCACTTCTGGTTGCATAGGCAGGGCCAGTGTGCCATCGGGTGCAAGCACCGGTACCCACGAAGCTTTGGAGCTTCGGGATTCAGACCCTTCCCGTTATCAGGGTAAAGGCGTTCTTAAAGCAGTTCGAAACATTTGCGAAATTATCTCGCCTTCGCTTCAAGGGTTTGATTGTGCAGATCAGGAAAAAATCGATCGCAAGATGATCGCAATGGATGGCACAGAAAACAAAGCTAATCTGGGGGCCAATGCGATTCTTGCGGTTTCGCTTGCTAGCGCACGGGCAGCTTCAGAAAATCTGAGAATCCCCCTTTGGAAACATCTTGATCAAGATAATGTTGCCCGCATGCCCATGCCTATGGTCAACATGATTAGTGGTGGATTGCATGCAGGGAAGAACCTCGACTTCCAAGATTTCCTTTTTCAACCATCTAAAGCTACCTCTTATTCTCAGGCGCTTGAGCAAATCGTTGCGATCTATAACAACTTGGGTGCATTGCTTAACAAGCATGGGCATGAAGGTACTCTGGTTGGCGATGAAGGGGGCTACGGCCCAAAGCTTCAAGGAGAAAGCGAGGCACTCGATTTTCTACTTCTTGCAATGGAACGGACTAATATCAAAGGCACCATCGCACTCGATGTCGCCTCGAGCCATTTCTTTCAACTGGGCCAATACCACCTCGAAGGCAGAACTCTATCCCCAGTTAAAATGGTGGGCTTGCTTGAGGAACTGGTTGCTAACTATCCGATTGCAAGTATTGAGGATGGTTGTGCGGAAGATGATTGGATAGGCTGGCAGGAACTGACCCGAAGGCTTGGAGCTAAGATTCAACTGGTGGGGGATGATTTCTTCGTCACCAATCCTAAAAGGCTTTTCAAAGGCATCCGCGATAATGCTGCCAATGCAGTTTTGGTTAAGGTTAACCAAATAGGTTCGCTCACCGAAACTTTTGAAGTAATCCGCATGGCTAGAAAGCACGGATTCAAAGCTGTGGTATCAGCTCGTAGTGGCGAAACCGAGGATGATTTTCTCGCAGATCTTTCGGTTGCGAGTGGCTGTGGGCAGATTAAAGTGGGTAGCGTTGCCCGTAGCGAACGGCTTGCCAAATACAACCGCCTGCTTCGCATTGAGGAAGAAATGGACAGCAAGGCTCCTTACGGCGCAATTTAGTGGTATCTTAGGGGTGTTTTGCCTTTAAAAGTGAGTTAATTACGCCGAATCTGGCTTGCAACAACTCCTTAATTTGTCATACTAAAAGAACATTCCATTTGAATCATGAGATTGTTCCATTATGTCAAGATTCACATTTTTGCTCTTAGGAATTTACTTGTTGCAGGGTGCGACTTGGGCGCAAACCCCTGAAGAACACTTTGAAAAAAAAGTGCGCCCACTTCTTTTAGAGCGCTGTGTCAAATGCCATGGGCCGGAAACTTCTCGTAGTAGTTTAAGGCTTGATTCTTACGAGGGCGCAATCAAGGGTGGCAAACGCGGTGCTGCGGTGGTTCCCAATGTGCCTGCAGAGTCGCTTTTGTTGAAAGTGGTACGCAGGCAGGGTGATTACAAGATGCCCCCAGATGGCCCCCTTTCTGCTAGAGAAATTAGCGACCTTGAACTTTGGATCAAGCAGGGTGCTATCTATCCTAAATCGAATAAAATTGTCAGGGGTACCGCAGAGCATTGGTCTTTCCAACCCATTAAACAACATGGCGTTCCCAAGGTCAAAAATAGTTCATGGGTTCGTAATCCCATTGATGCCTTCATTCTTTCGAAATTGGAAACTGCAGGCATTGCACCTTCTAAGCAGGCGGATAAGCGCACCCTTATCAGGCGGGTTTCTTTTGATTTGACTGGCTTGCCCCCCACGCTTTCTGAAAATGCGCTCTACCTTGCGGATGATTCTGCCAATGCTTATGAGAACATGGTCAACCGTTATTTGGCCTCACCCGCTTATGGCGAACGCTGGGGCCGTCATTGGCTGGATGTCGCACGCTATTCAGATTCCAACGGCTTGGATGAAAATGTTGCGCATGGAAACGCTTGGCGCTATCGTGATTATGTTGTCGAATCTTTTAATAAAAATGTTCCCTACAACCAATTTATCAGCGAGCAGATTGCAGGCGATTTGCTTCCCTTCAAGTCAGATTCCGAAAAACATGCTCACTTGATTGCGACTGGCTACCTTACCCTTGGCCCTAAGGTGCTCGCGGAAGTTGACAAGCAAAAAATGGAAATGGACATCATCGATGAACAAATCGATACCATGGGAAAAACATTCCTCGGCCTGACTCTCGGATGCGCAAGGTGCCATGATCATAAGTTCGATCCGATTCTTACAGGCGATTACTATTCCCTTGCGGGGGTGTTTAAAAGCACGAAGACGATGGAAAGCTTGGTGACGATTGCGAAGTGGAACGAGAACCCGCTGGCCAACGAAAAAGAAACAGCACAATTGAAGGAGCATACCGCTAAGGTTGCAGAATCAAAGAAGAAGTCGGATGATTTTTTAGAAGAACAGCGCAAGGAGTTGGTTGCAGAGAAAAAGCTTGCTGCTGAGAAAAAAGCTACACCCAAGGAAATCGAAGCGCTGCTTAAAGATGAACCCAAAGCCACACTTAAGAAGTTGAAAGATGCAACTGCTGCTTTGGAAAAAACTGCTCCCGAGCTTCCCAGTGCGATGGGCGTTACCGAAGGAAAAGTAACCGATGTTGCTATTCATATCCGGGGCAATACCGATCGATTAGGCAAAGTTATGCCACGGGCAGTTCCGGTTGTTTTGGCTAAGGCTAATGATCCTGCTTTTCCTGAGAAATCGAGTGGCAGGCTCGAACTTGCCAACTGGATAGCTTCCCCTTCGAACCCGCTTACATCACGAGTGATGGTCAACCGTGTTTGGCGCTGGCATTTCGGTAGGGGTATTGTTCCTACGCCTGATAACTTTGGATTACTTGGCACCAATCCCACTCATCCAGAACTTCTCGATTGGCTTGCAAACCATTTCGTCCAATCTAATTGGTCTATAAAAGATCTTCACAAGACTATTATGTTTTCTAATACTTACAAACAAGCTTCCACTTTGATTCCTGCAAGTGATGAAAAAGATTCTTCATGCAGCCTATACTGGCGCTTTGTTCCTAAGCGCCTAGAGGGCGAAGTGCTCCGCGATTCCCTTCTTCAGGTTTCTGATCAGTTGGATAAAACCATGGGCGGCTCGCTTCTTCAGGTTAAAAACAGGGCATTCTTTTTTGATCATACCTCCAAGGATATGACCAAGTACGATTCCAACAGGCGCAGCCTTTATCTTCCTGTGGTGCGCAATAATCTTTTTGTCGTCTTTTCTCTTTTCGATAGCACCGATGCCGCGGTTCCTAATGGTGACCGTGCTAACACCACCATTGCACCCCAAGCTTTGTTCTTTCTTAATTCTAAATTGGTGCTTGATACGGCAGAGTTGCTGGCGCAAAAAGCTATTCAGAAAGCCCCCACCCCCGAAGCGCAAGTGTTGTATCTCTACGAGAATATTCTGGGGAGAACCCCAACCCTTGAAGAAGCAAACAGGGCGAAAGATTTTCTTCTTCAGGCTCTTAAGCTTTCTGAAAATAACCCGGTCAAAGCAATGGCTGCCTTGGCACAGATACTCGTTTCTTCCAACGAATTTGTCACCCTGCGTTAAATACGGAAGCTGAAATGTACTACCCCAATCGAAGAGAAGCACTTAAACAATCTGCAGTCGGCTTTGGCTCTATTGCCCTTGCTGGCTTGCTCACAGATCAATCTAAAGCTGCTGTTATTGACCCGCTTGCTGCCAAGCCTCCACATTTTCCCCCTAAAGCTAAGCGCATGATTTTTCTATTCATGAAGGGCGGACCCTCTCATGTGGATACCTTTGAACAGAAGCCCATGCTCGATCGCGATCATGGCAAACCATTCCCCTACGATAAACCTAAAGTTCAGTTCGCACCCACCGGCAACCTTCTTAAATCCCCGTGGAAGTTCAGCGCTCATGGGCAGTGCGGCCATATGGTTAGCGAGCTTTTCCCTAATGTTGCAAGGCATGTGGATGATATCTGTTTTCTACATGGGCTTCATGGCACCAATGCAGCGCATGGCGGGGCATTGCTGAAGTTACATACGGGTAGTGATAATTTCGTGCGCCCTTCTATAGGTTCATGGGTTACCTATGGGCTTGGTTCTGAGAATTCTTCGCTGCCTGGTTTTGTTACCATCTGCCCGACCTTGGCGCATGGTGGCGTTACCAATTGGGGCTCTGCTTTTTTACCCGCAGCTTATCAGGGAACCCCTTTGGGCAATGCTTCGGTTTCTTCCAAGAATGCCCGAGTTGCATTCATCAACAATGATAAAGTCTCTTCCCAATTACAGCAGTTGCAATTGAATGCGTTGCAAAAATCTAATCGTGAGTTCATGGATACCACCGGGCCAGATCAGGCCCTCGAAGGAAGAATTGCATCTTTTGAGTTGGCCTTCCGTATGCAAAATGAAATGCCCAAGGCTGAAGATCTTTCACAGGAGTCCGAGGCAACTCGCGCTCTTTATGGTCTTAATGATCCCATCACCGAGAATTTTGGCAGGCAGTGCCTTATGGCTCGTAGGTTCTTGGAGCGGGGCGTTCGCTATGTTCAGGTTTCTCATAGTGATGCGTTTGTGCAATGGGATCAGCATGGCGATTTGAAAAAAGGGCACACTAAAAACGCACTTGAAGTTGATCGGCCCATCGCTGCGCTTCTTTATGATCTCAAGCAACGGGGCTTGCTAGAAGACACTCTTGTTTGGTGGGGCGGGGAATTTGGTAGAACTCCTACTGCCCAAGGCAGTGGCGATGGCAGGGATCACAACCCCGAGGGTTTCACCATGTGGCTTGCGGGCGGTGGGGTTAAGGGCGGGTACTCGCATGGCGCAACTGATGATTACGGCTTCTTCGCGGAAAAGGGCAAAGTTCACATTCATGATATGCATGCAACCATTCTTCATTTGATGGGCCTTGATCATGAAAGGCTTACCTTCAAACATGCAGGGCGCGACTTCCGCCTGACTGATGTGCATGGCAGAGTGATTGACGAAGTAATCGCTTAGTGCAAAAAGGGGTCAGGTCTCTTTTTCCAGTTCTAAATACAATGCGCTGTGAGACAAAAAGGGGTCAGGTCTCTTTTTCCAGTTCTTAACACTCTATGTGCTGGAAAAAGAGACCTGACCCCTTTTTGTCTTCATTCCTGTTTTGGGCGGCCTTTGGCACGAAGAGTTGACTCCAGCTTAAGTCGCTTGGCTATGGATCCCGCCCAACTTGCGTCACCTAGGGGCTGACCGCGATGGGCACAACGGCGAACCGCTTCCAGTTCTTTTTCCGTCAACGGTTGATTGACTCGCTCAACCCAGTTCGGCAATCGCGAAATGGGCCACGCAGAAAGCAGCTTGGGGTTTTGTTCAGACTTCTGTAACCATCGCCACAACGATCCCCAACGCCAATCTTCTGCGGCCAATACCAATCCGCTGCGATGTGCATTTCGCTCGACATATCGACATACCACAAGAAAATGGTCATCGTCTTGAATGGGAAAACTTTTGTATCGTTGTTGGTAAACATGCCCAAATCCACTTGTGTGATGGTGAGCATGGTAACGCATAGTATGTGTCCCGCCAACCCACTTCATGAAACGGCTCATTTCGCCATCCACCAGCGGACGAAGGACCAGATGATAGTGATTCGGCATTAACTGATAGCTAAATAATTCTACCCGATACAGTTCTAAACCTTCAGATAGAATCTTCTCGAAAGCGAAATAGTCACCTTCTTTTTGGAAAATGGTAGCTTTCAGGTTTCCGCGATTGAGGGCGTGATACAGTCCGCCCGCCTCATCTGCGCGTGGTGATCGTGGCATCTGAGTAGAATATCACGATGTATAATTTATGTAAATATTAAAGAACTATATTTCTATCTTTTTATTCTTTTTCCAGTTCTTAACACTATGCGCTGGAAAAAGAGACCTGACCTCTTTTTAGACTTGAATGTTGCCTACTTGGAAGGAAGAGCCATCTTCGTAGAGAAGAAGTTTTTCTGGCCAGCGAAGTGCAGCAAGGCGGGTGACATATTTTCCTTGGAAGTCTGGATTCGTTCGTTCGCGCCAGCGACCACCTACTGAATAGTCGATGCACATTGAAAAGCCTGGCCCAAGAGCTTGTTCAGCCATGTGATCTTCAAAAAGCTGGTTGCCTGTGGGTAGGCCGGGCACCATTGTGCGCCAGTAATGACCGAATACGCAGAAGGGTTGCGCTTTGTAATCCATCCACCAGCGTTTGCGTTCTTGTTTGCGGATTTTTCCATTGGCTTCGAAGGGCCTAGGTGCACGTTGTTCTGGGCCACTAGTAAGCACTTTCAAGGGATTATGATTTTGCCTGCGTAGCCCGCGATCGATGTTGTCCATTGCTGGATGGCTTTCGATTTCCCGATCGATACGGATCATGTGCCTTTCAAAAGTTTCAAGTGAAAAGGGGTCGTTGCGAATTAGTTCGACGCAGGAGTTATCCCAGCAGGCATGCACAACCCGTAAGTCTTCTCTTTCTAAAGCTACGGGAAGCTTTTTGAAAAAGTTTACCATCTCCTCGCGCTCGGTAAGAGTAACTGACACTTGGGGATGAATGGTGGAAGTATTATCGAGCGATTCGGTTTTGACAAAGATCCAGGCATTACCCTGTTTGTTTAATCCACGGAGAATATTCATTTCATGGTTACCCAGAATACACTGGGCAACGCCTGCTTGCATTAGACTTTGAACTTTGCGCACAACTGCGGGGCTATCGGGGCCTCGGTCAACCAAATCGCCAACAAATGCCAAGCTTCGGCCTTGGGGATGACCTGTTGCTGTATAGCCCAAGTGCGCCAGCAATGCGTTCAATGCTTCTGCTTCGCCATGCACATCCCCGATGATATCAATGGGGCCTGTGGGCAGCTTTTGGATCAGGGGTGTATCAGTATCAGTCCTGCTCAACAAAGGCTCCTAAGTTTTAATCAAGAATAGACTTGCAATAT
>CAXNFS010000113.1:0-9082 GCA_964201235.1 Gemmataceae bacterium | reverse complement strand
AACCTGCCCATTCTCATCGATTTTCATACTGACAATTGCTTTTGGTGCAAGCAAATGGATCATCGAACATTCAGAGATCCAGCTCTGAATCAAGTGATGATAGAAAATTGGATTCCCTTAAGAATTAATGCAAAAAAAGAACCGGCCCTGACAGATGCCTTAAAAATTCGATCCTTTCCAACTTTGGTATTCGCTGGGCCAGATGGAAATATTCTTGGCTTTTTAGAAGGATTCATCGAAGCCCCTGCACTTGTTTCTCAACTCGAACAACACAGGGAGGACTCTATTACTCCTGATTGGATGAACCGCGACTATAAGGAAGCCACTGTTGCAATTGCATCCGATGACTACCCAAAAGCAGTTTCACTCCTGAAAAAAATCATAGAAGATGGAAAGCAAAGGCCGATTCAAAAAAGATCTATGGTCCTCCTCCAAGACTTTGAAAAACAAGCGACAGAAAGAATAGCCAAAGCAAAAAAGAATCTCGAACAAGGCAACACTTCAGAATCGATCCAGTTATTCAGAGAAGTTTCTAGACAATATGAGGGAACAAACGGGGCCAAAGAAAGCACCCAAATTCTCGCAAGCCTTGCAAATCGTCAACCCAATTCAGAACCATTTTTGATTTCAAACAATCTGGCGAAAGAAGTGCTTGCTTTAATCAAGCAGGATTACAAAAGTTCAAATTTTCTTTCGTGCCTAGATCGTTATGAGTACATGACTGCTACTTTCGCAGAGGCCATGGAAACCCAAGAAGCAGGCATCATCATCGCCGAAATAAAAAGTAATCCTGAATGGATGAAAACAGCATGCGAACAAATGGGCGATAAGCTTGCAAACCTTTATTTATCGCTTGCTGATTCGTGGACAAAAAAAGGGCAACCCCAACAGGCGATCTATTATCTTGAAAAAACCTTACAAACTTTCCCAGGAACCAAGTACGCAGAAGCTGCGCAAGTAAGATTAGCCCAACTACTGGGGCCCTCGATAAGGGCAGTCGAATTAAAAAACAACAAATAGGAATCAGCTTTCGAGCAAACCCGTAGTCTTACTAAGAGCAGCAGAATGAAGATGGCCATTGGTTGAGAGCATCCCTTTGGTTTGCTTGAAACCAGGTGCCCCATACAAGACAGGGTTGCCGGAAAAGTCGGTCAATTTTCCACCTGCTTCTTCCACAAGAATATGCCCAGCACAAATATCCCAGTCATGAAAAGCAGGATAATTATTGGCATATAAATCGCCCTCGCCTCGAGCAACGATTGCCATCTTTAATCCAGCAGAATAGGTTTCAAGCACAGTCCCCGGAGAAAATGCCACTGCCGCCTTACTAGTTTTCCCAGGCTTCGCATGGCTTTGAACCAATATTGCCTTACTTAAATCCGAACAAGATCTAACTTTGCATGCAACAGTTTCCTTACCTGGTTGCATCAAAAAACAACCCTGCCCCTTTGCAGCATAAGTAGTTTTTCCATTTGCAGGTTCATGCACAACACCAACCACAACTTTGCCCTGATCCATCATGGCAACCATGACTGAAAACTGATCATTCTTCATTGCAAAGCCACGGGTACCATCAATTGGGTCAACCACCCAAGTTCTAGTTGCCCCCGAAGGTGATTCAGAAAGGGTTGCAGTTTTTTCTTCAGCACAAAGAGAATCTAAAGGAAACTCTTCACGCAAAACTTTAAGAATAATCTCCTGAGATTGCTTATCTGTTTCCGTAGTTAGATCTGCAGGGGCATTTTCGTAGGGCTTTAGAGTTTTGTACACCTCAGAAATCAAATCTCCAGCCTTATGAGCAGCCTTTAATGCAACTGCTAATTCTTTGCTATACATAAGTCTCTTTTCTAATTGCTTTTACTTCGCAACCATGATGGCTTGCACGGGATTATTAAAAGATTGGCTCTTAAGCTTAGCACTTTCGATATCAATCTTACCGTCTTGCAGCCAGATCTGATATTTAAGTTTCATGGGTTTTTCTTTAGTGATCTCAGTTACAAAATAAGAACCAAACCTACCATAAGGGCGCTCACTAAATCGCGCTTCCTTGGGGTTTGCTAGGTTATCGAGATACAAAGCAGTGTATCGTTTGTCATTAAGAACAAAGCTCATAGCATTCCAAGGCAGATTGATATGAGTTTTTAAATCGGGCCAATTCCTACTCGCACCGGGCTTATCTTCGCCATCAGGCCTGAGATAGATTGTTTCCTTGGAAGTTTTATCTGCAACATCATTTGACGCCCGAAAATGAAACCCAGCATGCTGCGGATCGCCATCGAGCAATACCGGGCCGCCAGTAGTTCTAACAACGGATTGGAATTCAACAAGTTGCCCGCCCGGAACTTTGTAAACAATGAGTTGCCTTTCTTCGACAGCAAAGGTCTCCTTGTTTTTACCATTCCAAGCAATCTGGTCTTTTTCAGATGCAAGAACAGGACCAGATTCACGCAACAGCACTTTTTGAAATGCTTGATGAGTATCATCCTTACAATGCCAGATATCAACTTTTACATTATTGCCATAGGTAACTTTGCTGAACCCAAGAAAAATGCCACGATGGTGAGTGAATTGCCCACCTGCACCTTTGGTAACCAAAGCACCTGAATTATCAAAAAGATGATGAAAAGGCTTATAAGAAGCTTCCCTTTCCTTGCCTTCTTTTAAAACAGGATGCACAAACTGAAGCACAGGTTTACCTTCAAGGGTAACCTGGCTTAGCTCAGAGTTTTTATCTTCGAAAGAAAAACTAGGGGAAGAATTCTTCGCATCAGAAGCCAACCAAGTGCCAGCCAAAGTAGCCCCATTATCTGGGATACTCAACGCTGGTAGAACCACAACAAGGTACTGTTGATTTTCCTTTGCAGTCAAATCAGCAGAGAATTTTTCGACTACTTGCCCAAGAAGGTTAGTAGCTCCAGATCCTGACAAAAGGCAAGTTTTACTTTTAACATTGATGCCTGCAGGGATTACAATTTGCACAGGAGTACCTGCAGGAATTTTAGCTGGGCCTTTTAATTCGACCTGAAAATCCTGAGCAGCTAAACCCGACAACAGAACAACCATGGCATTCAATAAAGCATTCATCTGTTATTCGCCTTCTAGAAAGAATCGTTAGTTAAGGTACAAATACCTACGTAATTAAAACTAAGAGAGCCCATAAAAACGCACAGCATTATCATGAAACAACTTCTTTTGCTGTTCTTCTGATCGGGATTTAACCACCTGCTTCAAGGAATCAACCCACTCCTTATAAGTCGCAGCAAGGGTACAAACAGGCCAATCACCGCCAAACATTACTCGATCTGGGCCAAAGCTATCCATGGTGTGATTGATAAGTGGCGCCAAGTCGTCTACTTTCCAGGCACCTTTAGTTGATGAAGCAATGAACCCGGAGATTTTAACAACAACATTTTTTCGCTTTGCGACCTCGACCACGCCCTTCTTCCAAACCGAATTATCCTTGCTCTTCAAATCGGGATTTCCACAATGATCAAGAATAAACCGAGTATCAGGGCAGGAATCAATCAACTTTGCAATATGATCAAGATCGGTACCACGAACACACAAATCGTAGCTAAGATTTCTTTCACCCAGCATCCGAATGCCACGCACAAAATCAGGGTGATTACAAAACCCGGGAGGTGTCGCAGGTACATGCAAAACCTGCCTGATACCTTTGATAAATTTATTTCCTTTGAAGTTATCAAGGTATTTGCCGAATTCGGGAGATGCGGGTCTACCAGAAACCACTGCTGCAACCATGGTTGTTTTCCCACTATTGCAAATATCTGTGACAAACTGGGCTTCAGCAAGTTGCTGCTCGGGCGTAACATCTACTTCCATATAAACAGATTTAACAACGTTAAGCCCTTCGGTAGCCTCAGCGTAATCTTTAAGGACAAAGTTACGGGCAAGAGGCGCTCCTTCTTCAACCCAAGGAAGCTTGAACTGTTTTAAATCCCACAGATGCTGATGGGTATCCACAATAGGTAGCATTGCTTTTTTCTCCGCTAAGACTTGAGAAGTAATTCCCAAGGCAAGAGTTGATCCGAGTATTGAATTTTTAACAAATGTTCTACGATCCTGCTGATTCATTATAAATCCCCCTTTAAGTGATTACCTTTTATCCATAAGGGAACCCAACACTGCAAGGACTATCTTGGAAGTTTAATGCCTAAAGTGTCTGAATCCACTAAAGATCATTGAAATACCGTTCTCATCGCAAGAGGCAATTGCATCTGCATCACGCATAGAACCACCCGGTTGAACGATAGCAATAATGCCAGCCTTTGCAGCCTCATCGACGCCATCCCTGAATGGAAAAAACGCATCAGAGGCAAGCACTGCGCCGCGCGCATTTTCCCCAGCCTTTTTCAAAGCATTCTGAACAGCATCAACCCTGCTCATCTGCCCTGCCCCGGTTCCAAGTAGTTTTCCATCCTTAACAATTACAATGGCATTGCTTTTCACATGCTTACAAACGACCCAAGCAAACTTAAGATCATCAAGTTCAAGAGGTGTTAGTTTTTTCTTAGTTACCGATCTTGCACTCGAAAGATTTTCATTGGAGGCATCTTTATCTTGCACAAGAAGACCGCCATCCACTTTCCGAATTTCCATAGTCGGTTTTCTTGCAATCATAGGGCCAGTAGATAGCAGGCGCACACTTTTCTTCCAAGTAGGCTTGGTAGTAAGAATTTCAAAAGCTTCGGGCGAAAAACTTGGTGCAACCACGCATTCAAGAAACCTACCTGGCTCAGCCATCGCCAGCGCAGTTGCTTCATCAACTTCTCGATTGAACCCAACAATGCCACCGTAAGCGCTAAGAGGATCGCCATCGTAGGCGCCCCTGAAAGTATCCACAAGATTCTTTGAAACAGCAGCACCACACGGGTTATTGTGCTTAAGAATAACCGAGGCAGGCCTGCCAAACTCCCGCAATAAGCAAAGGGCGCTATCGATATCAAGCAAGTTGTTGTAGGAAAGTTCTTTGCCATGCAAGATGGTCGCATTAGCCAGAGAATCCGCAGGCGGATTCAGTTCTGTGTAAAACGCAGCAGTCTGATGGGGGTTCTCGCCATAACGCAAAACCTGTTTGCATTTGAAAGAAAAAGAGATCTCATCAGAAAACCCTTGGCTCAATTGCGCCTTGAAATACTGGCTGATTGCAAGATCGTATTGAGCAGTATGAGTAAAAGCATCACAAGCGAGCTTCTTCCTAGTCGCAAGACTAATCTTTCCACCGGTGCTTTTAAGCTCTGCGATGATAGCAGCATATTGTTCAGGGCTTGTAATCACTGCAACATCATGGTGGTTTTTCGCAGCCGACCGAACCATCGAAGGGCCACCAATATCTATGTTCTCAACCACTTCCTCGTAGGTACTCTCGGGATTCGATGCGACTTTTGCAAACGGATAAAGATTACAAATAACCATGTCTATTGGATTAATGTCATGCTCTTTAATAGTTTTCACATGCTCAGCATTATCGCGGATCGCAAGTATGCCCCCGTGAATTTTAGGATGCAAGGTTTTAACCCTGCCGTCTAGCATTTCGGGAAATCCCGTGACTTCAGAAATATCAACAGCAGGAATACCTGCGTCAAGTAGCGCCTTTTTTGTTCCACCAGTCGAAATCAGCATCGCCTTGTTATTGACAAGTTCCTTTGCCAATTCGATCAGGCCAGTTTTATCACTTACACTTAACAACACACGATGAATAGGAACCAAGCGACCATCCACGGCAAATCCCCCGAAAAATAAAGTTAATTCCAATAACCCAAATTCTATCAATGCTGAAAGAAGTTTCAGTAATATTCCTAAAGGATCGTATTAATTAGGTTGGGCCCAGCACCACGGTATAACGGTTAGATTGAATCCGAATACCACCCGCAAGATGCACCTCAAAGCCATCGGTAGCTATATTATGAGCAATTTTTTTCCATTGTTTATGATGAATGGCATCAATGGGCCATAATTCCCGGGCAAAGAGACTTCTCAGAAAAAGAGATAATTTCCAAGTAGGAAACTTAGATAACGCAAGCCTATCAAGCACTACCTGATCAATAACCCGGGGCTTTTCAAGTTTTAGCCCGATTTTTCGTGCCAAGCGTTTTTCCAAAGAAGAGTACGCATGAATATGGCCAGCAAGACCTGAAAGAATGCCCTCAATGGCAGGCTGATATTCATTTTTCAACAGGGGCAGTAAATCGAGGCGGATTTTATTTCTTAGGAATCGAGTTTGCTGATTGGACGGGTCTTCTCGCCAAGTGATATTATTATCTCGCAAGTATGCACAAATCTGTTCTTTGGAACAAAAAAGCAATGGCCTGCCTAATCCCACACCCCGAATTAAAGAGCGTTTTGGTTTAATACCAGCCAACCCTTGAACGCCGGAACCACGCAAAATGCGCATCAGAACTGTTTCAGCCTGATCATTCGAGGTATGCGCGGTAAACACCCAGTTAACCTTACATTCGATCGCAAGGTCTGAGAACCAATTATATCGGGCGAGCCTAGCGTTTTTTTCCCAACTAGCACCAACATTCAACTCATCAGGGTTCAGCTTAAGCGTTCTAAATTCAACCAGAGTATCGGTTGCTTCCTGAAGTTTCTCGATAAATAAGCGAACAAATGCCTCATCTGCATCGTTTTCAGCGCCCCTTGATGCATGATTAACATGTGCAACAATCAACTTCGAAACCGTTTCTTTTTTTATTTGGCAAGCTAGAGCGTGGGCCAGACCAATGCTATCAGCTCCGCCTGATACCCCCACAATGATACCCGCGCCAACATTCTTACAACTCGAAAGAAAAGTCTTTACCTCAAGAAGAACAGGGGAATTTGCACTGCGGGGCTTCATGCTTTTAATCAAGACCCTTTAGTGTTTTTAATGTCGATGTAATATTTCCAGATCGCATGAAAGTTTCACCAACAAGAATTGCTTTCGCCCCAGCACTCTTTAACTTTTCAACATCTTTGTTAGTCTGAATCCCACTCTCGCTGACCACTAAAAAACTCTTGGGAATCTTAGGCAGCAAATCAAGCGTATGATCCAAACTTGTTACAAAAGTACGCAAATCCCGATTATTAATACCCACCAACCGGGTACCACTATCAAGAACACGCGTTAAATGGCAGGCATCATAAAGTTCAACCAATGGTTCAAGACCAAGCTTAATTGCTTCGCCCACAAGATGTTTTAAATCATCGCCTAGAAGAACCTCTGCGATAAACAAAATAGCACTTGCGCCATGAATCTTCGCTTCAAGAAGTTGATAATAATCGATAACAAACTCTTTACGCAAAAGAGGCGTTTTAACAGTTTCAGAAACGATTTGAAGATCGTTCAAGCTGCCTTGAAAAAAGTGTTCATCTGTTAGCACACTGATGCAATCGACCCCACTTGATTCGTATTCTTTGGCAATACTTGCAGGGCAGAAACTTTCTCGCAGAACACCTGCCGAGGGGGAAGCTTTTTTTATCTCAGCAATAACCCCAATCCCCTTGGCATTGGCAAGCGCATCATAAAAAGAACAGGGTTGCGGGACATTGCCCAAACGATTTAAAAGATCGGCCTCCGGAATGTTTTTCTTACCCAGAAAAACTTCTTCCTTCTTCCTTGCTACTATTTTGTCTAGAATTGTTTCCATGGTACTTTCCAAATTGGTTTTCGCAATTACTTACATAACCCAATGAACGATTCCTTAGATTATCTTACGAATTCAACCCACACAGGAAAAACTGGTTTTGAAAACCTTTCCCCTGCTAGGGTTACACTTTGCCTGTTATTGCTTTTACTTACAGCTTCTTTGGTCCCTTTTGTAATTCAGAAAAGCAATCTGCTAGAAAACCAATATGGCCAAGAAATAGTTGCTAAGTCGAAAGATTACAGCGATCCGGAAGAATTCAAATTACTGCGAACCCGAATGGGTTTATGGACATCCGGCATGACATTGCCTCTTCTCGCAGTACTGTTCCCCTTTTTAATCATCAATTACACAGGATTAAATAAAAACGAACTAGGCTGGAATAACACTAACCTTCTATTCTCAATCCGACAAGCAATTCTGGGTGTCATCACTTTGATCCCAGCAGTTTATATTCTTCAATTACTTATGATTAAGATACAGTTTCTTCTACCAGGCCAGCATGTTGCAGATCACCCCCTAGCTCAATTGGGAGGTGAAAAGTTGATGGGTTTGGAATGGGTGATGATTTTCTGTTCTGCTGTAATTGGCGCACCACTCCTTGAAGAGCAAATCTTCAGAGGATTAATCCAACCGTGGATCATTGCAAAAAAGAACGGGGTACTCATTACTATCGCCTGTGCAATTTTTCTAGGAGTCATTCAATTTAGCGATGATTGGTTTAAGGCTTTTTCACTGGCTTGGGGCGATAGATCAAAAGAAAACGATTCTCAATTGCAAATACATTTAACCAAAGCTATTGCGCCCTTACTTTTCAGCCTTTTAGTTTCGATTGTAATTATTATTATCAACAAGAAAAACAGGATCATTGCTGCAATTGGTGCAACCGCGCTACTTTTTGGAATGATTCACGCTTTCGCATGGCCATCGCCTGTGGGTTTAACTTTACTTGGCATGGGTTTGGGAATGTCTTACGCAAAAACCGGAAATATCATTACACCAATATTTATTCACATGGGCTTTAATTGCCTAGCGTTTGGGATGCTGTTGCTTCAAACCACTAAGGCATAAATGGTAGTGAACAAGAAACAGCAGTTTGCTTTGTTCCTTCGCACTCAACTTCAAAACTCGTACCTAACTCATGATTACCTCTTCGCAAATAACCCAGAGCTATGATCTGTTTCAACCTAGGTGAATAAACCGAAGATGTCACCCGGCCAACTTCATTGCCATCGCGAAAAACCAATGAGCCATGTTTAACGATATTTTTTTCTAGCAACATGCCAAACAATATTCGGTTCACCTGACCACGATCACGAGCCATAACGATGGGCTCCTGCCCCAAATAACAACCTTTTGTAGAACAAATAGCTTGCACGGCCCGATTTAACTCCGGAATAAAGGTGGTGTCTTCTATTTCTTTTCCTGCTTCA
>CAXNFS010000112.1:0-9106 GCA_964201235.1 Gemmataceae bacterium | reverse complement strand
GGATCAATTTCATATTTTTTGATCACCCACTGAACCGTATCCATGACCCGTTTTTCTGCAGGGGTGGGCGAGCCACCTGAATTCTTTTTGGTAAGGTTTGCATCGTTGATATGCATGCCACCCCACCACCAATCACCTTGATTACGCCTACAATCCACATACAGCGCATAAAAATTATCCGGAGTGTGGTAAATATCATGATTGCCCACCATGCGGGTGCATTTCACACAAGAAATAACATCGTGCCCAGCAGAATGAAGGACAACATAGAGAGGTGCGTTCTTACGATCTTTTTTTGGATGAATGACAACAAAGTTATCCTGCTGCGGGGCTTTGTAACCCCATTCTGGTTTCACATCATGTTCAAAGATTTCATAGGTTCTTTCCTTGATGGTTAGGTCTTCGACCTGTTTGCCCTTGATTGCAACAACCTTCGAAGGCACCCAATCTTTGTCTGCTGCAATAAGAGGGCACACTGCAAAAAGAAGCATAAGAAAAGCTGCACGATTCATGGGGTTTCTCTGTAGTAAAGGTACTGGAATGCATCTACTGTTATAGCAAAGTGAATATTGAACGAAAGGGAAAACAACATGAGAATAAAACACACTTAACGGATGTTGTTTATTTTCATATTTTAAAATCCACGGTTATTACGGCAGGCTAGCTCCTACTTGATGCAATAAAGAAATTTATCCGAGCGAATCAGAAGTTTGTTTTCAAGCGGAACCGGTGTGCCATTAAAAATACTTCTGTCCGAAAGATCATTCACGGTGGGGGTCTCAAATTTAGGCTGGGCCGGAAGCACGAATGTCTTGCCATCACGGGAAAGATAATACAAATTCCCATTGGCCAGCAACGCTGAAGAATAAAACTGCCCCGCCCGTGGAAGTCGTTCCTCGTAAACAATCTTCCCTGTTTCCGCCTTGGCGCAGTAGGCAATACCTTGTTGTTCATGCGTCCAGTAAAGATAGCCCTTGAAAACTACAGGCGATGAAACATTGGAGCCCTTGTTGCTTGTCCAAAGGCGATGTGTCGCAGTAACATCACCCGAACCACCAGCCTTCACCGCCAAACCTGCTATGCCAGACCTTCCGCCCAAGCAATACACAATCCCATCCTCATGGACCAAACTGGGGACCATGTACCAGGTGATGTCAGTTTTACAGGACCATAATTCCTTACCGGTATCAGGATCAAAAGCAAGGATTTTTCCTTGGATTGCAAGCACCAGTTCAGTACTGCCTCCGGGCAGTTGCAAAATAATCGGGGTGTTCCAAGATTCCTTGATACCCTTTACGGCCCATTTTGTGTGCCTGTTTTGCGATCGAGGGCAATCAGAGAATCGCTTTCAACGCTGGCATTGATAATCAACAAATCTTTATAAAGGACCGGTGAAGCTGCGCTTCCCCAACCATTTGTTCGTGATCCCACATCAGCCTGCCAAACCTCTTTTCCTGAATGATCAAAGGCATAAACTCCGGATTTGCCAAAGAAAGTATAAACGGCATCGTTGTCCGCAGCGGGAGTGCTACCTGCAAATCCATGGTCACGAATCTTGTCCTGCTCGGGAAGTTTAGCAACCAGATCCTTTTTCCACAAAATACTGCCATCCTTTGTTTGGATGGCAAGCAGATGCCTCCTAAGATCTTCCTGCGAACCGCCGGGTTGGCCAGGGATAAAAAATCCGGTATGGTAGGTCAGATAAATGCGGTCTTTCCAAACAATGGGACTGGATGCCCCGGGGCCGGGAAGTGGAATTTTCCAGGCGAGGTTCTCGGTCAGGCTCCATCGAGTTGGTGGTTTACTTTCGGGGTCTAATCCCTGACCATTAGGGCCACGAAAAATAGCCGCTGGGTTTTCCGCAAATAAACTCGGGGCAAAAAGTATCAAGGCCAATAACACCCCAAAATGGAAACATTCTTTCATATTAACCCCTTTTCAAAAAACCCGGTCAATTGTAAAAGGTTAAACTAAAATCTTTCTATTTGAAAAGAAAAACAAAAACCGAGAAAAGAAATCTAAGGAGCCATACTTACTTGATCTTTAATTCGAAATGTTCAAGTGTGATGGGTTGATTGGTAATGGTGACTTTGAAAGTGGAGGTTTCAGGTTTGGAGAATCTGCCCTTGAGCCTGTCAGGGCCATGAAATTGATTTTTGAATGTCCCGGATTTTTCCCGCCATTCAAAGGCGACCAAAAAGTCTCCCGCTGGAACACCATCCCCTGTGGTAAAGGTGTTAAGTTTAAAATCACCATTCTCATCGGTTTGAGCGTAAGGAATAAAAGATGGATCATTCTTTTTTGGGGTGGGATGAAAATAGACAAAAAGATCAGCAGCAGGTTTACCATTGACCAAAACTTTACCCGTAACAGGAAAAGTAGGAACCCGCTTCTGAGAACCACAGCCTACAAAAAAGAAAACAATTAAAAGAATCATCACAGGGCGATAAAACAAGATCATGAAGTTGGTTTCCGTGATACATAAAGTACAGGGATTATTCGGAAATGATCTCGCCTTTTTTAGCAGTGATCATGTAAACGAAATTCTTCGGATTCATGCTACTGGTAAGAAATCGAACTGAGCCATCCCCCATCACCACAGTTGCACCGTTAGTATGAAAACCATAAATGCCCCGGCCATTAACATTGGTACAGTTAATCATGCAAGGGCCTTGAATACCTGTGCCATCATACAGCGAACCATTGACCCAGTTTTCACCGTTGTAAGGATTGCCCCACCCTGCTCCAACGGTGTTTGTATTTCCACTGTTAGGAACAACAGGAAAACCATTGGTTGCAACACGAATATTTGTTTGCCAAGCTTCTGGCCTTCCTGCAAGCTCTACCAATAAAAGCGTGTTAGATACACCATCAGAAATACCCGAGATTCTCGAGGATTTCAAAGGCGGGGTTGCAAGCATGCCTTCGCGGTCACCACCTGCGGGCGGGCCAACAACCGCATCCCACCCTACTGAAGTTACCCCGGAAATAACTGAATAATCGCCCGCTGCGGTTGTGAAAGTAGCAGCAGGATAACCAGGAATGGCGTTTGGGGGTAGGCTTATGGTTTCAGAACGGTTAGGAGTTGGAGTCGAAGGGCACTGCATCACCTTCAATTGGGTCTGCAAAACCGCAATGTTCGAAGCGGTGTTAAACATTTGATTAAAATTGTACTGTTTGTAAAGGTTTTCCTGTTCGATATAAGGAAGCATAAGTGGCGCCCAGCTGTAGGCAAGATTCGCTGCAGGTGGAAACGCCACGAAATAGGCAGGTGGCAAGGCTTGATTAGTATTTTCGTAATTGAAAAAGGCCAGTCCAAGCTGCTTAAGATTGTTGGAACACTGCAAACGAGATGCAGCACCGCGTACTTTCTGTACTGCGGGCAAAAGCAAGCCGATAAGAATCGCAATGATAGCTATCACCACCAAGAGTTCAATCAGGGTAAAGCCAGACTTGCTTTCTTTTCTGAGCCTTTTTAAAGCCATGAAATTAGACCCTTTATTAATTCTAATTAAATAACCAATCCATTATTAGTTTAGTTGAGCTATAGCTGAATTATTACAAGGAAAGTTTTAATTTTTCCACAATTTTCTGAAAGAGCAATCCTTATTACGATTATATGATAATTGATGTGTATAGGCCAAAATAAGGGCCAAAGATATGATTCCAGCAGTTTATAATTCAGCCACTACTTCAAGGAGAATTTTTTGCCTGTGGTCAATTTGCCGATCACTGCAGAAACTGCGCCCAGGCGACTATTTGCCTTCGATCTAGTGATCGTGCAACCGATGAAAGAAGCCTTGATAGATTTTCTACGCGTAGCTTCGAGCAGATTAACAAAGAGATCAGGGTGGGCATCCAGTAGTTTGCCTATGATAAAAATACGCTCTGGGTTAAAAAGATTAACAACCGTTGCAACACCCGTGGAAATATGATCAATCATGAGATTGATTTCATTCATGGCATCGACTGCGCCCCCACGAAAAAGATTGATCGCACCCTGAATATCAATCTTGGAATCAGCGAGCCTAGCTATGGTTTTACAAAAGAAATCATCCGTAGCGACTGCATCGAGGGTTGCGCCATTTTTGTCGATGGGAAGCTTTCCGAGATTTCCCGCAAGGCCCAAATGACCTTGAAGTTGCTGCCCATTAGAAACAACACCTAGACCAAAATCATGGGTGATATCGATAACAGCAAAGTTAGAAAGATTGCGTGATTCACCAAAGATGGATTCAGCCAAACAGAGGGCATGCATTTCTTGAAGCAGAAAAGTTTCGAGCCCGGTGTTAGCCTCGAGGTCTTTTGCAAGCATTTGATTTTCGAGAAACGGAATGGATGGGCATGAAGATATTTTGTGCTCGAGTTGGTTGAAAAGGCCGGGCGTGCTAACCCCAAGCCCCATCATCTTGACGCTATTTTTAGGTTTTGCCAGTTTGAGCTTTTGGCTGACAAGACCGAGAAACTCAGAATAAGACCTTGGCATGGGGAACCGATCTAAATTGCCCTGCAACTTGCCATCAAGGCCGGATGCTGATATTTCGCAAGCATCCTGCCCAATAACAAGCGCCATGACCCCGGCCTTGGAAGTTGCAAGGTGAATCATTTTACCCGGCCTACCCAGTAACGCCTTGGAAGGTTCACCTTCCTCAACCAATTTGGCATCGAGAAGATCTTGAACTGTTCGGGTTATGGTCGGGCCGCTGATGCCGGTTAACCGAGTGATGTCTGCACGCGAGAGCCCGCCATGCTTTAATAGCATCCCCAATACTTCGCGAGTATTTAGATGCCTGAGCAAGCCAGCTCGGTTTTGGCTTTTGTGTTTCGGATTAAGGCTTTTTTGGGGCATTAGTAAATCGCATCAAGTAGTATCAAAATACTAAACTAACATATTAAAATTTTATGAAAACCTAATGGTGTAAGAAGGTAAATGAATAAGAAGATTTGATTAATATGGCTGTTTTTCAAGAAATAATAGAGGTTTCAAGTTTGTGAATATTTGGTAAAATATTAACAGTTGTGGTTATTTGCATACCTGCCTGGAGAAGTTATGGTTCGTTTCTTTCATAATAACTTATACTTGATACCTCTGTTCGCCTGCATCTTTAGTACCATTAGTTTCGCAGCAGAACCTGCCAAACCTTCTGCAGATTTCTTCGAAAAAGAAGTTCTACCCATTCTTCAAGCACATTGCTTTTCCTGCCATGGTGCAGAAAAAAAAGTCAAAGGAGGCCTTGATATGTCCTCCCGCGAAGCCCTGCTTAAAGGCAGCGACAATGGCGCAGTTGTCTCCCTCGAAAAACCAGATACCAGCATGATGATTGATGCCATCCGCCATGGCGAACTGAAAATGCCCCCCAAGGGCAAGCTCCCCTTATCACAAATCGAGATATTAGAAAAATGGATCAAAGCAGGAGTGCCTTATTCTGCAGGCAAGGTGGTGGCGAAGCAGCATGGCCCGCCCAAGGTGGACGCCGAGGCCCGAAACTTCTGGTCCTACAAGGCTGTCAAAAATCCAACCATTCCCAAAGTGAAGGATCAAGCATGGGTTAAAAATCCCATCGATGCATTTATCCTTTCGAAGCTCGAACAAAATCAGTTAACACCCGCTTTGCCCGCAGAGAAAACCGCCCTATTGCGAAGGCTCTATTTCAATTTGATAGGCCTGCCTCCTTCAATCGAAGAAACAGAATCCTTTCTTAAAGATACTTCCCCAGATGCTTATGAAAAGCGCGTTGATCTTCTTTTAAACTCTAGGCATTATGGTGAGAACTGGGCCCGCCATTGGCTTGATCTTGTCCGCTATGCAGAAACCAACAGCTTCGAACGCGATGGCACCAAGCCCAATGCCTGGAAATATCGCGACTATGTAATCCAATCTTTCAACTCAGACAAACCCTACAACCAATTCATCAAAGAACAACTCGCTGGCGATGAGATTGAAAAAGTAAGCAGAGATAGCTTGGTCGCAACCGCATACTATCGACTGGGCATCTGGGATGATGAACCCGCTGATCGCGAACTGGCTTATTTTGATCAGCTCGATGATATTGTTTCTACCACTGGCCAAACTTTTCTTGGCACCACCATTGGATGCGCAAGATGCCATGATCATAAAATTGATCCCTTCCCACAAAAAGATTACTACCGCTTCATGGCTTTCTTTCATGGTGTCAACGGGTATAGTAATGGCCCCGCATCACAAAGAGTCGTTGATGGAGATATCCAAGATCTTAAGGGCATAGTTGGTACAGGCAGAAAGCCCGACATCAAGAAACTTCAAGAACTTGAAATCAAAGCCAAGGAACATGAACGCGATGCCAATGATGTCAACAGGCAGATAGGCCGTATCGAGGATGATTTCAGAGCCAAGCTTCCCGGTGGGCAGAATGATGACTTCAAACAAGATGTTCACAAACCCATTCTGTTTGAAAAACATTTAGGCAAGCTTGTTACTGCTCAAGAATACAAGCGCTGGAAAGATCTTATCGCTAAGAGAGAAGAACTTAAAAAGACCCGCCCCCTGATTCGGGAAACCTCTCTTGCAGTTACCGAACAAGGGCCCAAGGCAAGAGAAACCTTTATCCTCACTCGCGGAATGCCCGCTGCAAAAGGCGATAAAGTCGAACCCGGCTTTCCCACTGTCATGATTACAAACAACTCTCCCGAACCCAAAATCCCAGATCCCGATGCTAAAGCTTTATCCTCAGGCAGAAGGGCCGTCCTCGCTGATTGGATTGCAAACGATGAAAACCCACTTACCGCTCGAGTCATGGCCAACCGACTCTGGCAGTTTCAGTTCGGCAGAGGTATTGTTCGTTCCTCCAGCAACTTCGGCTACATGGGCACACCCCCCACCCACCCCGAACTTCTGGATTACCTCGCATCTCAACTTGTTGCAAACGGTTGGAAGATCAAACCCATTCAACGCATGATCCTTACTTCCAATGCCTTCAAAATGGGCACCCAGGTTTCACCCCAAGCAATGATGAAAGATCCCGAAAATGATCTTCTCTCTCACTTTGATTTACGCAGGTTAACCGCAGAAGAACTGCGCGACTCCATCCTCGGCGTCAGTGGCAACTTGAATTTGAAAAAGGTCGATGGCCCTAGCGTCTACCCTGTCATTCCAAGGGAAGTGCTTGCAGGGCAATCCGTACCCGGCAGCGGTTGGGGTAAATCCACACCCGAAGAAGCGGCTTCGCGAAGTGTATTTGTATTTATCAAACGCTCGCTGGCTTTGCCCATTCTTCAGGTGTTTGATGCGCCAGATCCCGATTCGCCTTGCCCTTCGCGCTTCACCACCACACAACCCGCCCAAGCCCTTGCACTCATCAATAGCGAGTTTGCAAGCGAACAGGCCAAGGTGCTTGCTGCCGATGTTGCTAAGAAATCTCCTTCTTCTCCTTCAGATAAAGTTCATGAAATCCTTCGTAGAACTCTGCAACGACAACCCAAACAAGATGAAATCGACCGAGGCACTACCTTTATCAAAGATTCCATGAACAAAGATTCTCTCAGCGAGGAAGATGCTTTTCGCAGGTTCTGCCTTATTGCTTTCAGCCTCAATGAATTTATCTTCCTCAACTAACCCAACGACAAACTTTATAGGTGATCCATGAAAAACTTCTGTGGCAATACCAGACGCGAATTCATTTGGCAGACAGGCGCTGGCTTTACTGGCGTTGCACTCGCAGGCATGCTTGAAGATTCTTTCTTCAAAGCACAAGCTGCACAGCCCTTTAACCCTCTCACTCCTAAAAAACCTCATCGCACCCCCAAGGCCACCAGCGTTATTTTTCTTTACATGTATGGCGGGCCAAGCCATATGGACACCTTCGATTACAAGCCCGCAATGAACGGTATGGATGGCAAAACCATCGAGGTGAAAACCTTCGGCAGAGGTGGCAAAAAAACCAGTGGCCGTATCGTCGAACCCCGTTGGAAATTCAATCAGTATGGGCAATCTGGCAAATGGGTATCCGACCTCTTTCCAAACCTTGCTAAGCATGTTGATGATATCTCTTTCATCCACTCCATGACTGCTGATTCACCCATTCACGGATCCGCAATGATCCAAATGAACACCGGCAAAGTGCAGTCAGGCGCACCCTGCATGGGTTCGTGGGTCAACTATGGGCTCGGTTCGGAAAACGCCAACATGCCTGGGTTTGTTGTAATGCTTGACCCACGCGGTGGCCCGATCAGTGGCGCAAAAAACTGGTCCAGCGGTTATATGCCCGCCCAATACGAGGGCACACTCTTCCGATCCCAAGGTTCGCCCATACTCGATCTTTCCAGACGATCCGACATGACCGATCCACAACAACGCAGAATTCTTGATACCCTCTCGCAGTATAACTCCCAACATGCGCTGCAAAACAAAGATTACTCCGCTCTTAACGCTCGTATTGCAAGCTACGAGCTCGCCTATCGCATGCAATCTTCCGCCCCCGAAGCGACCGATATTTCTAACGAACCTCAGAAAGTTCAATCTCTCTATGGCATGGATAATCCCAAAACCGCAGTCTTCGGCAGACAATGCCTACTCGCTCGCAGACTTGTAGAACGAGGCGTTCGCTTCATACAACTTTATTCAGGCGGCGCGCATAACGATGACAATTGGGATGCCCATGGCGATCTCGAAAAAAATCACAACCTGCACGCTGGCGAAACTGATATGCCCATCGCTGGCCTGCTTGCCGATCTTAAACAACGCGGCCTACTTGATTCCACCCTCATCATCTGGGGCGGGGAATTCGGCAGACAACCCACCGCAGAATACGCCAAGGGCAGCGGCAGAGATCACAACGCTTATGGCTTCACCATGTGGATGGCGGGCGGCGGCATCAAAGGTGGCACTACCGTGGGCACCACCGATGAACTAGGCAGCAAAGCAGTCGAAAAACCTTTCCATGTAAAGAACCTTCATGCTACTGTACTTGATCGCATGGGCATCGATCCTGAAAGGCTTACCTACTTTTATGGCGGCCTCGATCAAAAACTAGTTGGGGTCGAAGGCGCTGAACCCATCAAGGAAATTTTAGTCTAACCATCTTTTACAAGGAGCTTCTTTCGTGAAATTCAAACTCGCAATCCTCGGTCT
>CAXNFS010000111.1:0-9130 GCA_964201235.1 Gemmataceae bacterium | reverse complement strand
ACATTTAATGATAAGGTTGCAACGGGTTTTCACCGTAATACATCGATCAATCAAGAAGGTGGAATCGATAAAGAGCAATTTAGGGTTGAATCGGTTGTGGATCGGGTGAATACAACTGGCACCGTTTGGCTGGGGCTTACGGTTGGGTGCTGCCAATGCCATGATCATAAGTTTGATCCTCTATCGCAGAAGGAATATTATCAGTTCTTTGCATTCTTCAACACCGTGGATGAACCAAACTTAGAGTTGGCCCCAACGGATGAAATAAAAAAGCGAGACAAGTTAAAGCTTCAATTAAAAAAACTTGAAGCTTCTCAAAAGCTGTTGGATCCTTTGACCCCTGCTAAGATTACAACCCTCGAATTGAAGATCCAATCCAAAGATCGAGAGTTTCTTCCCCCTGTAATTAATGAAATTCTTGGCATTGCACCGAATGGTAGAACGCCTTCGCAAGAGCGCAATATTGACGCTTATTTCAGGCAGGTGGACAGGATGCGCCACATTGTTGGAATGGTCTTTGCACCCAATGCATTCGCAGCGTTAACCCAAGGAGTTATTAACGATAGGCGAGCGACTGTGGACGAGAAAATTTATAAGACCAAAGAAGAAATACCTGAGATTGATTCGACTCTTGTAGTTCAAGAAATGGCCAAGCCAAGATCAACGAACATACATCTCGGAGGTGAGTTTACCCGCAAGGGGGCGCCTGTTGATTCGGGCGTGCCTCAAGTTTTGCATGCGCTTCGTAGCCCTAAACCCAACCGGATGGATTTCTCGAACTGGCTTTTCGACAAGGATAACCCTTTGACTTCAAGAGTGACCGTCAACCGGTTTTGGCAAGTGTTCTTTGGTGTGGCTATTGTTGAAACTGAAAATGATTTCGGCACTCAGGGTTCCATGCCTACTCATCCAGAATTACTTGATTGGCTTGCTACAGAATTTAGAAATCAAGGCTGGAGCATGAAATCAATGCACCGCTTGATGGTGACTTCAGCAACGTACATGCAAGCTTCGAAAAGCAGGCCCGAATACGAAAAGATTGATGCGCGAAATCGATTGCTCTACCGCCAAAACCGCATTCGCCTTGATGCTGAACTTGTTCGCGATGTGGGTTTGGCCTCTTCGGGTTTGTTATACAGCAAGATAGGTGGAGCCAGTGTTTTTCCACCTCAGGCTGAAGGCGTTTACAGTTTCACCCAAGTGCCTAAAAATTGGAAACCAAACAGCGGGTCTAACCGTTATCGCAGGGGTATGTACACTTATTTCTGGCGTTCTGCGCCGCACCCTAATCTGGTTGTTTTTGATGCCCCTGATGCTGTTTCTTCCTGCACCCGCAGAAACCGTTCCAACACTCCTCTTCAGGCATTGACCCTTCTTAATGATGAAGCGCATGTTGAGTTTGCAAAGGAACTAGGAAACCGGCTTGCATCCTATTCGTCCTCGGATGTTGAACGCATCAATCAAGCCTTTTTGATTTGTTTTGCAAGACTGCCCAAGCCTTCTGAAATTGAAGTTGTTGTACGCTTGCTTCAACAAAATGGTTCTGCAATTTCTACGAATTCAGATTGGTTCTTGGTGGCCCGAGCTTTGCTTAACCTCGATGAATTTATTACACGGGAATAATCTTATGCCAGATCAAAATCCTCTTTTAGATCAAACTCGTAGGCACTTCTTCAAGGATTGTGCCATTGGCTTAGGCGGCATTGCATTATCTGAAATGCTTAATGGTTCCAAGGCCAACGCTTCTTCCATCGGGGGGTTGCATCATAAACCCAATGCGAAGAATGTAATTTTTTTATTCATGGCGGGTGGCCCCAGTCAGTTAGATCTCTTTGATGAAAAGCCCGAATTGACTCGCTGGCATGCTAAGCCCATCCCTCAGGAATTCATCAAGGGCAAACGCTTCGCCTTCATGGATTCTTTTTCCAAGGAGACTCCGAAACTTCTTGCGACCCCAAGGAAGTTTAAAAAGTATGGTCAAAGTGGCGCATCCATCTCTGAACTTTTTCCCTCTCTTGGTACCGTCGCTGACGACATCACCATTGTGCGATCAATGGCCACCAATGTTTTCAATCATGCCCCTGCGAAAGTGTTTATGAATTCGGGTTCTGCCCAATTTGGCAGACCCAGTATGGGATCGTGGGTGACTTATGGTATCGGCAGCGAATCGCAAAACCTGCCTGGTTTTGTGGTTCTTCAATCCGGACCCAGAGGGCCAAGAGGCGGCTCTGCATGTTGGGCCAGTGGTTTCTTGCCCACTTCTTTTCAAGGGGTTCCCTTGCGTGGTTCTGGTGAGCCAATTCTTAACCTTTTAACTCCTAAAGGTATAACGGAAAAGGATCAACGCCATGTTATTGATGCAGTTAGGGATTTGAATTCAGTCCGCCTTCTTGATTCTGGCGACCCTGAAATCGCAAGTAGGATTGCATCGTATGAAATGGCACATAGGATGCAATCGAGTGCTCCAGAGTTGATTGATCTTTCGAAGGAAGATCAGCGCACACTTGATCTTTATGGGCCTAATGTTTCTAAACCCTCTTTTGCCAGAAACTGCCTGCTTGCACGCAGATTGGTGGAGAGAGGAACTCGCTTTGTTCAGCTTTACCATACCGATTGGGATCATCATGGGGGTGGTGATGCGAATTTGGAAACGGGGATTGAAAAGGTTTGTGCGGATGTGGATGGACCCTGCGCAGCATTGATCACCGATTTAAAACAGCGGGGTTTGCTGGACGATACCTTGGTGATTTGGGGTGGAGAGTTTGGTAGAACACCGATGTCTGAATTGCGTGAAACCACGGGTAGAAATCATCATATCGATGCTTTTTCGATGTGGCTCGCGGGCGGAGGCGTCAAGCCTGGTGCGCACTTCGGAAAGACCGACGATTTTGGCTTTTCTCCCGTTGAAGACCGGGTGCATGTGCATGATCTTCATGCCACTATTTTGCATCTGCTCGGAATTGATCACTTGAAATTAACCTTCAAGTTTCAGGGTAGGAATTTCCGCCTAACAGATGTTCATGGCGAAGTGGTACAGAAGTTACTTGCTTGAAAATTAGGGATTTAATGAAAGAGAAACTCAATACTTTTGTTCAGGTGGATCCAGGACACTTTCATTCTGCTCTTGTTTTAAAAGAGTCCTTAGATGGTGTTGCTTCAACCATTCATATTTATTCTGAGTTGGATCAAGTGCTACTTAATCATTTGAGTCTGGTATCAGGGTTTAATCAGAGGGCTGAAAACCCGAGTAATTGGAAATTGGAAGTACATACAGGCCCAGATTCTCTTGACCGGTTGATCAAGGAAAAAATGGGTGAGGCGGTTATCATTGCGGGCCATAATAGGAGTAAGATTAAAACTATTCTTGCCTGTTTGGAAAACGGTTTTCATGTGCTTGCGGATAAACCCTGGGTCATTGAGGCGGTAGATTTTCCGATTCTAGAGAAAGCTTTAAAGGTTGCTCAGGAAAAAAATCTGGTCGTCATGGACATCATGACGGAAAGATGGGAAGTGGTTTCCATGCTGCAAAGGGAGTTAAGTAACTCTCTTGAAATCATGGGCCCGTTTTTAAAAACGGGTAGGCCCGCTCTCTCGCTTCGCAGTAGCCATTCCTTATGCAAGAAAGTTAATGGCTTGCAGTTGAGGCGGCCGGTATCTTTCTTTGATATCGCAGAGCAGGGCGAGGGGCTTACAGATGTCGGGATTCATCTGGTGGATCTTTCCATGTGGCTGTTGTTTCCGGATAAGGGGATATGCCATAAAAACGATATTCGCATAAAAAGTGCGACACGCTGGCCAACGATTCTTGATCTGTCGCAGTTTCAGGCTGCCACCGGGCAGGAGAAATACCCCGCAAGCCTTGATGATTATGTTGAAGGGGATTGCCTAACTTATTTTGGAAACAACACGGTTGATTATGAAATTCATGGCCTTAACATCCATGTAGATACCCGTTGGGATTTCATGGCGGGGCCCGATGGGCTAGATACTTATAGTGCAATCACCCGGGGTGAAAAGGCCAGAATAGAACTTAGGCAGAACGAGGCGACGAATTTTGAATCTGAGATATTTGTAAAGCCTGTGTCGCATTCCATGGAACAATTGCAGCTTTTACTTGAAGCTAAGGTGAGGGATCTTTCCCAAAAATTTGAAGGATTGGGATTAATCCGGCATGAAGGGGAATTCCAGTTGAATATTCCCAAGAAGTTGAGAACAGGGCATGAATCTCACTTTGGCATGATAACAAGGCAATTTTTGAGTCATTTACGCAAAGAATCACCGATTCCAGCGTGGGAATTTGCCAATCATCTCTCCCGCTATTTCATCACCGTCGAAGGGGTAAAAATATCCCGCGGAGCGGTTTAACTCACGCTTAACAGGCATCACCCTTACAATCGATTCTGCCTGTAAATTTTACCTGTTTGATTTTCTCGCCTTCATTGTTCGATTTGAACAAGATACCTTTTTTAAACCTTTCAAATTCAAGCCTCTTCTTATGGCTGCCTCTTTGATTTACCGATTGATTATTTAGTAATGCTTTTGTTTCACACAAATGTTGTTCATATTGTTCAACGAATTGGAAACGAACCGTATAGCCATGGATAACCTAAAACAACTGCTTATTAAGTATTTCAAGGAATTGCCCGAAGAGCGTCAGCAATGGCTGCCTCGAGTGATGGAGGTTTCCGGGGTGGAGCAAAAAGAGCTGACCCATCTCCATGGAATGCTGATTGCCCATGGTTGGATCGAACAAAATAGCGGCTATGCAGAACAATTGGAAAGTGTAGAAAAGTTTGTGGGCTGTTACCGGATCACTTCGCTGGGTACGCGGGAAGTCCGTGGTTTTCAGGATTCATTGGAAGAGGCTTGATCCTTGGGCAATGGGTTTTTGGTTATCACCAGATCTTCGAGAGGCATGCCATCTACAAGATGGTTTTTTACAAAAGCGCCAATATTTGATTTGGACATATTAGCGTACCAGATGCCTTCAGGGTAAACGGTAGCGATGGGACCAGACTCGCACAGGCGTAAACATCCAACCTTGGTTCGATAGCAGGCGTTGTCACCCGAAGTCAGGCCTTGTTCCTTGATTTGTTTTTTAAGTTCCTCCCAAGCTTCGTGGCCCTCTTTTTCCGTACAGCAGGTAGGCCCTGTGCATAAAAGCACATGGCGGGAGTATTTCCCGATACCTAGTTTCGCTGCATTTTCCTGCAATTTAGTTTTGTCCATCTCGGTGCTTTCAGTGTGTTAGGCATGGGCTTTAATTTTACGAATCCGTCGGAAAAATCTGAATACCTCTGCTTTGATGATAACAATAGAAGTTGCTGCAAGGATGATTAGCCAATCTAAAAGCCCCAAGGGTTGCACTTTGAAAATAGATCCACCTGCTTGAATAATAACGATCTGCCCAAGAAGAATCAGAAGCATTACTGCGAGGAAGGTTGGGTTGGTGAACACTCCCTTTAAGCCACTTTCGTAAGCAGATAAAGACCTGCAATTAATGATGTTCCAGACTTGGAATACAACATAGGTGGTGAAGAAAATGGAAACCTGATGTGCGTTAAGAGGGCTGAATTCCCACTTGGTGTCTGGAGGCATACCGCCAGAAAACCAACCATAGTTCTTCATTCCTAAAAGTAATGCAAGCATTGCGATGACAAAGAAAAACGCTGTGGAAACTATTTCCCATGCCATGGTTTTGGTGATGATACTTTCAGAGCGCATTTTAGGTTTTTGCTCCAATAGGCCCTTGCGGGGTTCTTCGGAACAAAGAGCGATCGCTGCAAAACTATCCATGATCACATTGATCCAAAGTAACTGTAATACGGTGAAGGGAGGCCTAACGCCGATGAACGGGCCAAGGAATGCTATCACCAATGCGCTCAGGTTTATGGTCAATTGAAATTGGAGAAACCGCTGGATGTTCTCATAAAGCGCACGGCCCCATAGCACAGCTTTTACAATTGTCGAAAACGAATCGTCCAGCAAAACAATCTTGCTTGCTTCCTTTGCGACCTCGGTGCCTGTGATACCCATGGAAAGCCCCACATCGGCTTTTTTAAGCGCAGGAGCATCGTTGGTACCATCGCCTGTTACAGCAACCACATGTTGCATCTCTTGAAGTAGTTTAACAATCCGGTATTTGTCGAGAGGTTTTGCGCGTGCAAGGATGGTAAGTTTTGGTAGATGTTCTTTTACTTGTTCATCCGTCATTTGGGCGAGCATGTCGCTTGTAATTAATTCGGTTTTCCCTTCGATTGCGAGGCCTGCTTCTACGCCAATTGCGTTGGCAGTGATTGGGTTATCCCCGGTGATCATGATTACTTGGATTCCTGCGCTTTTGCAATCTGCAATTGCATTCCGAACTTCAGGCCTTAACGGGTCTTGGATGCAAATAAATCCACATAAGGTAAGCGCATCATCACTATCGGTTGTTTTTTGTTTGATTGCGAAACCTAGAACACGCATAGCTTGCGAGGCAGCTTGCTCCATCGCTTGGCGGATGCTACCGAGGTCGATTGCATCAAGGTTTTGAATGGTGCCATCTTGCTGCATCATAGATTTGCATGAGGCAATGATTATTTCGGGAGCACCTTTAACCAGTGTGATTTCTTCTGAACCATGGTTGATGGTAGTCGACATGGTTTTTCGTTCGGGTGAAAAAAGACCTTTGTGCTTGATGGTGGAGTTGGCTCTTATTGCTGCATAATCTTTCTTGTTTTCTTTAAGCCATAACAGCAGGGCACCCTCGGTGGAATTTCCTACGCTTACAAGCATTCCTTCTTTTTCTTCTAGATGGGCAGTGGAGTTAACAGCGGCATTATAGGCGATCCATTCAATCGGGGTTTTGGGGGATTCTATGTTTTTTGATGTAAGGTTCATCCAGTTGGGATCACTTTTTTCTAGAACTGAATTTTTGGTGATGACCCTGCACGCAGTCATTTTGTTTTGAGTCATCGTGCCTGTTTTGTCTGAGCATATCACCGTAGCAGAGCCGATTGTCTCGCATGCTACAAGTTGCCTGACTAGTGATTTAGCCCTGGTCATTTTCTGCATAGCCAAGGCTAATGAAATGGTCACGCTCATGGGCAGCCCCTCGGGGACTGCAACCACGATTATGATAACCATGTAAAGAAAATAGCCCACTAGGGCGTGGGTTACTTCTAGAAGTTCGGGCATGGAGTTTGGAATGAACACCTCGGCAGGTGTTACAAAGAACATCCCTCTGGTTAGCATCGCTAGGAAGATCATTATTGCTGCGATGTAGCCACCCTGACTTATCCTGTTAGCGAGGACGCTTAATTTTTCCTGAAGAGGAGTTGTTTCTTGATGGGGGGAAAAGCGTTTGAGTAATCTTTCATTTTGACTGTTTTGGTTGTCGTCAGAAATGCCAAGTTTCTTGGCGATCTGGCCTATCATACTATCATCACCCACTTCGGTGATTAAGAAGGAAGCGCTACCCTCAATGACTTGGGTGCCCCGAAAAAGGCAGGATGGATTTTCCGTTCCATCGGTGAATTGGTTGGGTGAGATAAGGTGTTTTTCTACGGATTCGGATTCACCAGTGAGTAAAGATTGGTCGATGTAAAGATTTTCAGAAGTTAGGATTCTGCCATCTGCGGGGAGTTCGTCTCCCATTTCAAGAAGGATGAGATCTCCCACTACTAACTCTTCCATGGAAAGTTTTTTGACAGAACCGGAGCGGATGGTTTTAGCTTGGATTTGTTCTTTGGCGGCGTTTAGTTTTTCGAATTCTTTGCTACTTTTCCATTCGCTTAAAAACGCAACGCCTGTTGCGAGAATGACAGCAATCATGACCGCTAATCCTTCGTAGGACGGATGGCCTGCTGCTATTCCCAAAAAGAATAGAGGGAAGGAAAAGAAAGCAAGGCTTGCAGGAATGAGGGGCCTTAAAGCGGGGCTTAAAAATCCGGGGATCAGAATCAATGCAAGTAATGCAAGCCCTGCAAAGGCATACGAAGAAGAGTTGGCCTGAAAGAGATCAATAAAAAAAGAAAGAATGGCTGCTACAAGAAGAATTCGAATGATTGCGTCGTCAAATTTCCCCAGAAACTTCAGCCAGATTGATTCAGTAAGAATGGGGGTAAGAAGATTTTTACCTAAGGTTGATCGGCTGAGGTTGACTTCATCAGGCGAAAGCCCTTTAGTTGCGCAGGAAGGGAATAGGGTTTGGATTTCTTGAATCGTGCGCATTGGTTGTGTCTTTAGTAAAAACTATGCCCCGATGAAAACCAGCGGGGCAAGGGGTAAAGACTAAAAAACTTAAGCATTTGAGATTACTGTTCCAAGATTTCCTTGGTTTTCTTGTCTGCAAACTCACCCACTTTGTCTTCGTATTTTTTCAGGATACCTTGGACTTCAGTTTTGCCATTGGTGCATTCATCTTCGGTCATGGTTTTGTCTTTTTCACCAAGTTCGAAATGTTTGTTACCATCGCGCCTGATATTTCTGCAGGAGACTTTGGCGTCTTCGCCCATTTTTTTGATGCGAGTCACCATTTTTTGCCTTTGATCACCGCTCATCGAGGGGATTTGCAACCTGATCACTTTGCCATCGTTATTGGGAGCCATGCCCAAATCGCTAGAGCGAATAGCCTTTTCGATATCCTTGAGTGCGGTGGCATCGAAAGGCTTGATCATGATTTGCTGGGGATCAGGTGTGCTGATTTGAGCAACTTGTTTCAAAGGGGTTGGCGAACCGTAGTAATCCACTTTGATATTATCAACTAATGCTGGCGTAGCACGGCCTGTGCGTAAACCTTTTAGTTCCTCGATGAAAACATTGAGGGCTTTTTCCATACGGTCTTTGGTGTCTTTAAGAATTTGATCGCTGTTCATAATAGTTTTCTTCGTAAGGGTTTCGGGGAATTATTCGCTCACTAGATTTCCGATGGTATGCCCAGCAATTGCGCGTTCGATATTACCATCGCGTTTAAAATTAAAGACAAGGATAGGCATTTTGCCTTCTCTGCACAAACTAATTGCAGACATATCCATGACTCGAAGGTTATCACGAAGAATCTGGCTGTAGGTCAGATTTTCATAACGAACGGCATGGGGGTTTAATTCTGGATCTTCGCTGTATACCCCATCAACACGAGTTGCTTTCA
>CAXNFS010000110.1:0-9163 GCA_964201235.1 Gemmataceae bacterium | reverse complement strand
GGTCGAGTTTGGCAATTCGCTGGCGCATACGCCATAAATTGATATTTGCATTCTGCCTAACTGCAGGGATTATAATCCTGTTGTTGGGTGGTACGTTGCAGGGTTTATGGTCGTATTATTTAACGATGAATAGCATTCGTGGGAATGTTGCAGAGTTAAAAACGGCGGAAGAGTTAAAAACAGCGTTAGCGAAAATGACGGTGCCTGGGGATCTTGGACAGTTATTGGATGAGCCTGAAAAATTGCACCGGGATATAACGCTAGCGTTAAAAAAAATACTTGAATACGAAGTTTTTCTACGCGATTCGCAATCTTTCTTGGTACTGAAAAATGAAGATGCTCATGAAAAGGAAGTGCTTGCGGGGCTTAGGTCAGATTTAAATGCTTTTCAAATACTTGCAGAAAAATTTCATGAACCTCGTGTTACAGGGCCTGGCGATAAACTTTCCCAGCATCCCATTCTTGAGCCTTTGCGTGTTCTTATCGCCAAGATTGAAAAAGAAAGCACATTGCTGAGGGATAAAATCCATGATGACCTTGATCACAGCATTAATGATTCTCGCAGGCATTATCAGATAAGTTTGTGGATTATTGTTCCGTCAAGTGGGATAGGCCTTCTATTGATGGCGGGGTTGTTGCACTCCTTTTATGGTTGGATATTTTACCCTATCCGCGATCTTGAAGCTGGGGTTAGTTTGCTTGCTCGGGGAGATTTCAACCATCGAATCGAAGTTAAAAGTGGCGATGAAATGGAATCACTTGCTCAAGCGTTTAATGAAATGACACGCAGGCTTCGTGAATTATATACCGATCTTGCTAGGCAGGTGAATGAGCGAAGCAGGCAGTTGGTGCGTTCTGAAAAGCTGGCAAGTGTTGGCTTTTTAGCCGCCGGTGTTGCCCATGAAATTAATAATCCAATTGCAGGAATTGCATTTTGTGCAGAGGCTTTGGAGTCGCGTTTAAAAGAACTAACACTTTTGGCGAATAAGTCTTCAGGTCAGCAAAATCATCCTTGCATAGTTGACTTCGCAAGGTATTTAAAACTGATTCAGGAAGAGGCTTTCCGCTGCAAGAATATTACAGAAAAGCTGCTTGATTTCAGCAGAACCACCGAGCATAAGCGTGAGGCTGTCAGCCTGCCCATACTTGTGCAGTCGGTTTTGGATGTCATCGCACATTTGCAAAACTCCAAAGGTAAAAAGATTGAAATAAAAGAAGAACAACCTACCAAGGCTTGGATTAACGCAGAAGAAATTAAGTCGGTAATTTTAAACTTGGTCGTGAATGGTCTCGACAGCATGGATGATGGCGGAGTGCTTACGATTGTTATCAGAGAGAAGGATGGCCAAGCCGAACTTGCGATCAAGGATACGGGGATTGGCATGAATCAGGAAGTGCTCGAGAATATTTTTGAGCCATTCTACACCCAGAACCGCACGGGCAAGGGCACAGGCCTTGGGCTTACCATAAGCCATAAGATCATTCAACAGCATGGTGGAGAGATTGAAGCTTCGAGCGAGGGGCTAGGGCGTGGAAGTGTTTTCACGATTCGGCTGCCACTTCATCCTATGGCTTCCATGAAAACTAATGAATCAATGCGTAGAGATGGTATTTCGGCAGGCCAACCTTTATTGGTTAGCGCCTGATAGTTTTACCTTTTATAAGGTGTGATGAATTATGAGCATGAACGATTCGTACAATCAACAGGTGGCTGCAAGCCCAAAACCAACTTCGAATAGTTTGAGGGTGCTTTTTGTCGATGATGAAAAGTCTCTTCAGGAATTCATGCAAACCGAGTTACCTAGGATGGGGCATGAAGTGACGGTTTGCCCTGATGGCAAGACTGCGTTAAAGGTTTTAGAGAAGGCGAGCTTTGATGCGGCATTGTTGGATTTGCGCATGCCCGGATTATCTGGGATTGATGTGCTAGAGCATTTGAAAAAAGTTGCTCCAGATACAGAAGCTGTTGTGATGACAGGCCATGCCAGCATGGAAACTGCGATTGAAGCGATACGATTGGGTGCATTTGATTACATCACCAAGCCTTGCAGGTTGATAGAAATTGAAGCGGTCTTACTGAAAATTATTGAGAAGAGGGATTTGAAGAACAAGAATCTGGCTTTACAAAACAGGGTGCAGGCTGCGGAAGGAAGTTCGGTACTTATAGGGAAATCGCCTGGTATGAGTGCGGTGCAGAAATTGATTTCGACGGTGGCGCCTTCGGATTCGACGGTTTTGATTCTTGGCGAAACAGGAACTGGGAAGGAGTTGGTTGCACGAACTCTTTGGAAGCAAAGTTCCCGCTCGGACAAGGCATTTGTACCTGTGAATTGCGGTGCGCTATCTGAAAATCTTGTTGAGAGTGAATTGTTTGGGCATCGCAAGGGTTCATTTACCGGCTCGGATCGCGATCATAAAGGTTTGTTTGAAGTAGCTAACGGCGGCACGCTTTTCCTTGATGAAGTGGGCGAGTTAAACAAGAACATCCAAGTGAAGTTATTGCGGTTTTTAGAATCTGGAGAAATCCGAAGAGTTGGTGAGTCCGAGCCTTTCCGGACAGATGTTCGGGTTTTGTGTGCTACCAACCGTGATCTTAGGCAATTGATCAAGACAGATGATTTTCGTGAAGATCTTTACTTTAGGATCAACACTTTTGAAATTCGTCTTCCCGCAATGCGAGACCGCAGGCCTGATATTCCAGAACTTGCTAAGCACTTGCTTGCCAGGGCGATTCGCAAGCCTTTGGATCAGTGTCAGAATTTGATTACTGCTGAAGCAATCGATGTGCTTTTAGAACATACCTGGCCTGGGAATGTTCGCGAACTTGCCAATGTGATGGAATACGCAAGCATTATTGCTGGGGGCGAAACTATTCTTCCCGAGCATTTGCCTAATCATTTGCGTGATGCTTCGAGGGGGGTACCTGTGCTTTCAATCGCACAAAACACCCACCCTGTTTCACGAACTTTGGAACAAATTGAAATGGAACATTTGCTTAGGGTGTTAGAAAAACATCAGGGCAATAAAGGTGCAGCAGCAGCAGAATTAGATATCAGCCTTAAGACTCTTTACAACAAATTGAACAAGTTTCAGGAAGTGGAACAGCGCAGGATGGTTGGTTAATAAGATTTTTTAAGTCAGGGCTTTAGGGAAGGGTTGAAGCATGGAATATTTTATTTACGCATGCCTTGTTTTATTTGTGATCGTCAATGTGCTTGCTTGGAAGCAATCAGGCGGCATGGTTAAGATCTCATCTTTTGGGAAGCGTACTTCCAAACCCGAGAACCTTTCCAAGTTCCAGAAGTTTTTGGTTTTGCTCAAGGGTGTAAACTTACCTTGCAAGCCAAACGAAGGCGATCCTCTTGCCCATGGCATGCAGTATGAAAAACATCATTATCAAGGTTCACAGGGCCAGTTGGAATCGTGGTATATTCCTCGTGCTGGTTCCAGCAAGATAGTTCTGCTTTTTCATGGTTATGTACGTAATAAAGCAACCTTGTTAAATGAAGCTCGCATTTTTCATAAGCTTGGGTATTCCTGTTTGATGGTCGATTTCCCTGGTTCAGGTGATTCGAAAGGAAGCCATACTTCCATTGGTTACAACGAATCCAACGATGTGTTAAGTAGTATGAATTATGCAGCAGAGGTTTGGTCGCAGAAGCGTCAAATTTTATATGGTTTTTCGATGGGTGCTGCAGCAATCCTACGAGCAGCAAAATTGCATCATCTAGAAGTAGATAAAATTATTCTAGAGTCGCCCTTCACCACTTTGGTGGAAACTGTGGGAGCCCGCTTTAAAGCAATGGGCATTCCTCCTTATCCGCTTGCTCATCTTTTGGTTTTCTGGGGAAGTGTTCGTCTAGGCTATAATGGTTTTACTTTTAATCCTATAAAATATGCGAAGGATCTTAAAAGCCCCGTACTTCAAATGCATGGCACGATGGATCGCAGAGTGCCTTTGGTTCGAGCTCTTGAGCTGTACCAAAACATTCGGGTTGAAAAGACCTTTGTAGAATTCGAAGGGTGTGGCCATGAATCATTGGCAACTAAAGAACCAGAAAAATGGCGCAACACAGTGGACAATTTCTTGAGTGATGCAGAACAAGCACCACTGCGCAAGGCTGCTTAGCCCTTGCTTTTTTAAATCACATTAGCGCAACCACCAACCTGGATAATAATATGGTTGGTAAGGTAGCATTGGCCCATAAATACTTACTGGTGGATTGTACCAAGCTAATTGCGGCGGCAATATATAGACTGGTTGCACGATTACAGGCTGAACAATAACTGGCACGGGTGCGATGTAATTGTAGGGGTACCGGTAAGCAAACTGGTTTGAGTAATAATAATTGTTGATTGGGAAGCCGTTATTGATGTTTAGATAATTGCTTGACCTGAAGTTGTAGGATGTAAAGCTGAAGGATGTGCCAAATTGGGAATAGGAAGAGCCATAATTGAAGCCATAGGGCCCGAAAAACTGTGCCTGTGAAATATTAGTAAACAGCAGCGCTGTTAAAATTCCTAACGGGTAAAGCAGTTGTCGCATTGTTGTCTCCTCGAAAATCCATTTCTCTGTTATAAAGGAAACGATTGAAGGGATTATTCCTTGCGCATTAATCTTGGTAATTTTTGTAAATTGAAAAATGACAGGTTTTGCAGGTCTTTAAGAACCTTTGCTAGGTGTGCTAATAATCTTTTCGAACCAAGCCTGCACTTTTTTTCGTTCCTCTAAATCCTTGAGTACCCATTTATCTGAATGATTGGGAAACGGAAGATCCATGAAGGTGAAGTCGCCTACCACTTTGTTGGTTGTCAAAAACTCTTTGGCTTTTTCTGTTGAGATTTCGTGGCTGATGAAGACTGCCCTACCCTGCAGCCTTTGCCAACGCAGTAGCGCAGATTGTTTGTCGCTATCTTTATAAGGCCATTGGGTGACCCCATCGATATGCGAATGGCAGATCAGCCCCTTCCACAACTTTGCGATTTCGTTATTTCTTAACCCGATGTAACTGCAGGCAATGCTCCCTCGGGAAAATCCCGTAAGAATAATGTTTTCTGCATCTCCTTGGTATTGCTCGCAGATGTTTTTGACACTTCGCAAGGTGTATTCAACCGTGGCATCTGCATCACCCCACCAGTTGGTTGCGTTTTGTTTGTTTTTAGAATCAACTAAGGGAAGGCAGGCCCAGATCGCATTGCGCCCTTTGGTGATGCCATATCATAAGGAACAACCTTCCACGGTTCCCAAAGAGACATCACCTAGATTATTCTTGTAGCCACCATTGCCTGCGAACTCGATGATTACAGGCCATTTGCTTTTCGCATTCCAGTTTTCAGGAAGATAAAGAGCATGGTGTATGGCGGTGTTATTTTCTTCAGGCCAGTGATGTTTGACTCTTTTGCCTGCAGCGGGTTTTCCTTCAATCATTTTTGGAACTACAATATCCGAGGGGATATCGTTTAAGTTGTTTTTCTTTTCCGCTTCGAAAACAACTAGGCCCAGACATGAGAGTAGAATCGTGAACGCAGAGGTTATAATCTTCATTACTTACCTTTGGTTTTGATTGCTTCGCGTAGTTTCATTTCCGATTCTGGGCCCCAGTAACCACAATCTAATTCCAAGAATAAGGATGTGTAGGGGATTGCAAGTGGTGTTTTGATGATCAACACCTTAAAAGTTTTTCCAGCCTTATCGAGCTTTGTAATAATATCTTCGTGAGGTAATGATTCCACTTTACGATCTTTAAGCAAGGTCTTTAATTCTTGGCGGAAGGCATCGATCCCTTTGGCATCGGTTTCTGGTACAAACGGGAGTTCACTATCTAAGTGGATTACTGGTCGAATGTGGTTTGATTTTTCCAGCATCTCAAATACTGTTTTGACCACTTCCAGATGGTTTGATCGGGTTGAAATGGTTTCTATACCTGCGCCACTTTGTAATGGGTATGCGGAATCTGCGATTACGATCCAATTGCGGTGGCCCATTCTGGGTAGTTCCGCTTTCAAGACTTGCTTCCAATCTTTCTCATCGGCTAATGAAAATGCGCTTAGGGATAAAACTAAAAACAGACTTGCAATACGCATGGGAATACTCCACTTGGGAACGAAATTAGCAAATTACAATGATGGGATCATCTCAATTTTGCATCTTTGGATCTATAATAAAGCCAAAATTATTCTATCATTGGTGAGGTTTCCTATTTAGAATGAGTATTGAAAAGTGTTTGTTTTTTAGCAATAAAGGGGCTATGAAATGCGAATAGCGATGTGGTCGGGCCCCAGAAATCTTTCGACGGCCATGATGCGCTCTTTTGGCAGCAGGCATGATTCTTTTGTTACCGATGAGCCTTTTTATTCCCATTATCTAAAAACTTCGCAGCTTCCTCATCCGGGTGCTGCGGAGGTTGTAAAAACGCATGAATCAGACTGGCGCAAAGTGGTTGAATGGCTTACTGGGCCCATTCCTGAAGGTAAGACTATCTGGTATCAGAAGCATATGGCTCATCATCTTCTGCCCGGCATGGATTGCGATTGGATGGATGGGCTTACCCATGCTTTTCTTATCCGCGATCCGTATGATGTGGTTGCTTCGCTTACCGAATTCATAGCTTATCCCACGCTTCGCGATACTGGTTTCCCCCAGCAGGAAGCCTTGATTGAATCGGTGAAAAAATCCACCGGAAAAACTCCGCCCATCATTGACTCCAAAGATTTGCAATCGAACCCCAAAGCGATTTTAACCAAACTTTGTGACATGCTTGGTATTCCCTTCCAAGAAGCGATGCTTGCTTGGAAGTCTGGTATTCATCCTACGGATGGATGTTGGGCCAAGCACTGGTATGCCAAGGTTGCTTTGACCACTGGATTTAATTCTCCCAATGAGAAGAGAAGAATTCAGCCGATGGAGTTAGAACCCATCTTGGTAGGTTGCAAGGAAATTTATCAGCGCCTTTACGAACTTCGTATCACTGCTTGAAAGATAACTCATGCTGCAAAAATTCAACGATCTAAATAAGGATCTTATCGTAAACATCAATGGTAAGTTGGTGCATCGTGATCAAGCTGGGGTTAGCCCTTTTGATTCCGTCGTGCAGGGTGGCGATGCTGTTTGGGAGGGCCTTCGACTTTACAAAGGCCGTATTTTCAGGCTTTATATGCATCTTGATCGATTGGCGGATAGCGCTCGTGCACTTGCATTTGCTGAAATTCCCACTCATGAAAATATCGTTTCTGAAATCCGTAAAACGCTTGAAGCTAATCAGATGACTGATTCAGTACACCTTCGGCTTACCCTTACCCGTGGTGTTAAATACACCAGTGGCATGGATCCTAGACTCAACACCAAAGGGCCTACACTCATCATTCTGGCAGAACACAAGGCACCGGTTTACGATAAAAGTGGAATCAAATTAATCACCAGTACTTTTCGTAGGCCTACGGGGGAAGTTCTTGATCCCCGCATTCATCACAACAATCTGCTCAATTCTATTCTTGCAAAAATTCAGGCTAACGCAGCGGGGGCAGATGATGCGCTGATGCTTGATTCGCGTGGCTTTATTGCAGAGACAAACGCCACCCATGTTTTCTTTGTCAGGGGTAAAGAAATTATGACGCCTTTTACCCATGCCTGCCCGGAAGGGATTACCCGGGGCGCAGTGTTAGATCTTTGCGCGCAACATCGCATCCCCTACGAAATTCGTGATATCAGCATTGCGGAAGCTTATAGGGCGGATGAAATGTTTTGCACGGGGACTATGGGAGAAATAGCGCCTGTGCTGGAACTTGATGGCAGAAAAATAGGCGCAGGGAACTCTGGGCCCGTTACTCTTGATCTTTGTGATCTCTTTAAACGCATGGTGGAACGCGAAGGCGATAAGGTTCTTTAGTTTCAAACCTAGAGTTTCGAATTATTAATGATGTATTAATTAAAAAAGCCCCAGGGATTGTTATCCCTAGGGCTTCTTTTGATTGTGGAACAAGAATGCTTAGGCGCTTTTCTTATCTTGATTGCTGTTGTTGGAATCGAAGAGTTTGGTTTCGCCTTTGATCATCTTATCAGTGATGACGAACTTACCTTTGGTCTCGAGCTCTGGAAGTTCGAACTGCATATCGAGCATGATTTCTTCGATGATGCTTCGTAAACCGCGGGCGCCTGTATCGCGCTCTTTGGCTTTTTGAGCAATCGCTTTCAATGCGGAAGAATCAAACTCGAGTTCTGCGCCTTCCATTTCGAAAAGCTTTTGGTACTGGCGTACCAAGGCGTTTCGGGGTTCGGTAAGAATGCGAACCAGTGCTTCTTCATCGAGTGGATCAAGAGGAGCAAGAACTGGAAGCCTACCGATGAATTCTGGAATCATACCGAATTCAAAAAGATCATCGCTGGTGACCTGATTGAGCAGGCTACCAAGATTGCGTTCTTTATCTTCGGGATTGCTACCAAAGCCAATAGTCTTTTTCCCAAGTCTGCGGGAGATGGTATCGCCCAACCCGACGAATGTACCACCGCAGATGAAAAGAATGTTGGTGGTATCGATTTGGATGTACTGTTGTTCTGGGTGTTTTCTGCCACCTTGTGGTGGAACATTAGCAACAGTGCCTTCAAGCATTTTAAGAAGTGCTTGCTGAACGCCTTCGCCAGAAACATCGCGTGTGATGGAAACATTCTGGGATGTCTTTGCGATTTTATCAACTTCATCGATATAGATGATGCCTCGTTGAGCAGCTTCGATATCGAAATCAGCAGCATGAAGAAGCTTCAAAAGAAGGTTTTCGACATCTTCGCCTACATAGCCAGCTTCGGTGAGGGTAGTTGCATCGCCGATGGCAAAGGGTACATCAAGAACCTTTGCGAGGGTTTTAGCGAGCAGGGTTTTACCACTACCTGTAGGTCCGATCAAAAGGATATTGCTCTTTTCGAGATCAACATCGCTGGGGCCGGCTTGGCCAGTCATGCTAAGGCGTTTGTAATGGTTATGAACAGCGACGGAAAGAACCTTCTTGGCGCGTGTTTGGCCAATAACATACTGATCAAGTTTTTCCTTGAGAGTACGAGGAGAAGGAATATGAGCGAAGGGTTGCTTGCCCGAGCCCCTGCGTTTCTTTTCCTGAACGATGATGGATTGGCATAGCTCGATGCATTCGCCACAAATGAATACATCTGCGG
>CAXNFS010000109.1:0-9195 GCA_964201235.1 Gemmataceae bacterium | reverse complement strand
TTCTTTGTAAAAGCTGCTACTAATGCGCAATCCCTTAAAAATACTCGACTTCAGCAATCTATTTTAAGTATAAGCTCAAATAAATAAAGAATCAATGATTCTGTGGTTTATTGATTTTACCTAAAGGGTTGAAATTGTTGGATTTAACGCTTGGGAGGCGAAAACAGTGGGGTTAGTAATCGGATAAGACTTCGCCATCGTTACGGCTTGCAAGCCTGCGGAAAGTTTCTTCGGAAATATTGACAGCAACGCTTCGAACGCCGCCATCACAAAAAGCGAACTGAATAATACCAAAATGATAGCTACCAAAACGCCAATCGGTGTCGTCTATGGTACTAGCGATTCTGTGTTGTGGGCTGGAAACTCTGGAAATAGACATGTAGATGTCGCCATTGTAGATGGAAGAATCCCAAGTTCCGTTGCCCCATTTGGAAACAGGGACATGTTTTTCGCCTGCCATAATGGTGTTAGAAAGGCCATCGCGAATCATGTTAAAGTTATAGCCTCTCCCACTCGAGGAGGGGAAAGCGCCATCGTTATTGAAGAAGGTTGCAGCGCCCACGCTAGCGGCTTTGGATTCGGTGCCCATGTTGACAGCGTAATCGCTGAGGGCACCTGGCACATGCTGGCCTTTGGAGATTGTATCGACATCGCCAGCAATGCTAATGCCTGCCGCGGAGGAGGATCGCCTTTCAGGGCAGAACATTACCTTGACCCCAGTTTCGCGTGCAATTTGATTTTGCTGGTAGTAGGTTTTGGAAGTGTCCCACTTGCGATAGAGGTTTTCTTGTTCGAGGTTTGGAAGGATAAGTACGGCCCAACTTGCCCCTTGATCGCTGACTCTGGTTGCGGGCAGGGTATCGAAGGTGCTGTGGTAAAGCCACATGGATAAGCCTACTTGTTTCAGGCTATTTGCGCAGGAGATGCGATTAACTGCACCGCGGGCTTTCTGAACTGCTGGCAGCATAAGCCCGATTAAGACAGAAATAATGCTCATAACCACTAAAAGTTCAATCAGGGTAAAAGCTGATTTTTGAGTATGGTTTTTAGTCTTTATCAACATTGCGAATATTCCTGACAGAAAGGTACACAGTATTATACCACGGAAAATTAAGGGGTGATCATTTTGAATGGTATTATCAAAATAACTTTGCCTTCTTGTTGCTGCCCATCCTTATCCGGAGTGGGTTCTTCCCCAAAAGCCTTTGCAGGAAGCATGAGCCTTAATTCTTCAAACTTGGTCTTGGGCGCATCGAAGATTAAGGTTTCTTCGATCATTTTGCCTGCGAAAACCGTTTTGGTAGGTTCATCAAGCTTGATGGCTCCTGGGTTTGCAGGTGGTTTCCAAACAGATAATTCAGAACCATCGGTATTGTAAAGCTTTACGCCATTGCCGTAAGATTGCCAGTTGGAAAAGTCGAAGGGTTTTTCGTAACCTGCGTTTAAAACTCTTATTAGCACGGAGATTTTTGCATCTTTGGTAAACTTCTTGACCTTGCTTTGGGTGTACTCAATTTTGCGATATCGGACTTCGCCAACCACTGCCCGAATGTCATTTCTTTGAATACCGTACTGGGATGAATTGACGGGCTGATCAGGTTTTTCGGGTAGGAAGGGTCGTTCCCCCGGCGCAACCAGCACGAATTTGTCTTTGATCGATATTGATTTGGGCTTTTCTCTATATTCACGAAACCAATCGGGAGAATTGATGATGATCATTATGGTGGGCACGCTGATGAGTAAGGCAATTGCGGGGAAGGTGAAACGCTTTGCGATGCTTCCTTCTAAAATAGCGGAATAAATTGCGAGCCCCATCCCTGCAATGCCCAGAGGGATGACGAGGTAATCAATAACGGGGAAAGAAGCAGCAAGCAATGAGATGCAACTTAAAAAGACTGCAACCAGCCCGAGGAAATTATCGAGTGCGGTGCCTTCGCCTGAAGACCAATCGCGTTTGCGTTCAGAATAACGGGGCTTTGCTTCTGGTGTGTATTCAACGTCAATGCTATTAGAGCGAGATCTCGGCTCGGGGTTATATTCCACATCGATGCTAGAGGCACGAGACTTGGAGGGCGGGTTGTATTCCACATCGATGCTTGATTCTACGGGTTTTTTTATAGTTCTAGTAACCTCTTTTTTTACTTCTTTTTCCTGCTTTTTGGGCTCTGGTTCGGGTTCCTTGAAGGTAAAGATTTCAGGTGCGGGATTGGAAGACGCATCGGGAAGTATGCGGAAGGTTTTGTTGCATGCGGTGCAATCCATGCTAGAACCAATAGATCGTTCGTGAACGGTAAACTTGTTGCCACAACTTGTACACTTGGTAACAAAAGGCATAAATCGTAATCCTCTGGGAAACTGCATACAAAACAATCAGCCTATAAATATACTTTAAACCATTCATGGTGCTATGCCATGAATTTAAGCATGCGAGCGTAAGGCTCCTGCCAACGATCCGGATTCTTCGGGGTAAAAGTTTGCAGTGGGAAAGATCGTTTGACCACCTCGCGAGCTTCTTCCAGAGACCCTAATAATCCAAGCCCCATAGCTTGCATCAATACATTACCCACTGCGGTCGCTTCCGAAGGGCCAGCTACCACCGTACGATTGCAAGCATCAGCCGTAAATTGGCAGAGCAGGGCATTCTGGCAGCCACCACCCACAACATGAATGACTTCGATTTTCTCGCCTGATAATTCTTCCAGCCTTTCCATCACCCAGCGGTATCGTACCGCTAGGCTTTCCAATGCACAGCGCACAAATGCTCCGGGCGAGGTAGGAATCTTTTGCCCTGTCTTGTTGCAAAAAGCAGCAATGGCTTTGGGCATATCCAAGGGCACGATAAAGCTGTCATCATCTGGGTATATCAGCGACTCAAACGGGGTTGCTTCTGCCGCTAGGCGTGTTAGTTCTTCGTAGCCATATTCTTTTCCAGATCGAATCCACGACCTTCTACATTCCTGCACCAGCCAAAGCCCCATGATATTTTTGAGAACCCTAGTAGTACCCTTTACGCCTCCTTCATTGGTGAAATTAAAGGCGAGAGCTTTTTCAGTCACCTGAGGCTTAAGTGTTTCTATCCCCATCAGCGACCAAGTTCCCGAACTAATGTACGCCCAAGGTGATTTACCCGCAGGAACCGCAGCAACCGCAGAGGCGGTATCATGCGTTGCGGGGGCAATGACGGGGGCAGCGTTGATTCCTGTTTCCTGCAGAATTTGTTGGCGTAGTGGCCCAAGCACTGTTCCAGGCTGTACTAGCGTGCCCAGAAGTTCGGGTGCGATGCCAAACGCTTTTAAAACTTCGGAAGAATAAGCCCGCTTGTTTGGATCGATCATCTGACTTGTCGATGCATCAGAATATTCGTTTACCTTAATGCCTGTAAGAAAGTAGTTAAACAAGTCAGGCATAAAAAGAAGATGCTTTGCGGATTCAAGAATGCTCGAGTGATCGCGCTGCAATGCGAGCAGTTGGAAGAGCGAGTTAAAGCGCATGAACTGGATGCCGGTATGTTGATAGAGGACTTCCTTGGGCATTTTCTGGAAGGCGAGCTCGAGGATGTTTTCGGTATGTTGATCGCGGTAATGTCTGGGGTTGCCAAGAAGGGTGCCATCTTTTGCTAACAATGCGAAATCGACGCCCCAGGTATCGACCCCGATGCCATCGATATGAGAGGCTTGCGAAGCAGCGATACGAATGCCCTCGAGCATTTCGCGGTAAAGATCGAGAGCATCCCAATGGAAGTTGCCCAGGGCTTTAACAGGCCGGTTGGGAAAGCGATGCACCACATCCAAAGTGATCATATTGCCATCAAAAGTGCCAATGATGGCTCTGCCGCTTTCTGCGCCATAATCGAATGCCAGTAGGTTTTTAAATGCAGCCATAATCTCTTCAATGGTTCGGTGGTAATCAAAGTATTGGTCGGGCAGGCAATAACGCTCGCCTAAAATCCCATACCTATTCACAATTTACAACAAATGGTGCAATTAACGCTACAATATAAATAAGGAAGTTGTTCTTGGAGGGTTGTTACTGATGAACGCAATACTTAAACCGCTGGTTCTATTCGATGGGTTATGCCCATTATGTAAGGTGAGTGTAGCTTTGCTAAAAAGGTTGGATTGGTTTAAAGCAGTGGATTTTAAAGATGCACGCGACCCTGCAAACATCCCTTCTATGGATCCCCCGCTTGCTCTTTCTCGATTATTGGAAGAAATGCACCTCGTAACCACAGACCTTAAAAAGTCGCTGCATGGGTTCAAAGCATTTAGGTATATATCTTGGCGCATACCAATGTTATTTCTCTTGGCTCCATTTATGTATATCCCCGGCATCCCTTGGTTGGGCCAGAAGATTTATCTTTGGGTTGCACGAAATCGTTTCAATCTTGTTCCGTGTAAAGATGGCATCTGCCATCTGCCCATTTCCCAGAAGAAGAAATAAAGCTTCAACGGAAGTTTGGATTATATAAGTGTGAAGTTGCCGGTAGGGGTTATTGAATGGCGCTTGACTCTGATATACTTTAGGTGTTAATTCTGCGAAGGAAAGCAAAGGGGATTCATGAATACCATTGAAGCTATAACCAGTGCCATCGCTGAACTTCCACCTGAACAAGTGGCACAAATCCGAGCATGGTTGAATGAACGGGCTGAATCAGATTGGGATGCTCAAATCGAAAAGGATGAGAATGCTGGGAAGCTTACAAACTTGGCTGAACGCGCTTTAGCGGAACATCGTGCCGGTTTGACGCAACCCTTGTGAATCACACCACCAGAAGAAGAAATAAGAATAGCCACGGAAGGACACGGAATTAAAACACATCTTTCAGAGCCGGATGCGTTAGCGACGGTTTCTTTTTTTGCAGGCGCATAAAAAATTACAATTTCTACCAACCCAAAGCGCAAGCGAAGGATTCTTAGATATTTAACATTCAAATCTTTCATAAATAAGATAAAGTAAGTGCTTCCATTAGTTTTAAAAAGTGAAGAGATTAGAAGATGCCGGTTGCCTTGGAAACATTCCTGTCGCAGTTATCAAGTTCTGGAATCGTTCCCGAAGAAAAATTGAAGGTGGTGGTAAGTAAAAAAGCGAGCTTTGCAGATGGCGAAGCTGTAGCTCGGGATATGATCAAATCTAGGTTGTTAACTAAATTTCAAGCGGAACAAATATTGGGTGGTAAAGGAAAAAGCCTAACCATGGGCAAGTATCAGTTATTAGAAAAGATCGGCGCTGGAGGCATGGGTCAGGTTTATAAGGCGTTTCATTCCGGTACCGAAAGAATAGTTGCAATCAAGGTGATTCTCGGGAAAGGCAAAATTGATCCTGCGCTAATTAAGAGGTTTGAACGAGAAGTAAAAGCAGCAGCTAAGTTGGTGCATTCAAATATTATAACAGTATTTGATGCAGACCAAGCCGATGGCAGAATTTTTATGGTGATGGAGTACATCAGGGGCGATGATCTTGGAGAAATTTTGCGAAAGAAAGGTCAATTAAGTGTTAGTGAAACAGTTAATTATATATTGCAAGCTGCCAGAGGATTGAAGTATGCGCATGATCAGGGGGTAATTCATCGGGATATCAAACCTGGGAATATCTTGGTTGATTCGAGTGGGAATGTAAAAATAGTGGATATGGGTTTGGCGAAAATTGAGATCAAAGGAGATGAAGAAGAGTTATCCAAGTTGACTGCAGACTTATCTGTCATGGGTACGATTGATTATATGTCACCCGAACAAGCAGAATCTACTAAGGATGTGGATTCCCGAGCGGATATATATAGTTTAGGAGCAACTCTGTATTATTTGTTGATGGGTGAGGTGCTTTACCCGGGAAAAAACATAATCCAAAAAATATTATCGCATAGGGAATCGCCGATTCCTTCAATTAGAATGATTAGGTCTGATGTGCCTCCTAGTCTAGATTTGATATTTACCAAAATGGTAGCAAAGAATGTGGAAGATCGCTATTCAAGTATGGAGGAAGTAATTTCCGCTTTATCAAGAATAGAAGTGGAAGGCGGAGTAAATCGCATTGGAACAGAAAATTTAGCTACAACGCATTTTGTACGAGGGAGTTATCCGGAAACAGTAGGTTTTAAAGGTTTTAAGACTATTGTTAGCAAAAAATTAAATAAAGAAACATGGATGAATCTAACTGGCAAAACAGTTGCATATATAAGTGGCATTTTTAGAAAAACTAACAATCATAAAGTATTAGCGGCTACAGGAATAATTGGTTTTGTGTTATTGGTTTTAATGTTGTTGATGAAGCCGGGTACAAAGGTAAATGAAGAAGTTAAGGCGCAAATAGCAGATTTGGTGAAATTAAAGCAGGAAGAGGAAGCTAAGGGGAAGCAGAAGGACTTGGTAAAATCAAAACAGGAAGAGGAAGTAAAGGCGAAGCAGGTGGGGTTGGTGAAGTTAAAGCAGGAAGAGAAAGTAAAGGCGAAGCAGAAAGAACCTTTAAAAAAGAATACTTCTGGCAAGGAAGAGGTAGAGGATCTAGGCAAAGGTATCACCCTTGAAATGGTATTAGTTCCAGCAGGTAAGTTTAAGATGGGGTCACCAGCATCAGAAGCCGGCCGAGAAAATGATGAAAGGCAGCATGAAGTAACGCTTACGAAGCCTTTTAACATGGGTAAGTATGAAGTGACGCAGGAGCAATATGAAGCGGTGGTGGGTAATAACCCAAGTAGTAAAACTAAAGGCGCCAAGTTACCCGTAACGGATGTATCGTGGGAAGATTGTCAGGAGTTTATTAAGAAGTTGAATGGGAAGACGAATGGCGGTTATCGATTGCCAACGGAGGCGGAATGGGAGTATGCATGTAGGGCGGGAACAAGTACAGCGTATTCGTTTGGCGATAGCCTAACGAAGAGTGATGCAAATATTGATGAGAGGGCAGCGGGCAGCATAAAGGCAGTAGGGAGTTACAAGCCGAATGCCTTTGGATTATACGATATGCATGGGAATGCATTTGAGTGGTGTGAGGATTGGCGCGGAGCCTACCCAGTGGGAGCTGTAACAGATCCGAAGGGGCCAGCAACCGGAATCTACCGTTGGATACGGGGCGGTGGTTTCGCCTACCGTGACTCTAGTGCTCGTTCTTCCAGCAGGGGGCACTACGAGTCGCCGATCTTTCGGAACGCCTATACCGGGTTCCGTCTGGCGAGGACAGTCGATAATAAAGTTAAATCAGTTCCACCAGAACCGAAACCCGATCTTGCAGCAATAATGCCAGCCACGGGGAATCTATTAGTAGCGCCATTTAATGAAGCCAAAGCGAAGGAAGTACAAAAATCGGTAGCGAAGAATTTGCAGAAGGAAGTGGAAGAGAAAGAAGATCTAGGCAAAGGGATCAACCTTGAAATGGTATTAATCCCTGCTGGCAAGTTTATGATGGGGTCGCCCGCATCCGAAAAGGACCGAGAAAATAATGAACCTCAGCTTCAAGTAACACTTACAAAACCATTTTACATGGGAAAGTATGAGGTAACGCAAGAGCAGTGGGAAAGTGTGATGGGGAATAACCCAAGTATTAAAACAAAAGGTGCCAAGTTCCCAGTAACGGATGTATCATGGGAAGATTGTCAGGAGTTTATCAAGAAGTTGAATGCGAAGACGAATGGTGGTTATCGATTGCCGACAGAAGCAGAGTGGGAGTATGCATGCAGGGCAGGAACAAGTACAGCGTATTCGTTTGGGGAGAACCTAGCGAAGAATGAAGCAAATGTTAGGGATTCAAGTACAAAATTGGTGGAAAGTTACAAACCGAATGCTTTTGGTCTTTACGATATGCACGGCAATGTATGGGAGTGGTGTGAGGATTGGATTGCAGAGTACCCAATGGGTGCAGTGACGGATCCGGCAGGGCCATTAACGGGAAACGCCGGCCGTGTGTTGCGGGGCGGTTCTTTCAAGAACGGGGAACGGGAAGTTCGTTCTTCCAAGCGGGGCAACTTCACGCCGACCGTTCGGGACTGCAACTATGGGTTCCGCTTGGCGAGGACAGTCGATATGAAAGCTGCCGTTGTACCAGCAATACCAAAACCCGATCTTGCAGCAATAATGCCATCCACGGGGAATCTATTAGTAGCGCCATTTAGCGAAGCCAAAGCGAAGGAAGTGCAAAAATCGGTAGCGAAGAGTTTGCAGAAGGAAGTGGAAGAGAAAGCTGATTTAGGCAAAGGGGTTAAGCTTGATCTGGTATTAATCCCTGCAGGGAAGTTTATGGTGGGAGACCCGGGGAAAGATCATGAAGTAACGCTGACGAAACCGTTTTACATAGGAAAGTACGAGGTCACACAGGAGCAGTGGGAAGCAGTTATGGGGGATAACCCAAGTATTAAAACAAAAGGTGCCAAGTTGCCAGTAACGGATGTATCGTGGGAAGATTGTCAGGATTTCATTAAGAAGTTGAATGCGAAGACGGATGGCCGGTATCGGTTGCCAACGGAAGCGGAATGGGAATATGCCTGTAGGGCGGGAACAATGACGGCGTATTCGTATGGGGATAGCCTAACGAAGAGTGATGCAAATATTGGTGGTTTAAGCACCAAGGCAGTAGGAGATTACCCTGCGAATGCTTTTGGGTTGTACGATATGCATGGGAATGTTTGGGAGTGGTGTGAGGATTGGATGGCAGATTACCCGACGGAATCTGTAACGGATCCGAGGGGCCCGGGAATCGGAGAGTACCGTGTGTTGCGTGGCGGGTCTTTCTACCTTGTTGAATCGGCTGCTCGTTCTTCCTACCGGCTCAACGGTGCGGTGCCGACCAATCGGGACGGCAGCGCTGGGTTCCGCTTGGCAAGGACAGTCGACATTAAAGTTGCCGTTGCACCAGCGGTTCCCAAGACCGATCCTGGGATGGTAACCCCAGTTGTGGGGGATTTATTAGTGTCGCCATTTAATGAAGTGAAAGCTAAGGAAAAACGAACAGCGGTAGCGAAGAAGTTGAAGAAGGAAGTTGAAGAAAAAGAAGAACTGGGTAAAGGGATAAAATTGGAAATGGTATTAATCCCAGCGGGTAAGTTCGTGATGGGATCAAATGGGGAAAATCAAGATGTAATTTTAACGAAGCCATTTTTTATGGGAAAGTATGAGGTTACTCAGGATCAGTGGGAAGCAGTTATGGGGGATAATCCAAGTCAGGTAAAAGGTGCAAGGTTGCCAGTAACGATGGTCTCGTGGGAAGATT
>CAXNFS010000108.1:0-9219 GCA_964201235.1 Gemmataceae bacterium | reverse complement strand
AAAATTCAAGGTCCAGCTATGGCAAACACTGGGGCCTATCATTTTCCTCAATCGGTATTTTCACAGGAACTTGGAATTTCCAGCAGGGGAGAGTACGAGATAACCGATTACCTATCAACCTTGGCAACACAACAGCGGGTGGATGTTATACCAGCAACTTTCTGGTATCCAGTGGGGACGGTTGAAGCCTGGGATGCAGTGCAGAAAATCAATTTGTCTGCATTAATCCGTTAATTGAGAAATGGGTTGTTTTTTGCTTCCTCACCAATTGTTGTAGTTGAACCGTGACCGGGATAAACTTTAGAATCTGGTGGCAAGCACAGTAGCTTTTGCTTAATGCCACTAACTAGTTTTTTGAAATCCCCACCTGGAAAATCGCAACGGCCAATGCTGTCTTCAAATAAAATATCGCCACCAAATACATGATATTTTGAATCTTTGGCAATATAGGCAATATGCCCAGGTGAGTGACCAGGTATTTCTTGGATGTTGAAGCTAATGCCCGCAAACTCCGCATCCTCGCCATCTTTAAGGGTGATGTCTGCAGGGGGCGATACCATTTCAAAACCAAGCAATGAACTTAAATTTAAGTTTGGGTTTGTTAGGGCTGCTGCTTCATTTAAACCGATTGCGATATTTGCATCGGGAAATGCCGCTTTTATACCTGAAACGCCTGCAATATGATCGGGATGGGCATGGGTTAAGCAAATAGCTTCTACCCTTAAATTCTTAACTGAAAGGTATTTTAAAAACTGATCAACATCCGAACCCGGGTCAAATATGATCGCCTTACTTTTTCCTTCAAGATGAACGATATATCCATTTTCTTCAAAAAACTCTGATACAACTTTAAAAACCACGATATTTTCATTGTTATTCATACATTTGCACCCTAAACACTATTGAAGTTTTAGGCCAACATGGCATATAACTTCAGCGTCTTTGTTGATTCCGTAGTTTGTTTTATTTCTAACGCTTGAATAAGCATTAAATTTAATCATTCTATTGATGATCACAGAACATGTTCATTTTCTTGTGTTATTTATTTATAAGGACTAATAAATATAAATTCTCTTGGTATTATGATGCAAACAATTACTCAAGGTCGCTTTCCCAGGTTGGCATATATCTTTTTTGGTGGGATCCTTGGTGTATTCATCATTGCTACTGGGAATGTTACTCAAGCAAAGCCAGATAATAGCTTAAAGCAAATCGAAGAAGAAATAATACAAGAGATTAATAAACATCCTTCAAAATCAAACGATTCCATGGACAAACCCCTTGAATTTATTCTTGCTGCGGTGAAATCGTTTGAAAATGTAAAAGATTATAGCGCTACACTTTTTCAGCTTGAACGAATCAAAGGCAAATTACAACCAGAAGCTTCGATTCAACTGCAGGCAACTGCAGGTAAACCTTTCTTTTTGCACATGAAATGGTCTGAACCCAGATCAAGCAAAGGTCAAGAAGCTATGTATACTACGACTAAAGATCCTTCAAAAATGCGCGTAAAAGGGGCAGGATTTTTAGGTGCAGTGGGATTTATTACTTTAGACATTAATGACCCAAAATCCGCTGCAAATAATAGGCATAATGTTTCCGAAGCAGGTATGGAAATGCTTATAAAGACTTTGGAACATGGTTGGATTGAAGAAGGCCGAAGAAAAGCAACTGAAGTCTTGGTAAGTGATGTGGTTTGCTATGATCGTCCTTGCACACGATTAGAATTGACACACCCTGTTAATACTGATGGATACTTTCTTTTTTATAAAAACATTGTGTTTTTTGATAAAGAAAATAGCCTTCCGATTCGTATAGAAAATTATTCTTGGCCAAAAGAGGGAGAAAGTGCTCCTCTTGAAGAGGCCTATGGATATAAAGATCTTAAGCTTAATCCCGGCTTGGATCTTGCCGTTTTTCAAAAATGATCCGCCTTTACGGGATTTTATTCAATGGATTCTAACCGACAGAAGCTTCTAGAAGCCTTTAAGTCTCGTGCATTTCAGACTGGGCATTTTGTTCTAGCTTCAGGAAAAACCAGCACTTATTACATTGACAGTAAAAAAGCGCTCTTCAATTCTCTAGTTATTGACCTATTGGGTGAGCTTTTTTGGGAGATTATTTCCCCATTGAATCCTGATGCTATTGGTGGTTTAGAAGTGGGAGCAATACCCATCACCGCAGCTACTTTGGTAAAAAGTCAGCAGCATGGCGTTTCCCTTGAGGGCTTTTTTGTTCGAAAAAAAGCAAAAGAACATGGAAGTAAGCAAAGAATCGAAGGGGTGTTAGCCCCAGGTTCGAAAGTAATCATCGTGGATGATGTTCTTACCACAGGTGGTTCAGCAATGGAAGCGGTTGACGAAGTTGAAAAAATTGGGTGTAAAGTGGTCGCTGTGGTTTGTATTGTTGACCGACTGCAGGGCGCTAGAGAATTGATCGAACCTCATTGCCCTTTCATTCCACTTTTCACTATCCGGGATTTCGGGGTAACCCCTCAGTAATTTAATTGGGAAGATTTAAAACTTTATTGGAATTAGTCCATAATTGGTTTTCAAGTTCAGTCATTGAAATGCCTAATGTGTTTGCCAAGGTTTTAATGGTGTAGTTTACATAAGAGGGCTCGTTTCTTTTGCCTCGAAAAGGTTCAGGAGAAAGATAAGGTGCATCGGTTTCTACTAAAATTCGATCGATCGGGCATTTGGCAGCAACATCCCTGAGTAAGTTGTTTTTCTTGTAAGTAATCATTCCTGCAAATGATAAGAACAAGCCTAAATCTAAGCAGCTTTCTGCATTTTCATATGTACCCGTAAACGAATGAAGAATTCCTTTAATAGGGCCGTTGTTCTGCATATCATTTTCTAAAATAGGCAGCATATCATTCCAAGCATCTCTGCAATGAATCAAGATTGGTAAGTCGTATTTTCTGGCAAGTTGAATTTGCGATATGAAGTAACGGATTTGTAAATCGAAGGGGCAGTAATCCCTAAATCGATCTAAACCGATTTCCCCAAGAGCAATCGGTTTTTTTTCTTTTATAAATAAATCCAATAACTCAAGACTGTTCTCTGGGTTTTGTGTAATGGAGTTAGGGTGAATCCCCGCACTGAAATACATCCCTTGATAGTTAGTTGCTATTTCTAAGCAACGCTTGCTTGAATCGATTCCCGTTGCTACGCACAATACCCTATTCTTTGTTTCTTTGGTGAATCCCTCAATAATACTCGCTAGGTCCGTAGAGTATTTTTCATCGTCAAGGTGGGCGTGGGTGTCAAATATGGGCATGAAAAACTCTTGTAGTTTATTTTACCAATGTGATTTGAATCAGTTCTGATATCGCCGAAGTGCTGGGCATGTACCAAGAAAGCATTAGGTTCGGAAATATGCCAAGAGCAAGAATGGGTAGGATGATTGCAAAGGTCAAAACAATTTGTGGAAGTTTGATATCACAAAGGGGTGGAGTACTAGAACTCTCGCCGAGAATAATATTTAAAATGCGATAGCATCCAATGATCACCAGAATATAGCTTATACCTGTGATTAGCGCAGGAATTAACCCAAATTGCAGCACAGAACCTGCTAATAAAAACAACCCAAGGGAGTTGACAAACCCTGGGCACCCAAGAGTTGCAACTAATAAAATTGCAAATGAACAACCAATGATAGGAGCTTTTTTAAGTGTTCCAATTTTGAAATCAATTATATCAACAAGAATTTGGTCTTTTATTTGTTTCCATAAATACACCAGCCCTGTTATGCACAAGTATCCGCCCAGGAGCCATATCAGCGAACCAGCAAATGTTTTTGCTTTCCAAATGTTTGGAGCCCCTGCAAATGAATTTATTATGCCCAAATAACAAACAACTTGTAACCAGCAAGCAAGAAATGCGATGAAGCGTTCGGGGGAATTTACAAATAAGAACATGAAGCTTATTGATACTATTATTCCAACCATTACCCATGTCAGCCAATGGGCTGAAGAAACTATTCCTGCAGGAAATATTTGAATGCCAAATCGTGTAAAAATGTATATGCCAAGTAATGGAAATGCGCCTGCTAAAAGCATGGCCACCGGTAGGCGAGTATCTTGGTATGTTTTATAAATCAAAGTCATTAATGGAGAAGAGAACCCCAATAGTAATGCTGCTCCTAGAACGGCAAGTAACGAAAATGTATGTTTGGTTTTTGCAGATTTACTTATATTGGTTCGGGATTGTGCGACTTGTTCAAGTCCTGCGCGCTGGAATGCTAAAATATTGAAAGAGTGGTAAGACAAGTAATCCGCGCGTTGTTTTTCAGACCAATCGGGGTGTGCTCTTTCGATTTGTTTTTGTGCAACTTCGATCTCACCTTCATTTGCAAATTTGGTCAAATCAGATTTATAACAATATGTTAAAACTCCTGCTAAAATCAAAAGTCCAATAGTATTGACCGTACCAAAAATAAAAGCCGAGTTGTTCTTGTTTTCTCCTCCCCAATTCTGGAGTAAGAAGTAATAAGACAAAATACTTATTGCTAGAAAAATCAAAACGATCACGCCATCAATTGCCAATAGTGTGCCTAGTAATCCAAATTCGGAAATAAATAGTAATGGGAAAAAATTACCTTCCATGGTTGAACATAACCATGCGGCAAGTAACGCGACGAAATAAATCAAAGCGATTAAAACGATAATCGCAAGATTTAAGCCATCAAGGCCAAGTAAAAGATTAATACCTAATTTAGGCATCCAACGAACTTTGGTAACCCAGTCAAAGCTTTTGTGCACTTCGTACCCAGGAACTAAATCTACATTCTTTCCTCTTTCAAAAAGGGAAGTTTGCATTCGAGTGTTTTCATCATCAAGGACCCCTAATTGCTCAACCGTGTCGTATTTGAATTGAACAGCCATGCCCAAAGAGATTCCTAATGTTAACGCCCCACCAAGGGCAGCAATCCAAGGGGTGAATTGATTTAAACGGAAGGAAGAAAAGTAGCAAATTAATGCAAAAACTAGGGGTGTTCCCAATAATGCTAAAAACCAAGCTAAATCTAGTTCCTGCATAGTGATACCTAATTGTTAAAGATTAATTATTAAGTTAAAAACTTTACCAATTAAATTGGTAAACTACTAAGACTTGGTTACCCTATAATGACACTTGGGTGCAACCCCTTATTTTAGCTAATTGCCTAGTTTGACAAACTGGACTGGAAGTATGATTCAGCAAAAAGTAATCCAAAAGTTTAATAAAAACAACAAACATAGGGTTATTGATTACTTCTGGAAAAACCAAAAACTAAATTCATGCAGTACCATTGGCAATGAACCAAAAACTAATGGATCTGAAGTTGAAGGATATCGAACAGATTCAGTTGCGGCATTGGAAGCATTGCTTTTTTTAGCAGATGAACCCTTGGTAACAAAAAAAATCGCTTCTGTTTTAGGTTGTAAGAACAGTTCCGAAGTACGCGGTTTACTGAAAGAATTGCAAAAAAAATACAAAGTTGAGAATAACAGTTTTCACATCGAAGAAGTTGCGGGCGGTTTCCAGTTGCTTTCTAAAAAAGAATTTCATCCTTGGCTTGCGAGAGTTTACGCACGAAATGTTGAAGTTCAAGTTAGTTCAGCCATGAAAGAAACTTTGGCTATTGCAGCTTACAGACAACCAATTACTCGTGCAGACATTGAGCAAATACGCGGGGTTAATTCTTCGGAAGTGATTAGAAATTTAGTTGAAAAAAACTTGCTTCGAATCGTCGGAAGAGATGTTACTCTTGGAAGGCCTGTTTTATACGGAACAACTCGAAAGTTTCTCCAAATTTATGGGTTAAAATCACTCAAGGATTTACCAAAAACAAATGAATATGGGACTCCCGGCGCCATTCCTGATGAAGATGTTTCTTCAACCGAACAATAACTATTCTCGTTTAATAAGATAAGCTGTGTCTAACTCTAAAATAAAACAAATACCTGAAGACTTTTCTGTAGAAGAGCTAACAGAAACTTTGCCTTCTGGGCATGGGGGTTTTTCACTATATTCGCTCAAAAAAAAAGGATCGACCACTCCCGATGCAATTCAACGGATTCAGAAATCTTGGAAATTAGATAGCAGGCAAATATCGTTTGGTGGCCTTAAAGACAAGCATGCAGTTACAACTCAATTTTTTTCAATTAAAAATGGTCCCAAAAAGAATTTAGATCTTTCAGATGTTGTTGTAAAATATCTTGGAGAAATATCCGGGCCATACGATGCCAGTCATTTAGCTGGAAACCGTTTTGGTATCATCATAAGAAATATCAACGCTGACCAGGCTAAAAAAACAGATAGTATAATTAATTCTTTGCCAAAGACTGGCATACCCAATTATTTTGATGACCAGCGATTTGGATCAATTGATTCTTTGAAAACCGATTTTATTGCGAAAAAAATGATCCTTGGTGATTTCGAACAAGCATTAAAAATTGCGCTAACTTCGCCATACACTCATGATAACAAGATGGCAAAAAAGGAAAAAGCACTTCTGATTCAGAAGTGGGGAAATTGGGCTGGATTGAAGAATGTACTACCTCGTGGTCATTCCTTAACATTGGTTGAGTACCTTTCGTTTAATCCCCTAGATTTTAAAGGTGCTGCTGAAAGACTCCGACCTGAACTTGGTGGGATGTATGTTACTGCATACCAAAGTTATTTATGGAACAATATTTTGGCTCGATGGATTAACATTAATTTTACACAATCAGAAATTTTTTTAATCAAACTAAAACTTGGATTATATCCTGGGGTTCGATTTGCTTCCCTTGCGAATATTAAAATAATGGAAGAGTCCTTTATTCCGCTGCCATCTTCCCGCTTAAAAATGACAGAAAATGACCCATTCTTTAAAATAATTAATGAGGTTATGGCTGTTGAAGGGCTAACACTAGAAGAAATGAAAATTTCAGGAACCAGAAAACTATTTTTCTCAAAAGGAGAACGGAAGGCTTTTTATTTTCCAACCAAAATTGCTCATGAGGTTCTTGATGACCAATTTAACAAAGGTAAAAAAGCTGTAAGAATTGGGTTTGATTTGCCTAAAGGGGCCTATGCCACTCTTTTGATCAAATGTTTACAAACATTGTTTTGGAATAATTAGAATTAACACCTATGATTAAGCAATCTTAGTTATAAGTTCATGGTTTTTTCAATTAAGCTAATTGCCCTTAAACTGAAAGGTTTTTAAATGTTAATGCACCGACTTATTCATCCTGAGATTAATCGTATTCTTGGCAGGGCAGGGCACCATGCTAAAATTTTAATTGCAGATGGTCATTATCCAGCCTCCACAACTCTGGGGCCAAATGCCGAACTCATTCATTTGAATTTTTCACCAAATATGCTTACTTGCGCACAAGTTCTTGAGGTTATTTTGTCGGCTGTTCCGATCGACGAAATAAACACCATGATGTATGAAACAACCGGCCCTTATGGTTTACAAGAAGACCCGAAAGCTTGGAATGATTTCCGATCAATTATTAAAAAGTCTGGCTTAGATTTTGACCTTAAGCCAATTCCTAAATGGGACTTCTATAAGGCTGTATCTACAAACGACCATATTCTCACTATTCAAACAGGGGATACGGAAAGATTTACCAATTTAATTCTTTCGATCGGTGTCCGAATGGATTAATGAGCAATTTTAGAACCCCTAAATTTATGATTTTTTTATGTTTATTAATATTCCTTGGATTCGTTTGGTAATCTGACTAATAATTAATTAGAAATCATTATTGAATCGTGGAGGTTTTGATGTCAATTAAATGTAATATGAATAGTGCATCAGTATCTGGGTTTTTAGAAGAACCGGAATCGAATTTAATAAACAAACCCGGTATTTCTGAGAAAAATGGAAATAACATGGAAGCCAATACAATTGATATTGATTCGATAAAAACTGCTGTAAAAATGATTTTAAAAGCAGTTGGAGAAAATCCAGATCGACCCGGTTTGATTGATACCCCTGCTCGTGTTGCTAAAATGTATGCTGAAATGTTTTCTGGTATCAATGGCGATCCAGGCAAGCACTTGCGTGTTACATTTCCTGAAAATTATGATGAGATGGTTGTAGTTAAGGACATCCCATTTACTAGTATGTGCGAACATCATTTGCTTCCTTTTACTGGGGTTGCACATATTGCATATATTCCAAATGGTAAAGTTGTTGGCCTTAGTAAACTTGCTCGGGTTGTTGAAGATGTATCTAAAAGGCCCCAAGTTCAGGAACGAATGACTCAAACGATAGCCGACCTAATGGATAAAGAATTAAAATGCTCGGGAGTTGCAGTTTTTCTTCAGGCTGAACATTCATGTATGAGTATTAGAGGCATAAAAAAACAGGGTTGTACAACGATTACAAGTGTTTTGCGTGGTGTGTTTAAAACCAATCTTTCAACCAGAGCTGAAGTCCTATCCCTGATCAACCAAAAATCTTCCTAGGTTCCGCATGATCATTCGAAAAGAATATAAGTTCTATGCTGCTCATCGTAATGAAGATTTGCACGATAAATGCAGCAATATTCACGGCCATAGGTATGGTATTATCTGCTTCTTTGAAGTCGAACGAAATGGTTCGATCTCAACTCTTTTTTCTGACTTTGATGCTAAGATAGAACCTTATCTTAAATCTAGTTACGATCATGCCATGCTGATAAATGTTAATGATCCACTTTACTTAACGCTTTGTGACCATATGAAGCGAACTGGCGAAGATTTTCGCTTTAAAAAATTCAATGAGCCTACGAGTGTTGAAAATCTATCGTGGTATCTTTTTAGTGAAATCACTGCAATGGGTTTTAATCTTGTAAAAATTGAAGTCAAAGAAACTGACTCATCCGTTTTTGTTTATTCCAAGCAAGATTGGTTGAATGATAATTTAATTTTTGTTAAGAAATAAGATTCAACCATTCAGATAATTAGGCCTAATTCTTAAGCCGGTAAAGCTTCTTAAGTTGTTCTTTGGTTATGCAATGATATCTTTGTGAACTGTACCTTCAACATCGGTTAATCTGAAATCTCTTCCTGAATAACGATAGGTTAGTTTTTCATGATTAATCCCCATTAAATGAAGCATTGTGGCATGCAAATCATGTACATGCATTTTCTTTTCTTCGGCTGCAAAACCAAATTCATCGCTAGCTCCATGAACATAGCCGCCTTTGACACCACCACCTGCAAGCCAAACAGTAAAACCATGATTGTTATGATC
>CAXNFS010000107.1:0-9322 GCA_964201235.1 Gemmataceae bacterium | reverse complement strand
TACCTTGGGGCCAAGCACCTTAAGGAAGAAGAACTTGGTCAGTTAAGTTTGGTATCTAAAGGTAAACCCTTAAGTCCCGTAACCAATAAGCTTGCTTGTCAGGCGATTGTTCGAAGATACAACGAGCAGGGGCGTCCCTTTGCAAGTTGCGATTTGCTTAAAGGTGGAGATTCTGCTGATAAAGAAGTGATATTCAATATTACAGAAGGCCCGCTTGTCAAAGTCCGGTCTGTAGACTTTAAAGGTCAGGAATTTGTTAGGGGCGCAGTGCTTGCAACCCATATTCAAACATCCAAGAAGTTCATGGGTTTATTCGGCGGTACTTATAACAGTGCGATGGCAGATGCCGATGCTGTCAAACTTGAAGAATATTACAAATCTTTCGGATTTCTTGATGTACATGTTTCGCGAGAATTGGTTTGGACACCCGATGGTAAGGAAGTCGACCTTGTTTTCCATGTAAAAGAAGGCATTCGTTATCAAGTTCAGGGAACCCCCCAAGTTGTAAATCTTAAATCCATGCCTGCAGAGCAAATTGAGCAATTGAGCAAAATCAAAGGCGGGGAATACTTTAACGAAAATAAAATCAACGAAGATAAGAAGTTGATGGAAGATTATGTGGGTTACTCTGGTCGAGAAATGCGCTTAAATCCAGTACCGGTGTTTTCTCCAGATGTTCCAGGCTTGGTAAGAATTCAATATGAAGCATTTGAAAGGCCGCCGGCTCGAGTTGGCCAAGTCTTTGTGGTGGGTAATGAACGAACAAAACAAAATGTCATTCTTCGTCAGGTGCCTTTGTTCCCAGGACAGGTTCTTACTTATCCTGATTTAAGATTGGCAGAGAAGAATCTTGCAAGATTAAATATTTTCGAAGCTTCTGCTGAAGGAGTGCGGCCAACCGTCACCGTTCTAGATCCAGATCTGGAATCTGAATTCAAAGATTTGTTGGTAACGGTTCAGGAAGCTAGCACCGGTAGCCTTCTCTTTGGCGTGGGCGTTAACTCGGATGCAGGTATGAATGGTAGTATCGTTCTAAATGAGCGAAACTTTGACATTACCAGAATTCCTACAAGTTTAGATGATTTGATGAGTGGTGGTGCATTTAGAGGTGCAGGTCAGGAATTCCGATTGGAAGCTGTGCCTGGTACTCAGTTGCAGCGTTATACAGCTAGTTTCCGCGAACCATTCTTGTTCGATTCATTGTTTAGTTTTGGCGCTAGCGGCTATTATTACACACGCAGATTTGATGAATATGATGAAACCCGAGCAGGGGGTAGATTTACTCTAGGTAGAAAATTAAACCAGTATTGGAATGCAAACGCTAGTTTGAGAATTGAAGATGTTGGGGTTTATCGCGTACCTGCTGGAGCGCCTTCAGATTACACATCAGTTGAAGGTCAGAATTTTCTTCTCGGCTTAAGAGCCAATGTTACCAGGGATTCCAGAGATTCTTACCTTCGAGCTACTGAGGGTAGTATCTTTGATTTATCGTTTGAGCAAGCTTTTGGGGCCTATAACTTCCCTTTGGTTTCTGTTGAAATGAATAAATTCATAACCATGTATCAGCGTGCCGATGGTAGTGGCCGCCATGTGATGGCGCTTCGTTCCCAGTTCTCTTGGGCTGGTGATGAAACTCCTGTTTACGAACGATACTTTGCAGGTGGTTTTAGATCGATGCGCGGCTTCCAGTTTAGAGGTGTTAGCCCGAATACAAATGGTTACATGGTTGGTGGTGACTTCATGTTCCTGAACTCTATGGAGTACCAGGTTCCTCTTAAGGCTAACGATCAGATATTTATGGTCGGGTTTATTGATAGCGGTACGGTTGAAGCAAACATCAGTAAAATAACTGATTACAGAGTTTCTGCTGGTGCAGGTTTAAGGTTTGTGGTTCCAATGTTGGGGCCAACACCTATTGCTTTGGATTTTGGTTTCCCAATCGTCAAGGCAGATACAGACCGAACACAACTCTTTAGCTTCTGGATGGGTTTCTTCCGCTAATCGGTTTTACCAATTCAATGCGGCATCCAAAAAAAGAGGCTTAGCCTCGGGGGGTTGGATGCCGTTATTTTTTTTCTTCGATTATTACTTCTTCTTTAATAACTTCTATTACTTCTACTTCCGACTTAGGTGCGTAAAAAGATTTGAACCCTAACTCCGTGGGGGCGAAATTCCCTGTCCGTGAATCTGTGAACGGGTAGGACATTCCATTGTAAAGATAAAAAGAACCATTAGGTGAATAAACAACGCGTGGTCTGAAGTTTCCCAGTCTATCGACTGCAAGATTTTGCCAATGGCTGTAGGCGCTCTCTTTAGGATAGAAAACCATTTTCTCTGGTGGAGGTGGATCTGCAAAAAGAATTGCAGGAGTCGGTCTACCTACAACACCATCTACAATAACTGGATTTGAACTGATAAGATTTAGAGCAATAATTAAAGAAGAAAGTTCCATTGAATCATCCCTTAAGAAAGTACAAGGATGAATCATCGCAAAAGTTGAGGGGAAGATGAAACAAAAAGACCCGGAAAGGCCAAAGCGCCTATGTTTCCGGGTCGTTTTAATCGTTATAACTGGAACTAGTCTCTGCCAATCATTACTTAATTAATAAGTAACTGCACCCTCAGAAGCTGATTTCACGCACTTCGCATATTTAGCTAGCACGCCTGCTTTTTCTCTGGGCGCAGGAGTTTTCCATGCAGCCTTCCTCTTTTGTAGTTCCGCATCATCTATGTGAACTTTCAGCATCTTAGCTTCGGCATCGATGGTGATAGTTTCGCCCGTGTTGATCAAAGCAATAGGCCCGCCCACCCAAGCTTCAGGAGAAACATGGCCCACAACCAAACCGTGTGTGCCACCTGAAAAACGACCATCGGTTATGAGACCAATACTTTCGCCAAGCCCTTGGCCTACCAATGCTGCAGTGACAGAAAGCATTTCGCGCATGCCAGGTCCACCAACGGGGCCCTCACCACGAATTACCACAACATCGCCAGCCTTGATCTGCCTTTCTTGAATCGCATGGAAGCAAGCTTCTTCACCATCAAACACCTTTGCAGGACCAGTTATTTTGCTGCTTTTTAATCCAGCAATCTTGGCGACAGCGCCATCTGGTGCAAGGTTGCCATGCAGCACAACGATATGCCCTGAAGCATGCAATGGGTTGTTTAAAGGCCTTATTACATCTTGCTTTGGGTTTTTGTAAATGGTGTCGACATCCTTTAGATTCTCTGCAAGGGTTTTTCCTGTGCAAGTGATGCAATCACCATGCAAGAACCCTGCATCTAGCAACGCCTTCAGAACTGGAGGAGTTCCGCCAACCTTGTGAAGATCATGCATCACATATCTGCCACCTGGCTTCAAATCTGCAAGGTGAGGAACTTTTGCCCCAATTCGATCGAAATCTGCAAGGGTCCACTCCACCTGTGCTTCTTTTGCAATTGCCATCAAATGTAAAAGCGCATTGGTGCTACCACCAAGCGACAAAACAAAAGTGTAAGCGTTTTCAAGTGATTTACGAGTGATGATATCTCTAGGGCGGATATTGTCTTTTACAAGTTGAACCACTTGCTTGCCCGCTAAAAAAGCTTCTCTTTCTTTGGCGGCACTTACTGCAGGGTTGCTTGCGCCATAAGGAAGCGAAAGCCCCATGGCTTCGATAGCAGAACTCATGGTGTTGGCGGTGTACATGCCGCCACACGAACCCGCACCAGGGCAAGCTTCGCATTCGATTTTATGGACGCCCTTTTTATCCAAGGTTCCTGCCTGATTCCTACCCACTGCTTCAAAAATGGAAACAATGTCGATATCCTCACCAGCAGGCCCGATGCCAGGTAGGATGCTCCCACCGTAAATGAAAATACTTGGTATGTTGAGCCTAGCCATTGCCATGACACAGCCGGGCATGTTTTTGTCGCAACCGCCAACCGCAATTAAACCATCATGGTTCATACCAGCACTGACTACTTCAAGGCTATCTGCGATGACCTCGCGTGAAACTAGGCTATAGCGCATGCCTTGGTGGCCCATCATAATGCCATCGGAGGCAGTGGGTGCGCCGTAAATTTGTGGCACGCCGCCACCCGTTCGAATTCCTTCAATCCCTTTTCGAGCAAGCCTGTCGAGGTGCGAATTGCAAGGGGTGATATCGCTGAAAAGGGAAGCTACTCCAATAATGGGTCTATCAAAGTCATCATCATGAAACCCGACAGCGCGAAGCATGGCCCGATTGGGCGCTCTTCCAATGCCTTCAGTTGTAGTTAAACTAGTTTTGTTTTCCTTAGGAGCCATGACAGAACCTCCGGCAAAGTTAAATAATTGTAGCCTGGTTGAACCAGGGAGAATCCAAGGTAACCCAAGGAGAATCTCATGGGTATGTTTTATGAATAAAAGAAAGGAAGGGTTGAAGAATATTTTGAAGAACTATTTTTGAATTGGTTTGCTTGCAATAGCCAGCCATGGTTCCCATTCTTTGCGAACCGAATCGTCCATGTCATTTAATTGGGATTTAAGCTCTGCTAATCTTTGGGCAACGAGGTCGAATTGGCCCAAAGCTGAATGGCATCGAACCATACCACCCAAGGCGTGAAGCATTTCTTTTTTACCCCGGGTTTTGGCAGCTAATCTGGTGTAAATAAGCATAGCCGCTTCGTATTGGCCCATGTTGAATTTGCATTCTGCAGCAAGCAATGGGATGAGTAGCCGTTCTTCTTCTGAAAGTTGTGTGATTCCAAGTGGGGAGTCAGCAAGTTGTTCCAAATCCTGATAGGTTTCAGCAGATTTTTGTAACCATTTTCGATGTTCTGCTTGGTAATGAGTCTTGGTTTCATCCGTTGTTTTTTCTCCAAGGATGAAGTTTTGTTGTTCTTGATTCGCAAGTTGGCGGTATGCCTCGCCTAGTTGCAGTCTTGCCCTTACTGCCTGATTGTTTTTGCCAAATCGTTCTAGGGCTTCTTCATAACGCCTGACAACCATGCGATAATTTTTTCGTTGGAAGAATATTGAGCCAATTGCGAACAACGATTTTTCTTGAGCATCGGTGTCAGGGTCAAATCGAAGAAGTTGTAGGTTTTGTTCTAAAGTTTCTTCCGCTTGATCAAGTTCGTTTTTCTCGATGTGGATTAATGCGAGTTGGTACCTTGCATTATAAGTATGCGGCCCCCGGTATTTTAATGATGTTAAAAAAGAGTTTTTGGCTTCATCGATACTTCCTGATTCTTTTTGCACATCACCCAGTTGATAAAGGGCGTTTCCTAAACGATTGTCTGTAGCTGCTAAATTTATGAATTTTAACAGACATTCCTGAGCTTTGGGCAGATCTTTGCCTTTACGATATCTAGTAATCGCCTTCCATAATTCTTCTGAAGACCTCGACGCATTTTCAGTCTGATTCGATGACTTTACATTTAAGTTGGCAGCATCAATTAGTAGTTCTGTACTGGCCTGCTGAAGTGCTTTTATTTTCGCACTATCGGAAATCTCAGATGTTTCTTTCAGCTTTAGTTCCGCCCATGAATTTAAAACATCTGCTCTGAAACTTAATGCGATGTAAAGGGGGAATACTTTTTGGAGTGAATCATTGATTCTTAAAGCTAATTCAAAATTTGAAAGCTGGACAGATTCTAAATGGGCTTTTTCAAATATGTTTTGCACTTGTTTCGTGCTGAAGTATTTGTTTTTCCAGTCTGCCTCCGATTTGCAATTTCGAACTAACATTTCAAGGCTGTTGGTTAATTGAGGGAGATTTTTGTTTTCAAAATGAATTTGCGCTAGCTGGAATGAAGCTGCATAGCGCTCATCAGATTGGCTTTTTTCTTCGCATTCAACCCAGGCTTTTTCTGCTTCTTTTATAAGTTCAATCTTTTTTAAGCATACACCAAGAAAATATAAAGGCTTTCCCGCATCAGTTAATACTTCTTTAGGTGAATCCAATACTTGTTTCCAAATATTGACAGATTCAAGCCAAAGGCTTTCTTCCATATAACTAAGCGCGAGAAGTTGTCTTGCTTTGATTTCTAGGTTCGAGTTCTTACGAGAATTGATGTTTTGAAGTACTTTTCTTGCTTCATCTGGGCGCTGCAATTTCATCAGTAATTCCCCACCTAATATTTGTGCAGGAATTCTCTTCTCTTCTGAAAGAAGTGGTATGTTTCGGAACTCTTCGTTTGCTTTGAGGGCTTTGATAAAATCTGGTTCTAATGATCTCATGTATCCAAGTGACAGCAAATTTAGGCACTCTGGATTTCTATCTGCTTCTAGATTTGCTTTTTCCAATTGTTCTAGCGCTTCTTTCATCTCCACCTTCAACAAAATGCAAGCCTTGGCATATAAGAACTTGTACTTTTGTTTCTCATCTTCGGAAAGATTCTCTTGCTGGATGCTTTTTAATGTTTTTAGTGCTTCATCCCAGTCAATAACAACGGTTTCGCTTTCATCTTTTAGTAGTGAGATCTCAGCAAAATATATTTTAGCCTGACTTTGTAATATTGGATCTGAGGTCGTTTTTTCAATGATTTCTCTGCAAGCCGATTGTGCTGCATTTAAATCTGATGCTTTTACAAGTACATTTAACTTTTCAAACACAATGCTGTTCTTATCAATTGGTTTGTTTTTTGTTGATGCTTTGTGGAAATTGGCCATGCCTAACGCAATTAAACTTAAAATAAATAATGGGATTTGCCACGCAGTTCGCCATTTGCTTTGGCGCTTTCTTATCGGATCAGTTTTATTCCAATCATTCATACCCATAAAATTTGAATTAATACCTAGAAATTAATGATTATCGCCTATAAAAGATGGCTATTTCACAATCCTAGTGTTTTGGTCAATAGCAGGTTTATAGTTACGCCTTATAATTAAAAAGATTATCATGTTTAAGATGAGATTCTTTATGTCCGATTTAAATTAGGGGGTATGTGATGAGTGGGAACCAATGCGCTTCGGTCTTTGAATTGGATTCACCTCAATTAATTATTGATCTGGATATTCTGGATAAGAATCTTGGAACCATGGTGAATGGGTTGAATGGGAAAAATCTTCGAATTCATTTTAAATCGCTTAAATGTGGGGGGCTGGTGAAATATCTAATGGGGAAGGGGCATAGTTCTTTTCTTTGCGCTAAACTTAATGAAGCTGAGGTTTTGGCAGATATAGGTGTGAAAAATATTCTGATCGCAAATCAAATCGTGGGTGATCTTAAAATTGCCCGTGTTGATTCTTTAAAAACAAAGGCCAATGTTAAAGTTTGCATCGATTGTGAGGAGCATCTCTTCTCTTTAAGCAACTTTGCCCAAAAATTTAATACTTCCTTCGATGTTCTTGCCGAAGTTGATATTGGGATGAATCGGTGTGGCACTTTCCCGGGTATACCTACTTTGGATCTTGTGAAAAAAATCGTTGCAACTAAAAATATTCGATTCGCTGGCCTTCAGGGGTATGATGGCCATCTCCAACTTATGTTGGGTAGTCCTGAAAAAACAGCTAAGGCTTTTCAAGGACTTAAATCCTTGGTAGACACCAGAAGATTGATCGAAAAAGAAGGGATAGAGGTGCCCTTGGTCACAACTGCGGGGACGGGCACTTGGGAATTTGCCGTTCAAACAGACGGGATAGACGAAATTCAACCAGGTTCATTCTTACTTATGGATTGCATTTATCATCAGGCTCGTCCGGAGTTTCAGCCTTCACTTACGGTTCTTTCTACTGTGATTAGCAGGCGCCCAGGGCTTTATGTTCTCGATGCTGGTAGTAAAGCAATTTCAAAAGATTTTGGCATGCCAATTATCAAGGGCAAGCCCGACGAAAAGATTTTTAAATTGGCGGAAGAGCATACCCGGGTTGAATGTGTTGACTCTCCTTTGCCTGAAATAGGTGATAAACGCGAGGTGGTTACTGCTCATTGTTGTGCAACGATGAACCTGCACCGCAATGTTGTTGCATCCCGCAAGGGCAAAGTGGTTGATGTTTGGCCAATAGAAGCAAGCGGCAGATACGATTAAGTTTGTCAAAAACTCCATATTTCATTTAAACATCGATTTTTCGTTTTGGGCTTGGCTGTTCCCCGACCTTTTTGTGAATGCTTGACTTATTTTGTTTGCAAGATAATTCTGCTGCATTAATATGTAGTTCTTCGATTTTTCTTGTCGTCAAATTTATGTTTCTTGCACATATTAGGATGTCCGCTATGTTTGAAATTCGTATTCAGAATATAAAACAAATAATTTGTAAACTAATAGTTTCTAAACATTACAATGTAAGATTTTTAAAACAGCAGCATCAAAAGTTGCTTTGCTCTTTTGTATTAGCCTTTGCTGCTTTGCTTTGTGGTGGGCAGAATCTTTTGGCTCAAGGCAATTTACTTCGGAATGGTGATTTTCAAGACGATTGGATTACTTACATCCCTGAATTGAAAAATCATCATTGGAATTACACTACTGAAGTATTTAATAGGCGGGATTATAATCCGGATGCCTGGAAAATAACCGGATCTTGGGAATGGCGTGATGCAGATAAGATTCGTGGCCAGCGTAAATTGATTTTAAATTCCCCTTCAAAGGCAACTCAAACAGTAAATTGGATAGCCATCCATAATCCCAAAAAGCTTGCGGGTTGGCCTGATGCAGGTGGTTACCCAAGTGTAACTCCAGTCCATAGCTCAAAACCTTTGTCCCTTGTTCGAGACCTCACTTTTTCTGCAAAAATTGCTGGGAAAGATATTCCCAAGGATGCTGTGTCCTTATCAGTTTCTTGGTCCAATGTCGCTTCCAATGACCCTTCCACTGCCAAGAGTTCTATTGCAACAGTAAAAATCCCTCTCCCCGAAGGTACCTATGCTAATAAAACCGTTGAAGTAAAATTGACTGCTGCTAGCTGGTTAGAAATTGCAATGAAAGAAAAAACTTTCGCAACCTTGGGGGCAATGATACCAATGGGGGTTGTTTGTGAGATTGAATACGGCATAGGGAAAACGGGTTCGGTAGAATTATTGGAAACATCGTTGGTTGAACCCGGGCCTACATCCCCCAATTTATTCAAAAATGGTGATTTTGAAACTGATAATATCGGTTACCCATTGGGTTGGTCCAAACCTCAGCGTTTCCGCTATTTTCCGCCAGGAATTTATTATATTTTTAACACTTGGCATAATAGTAACTCCGATAATCGCGGAACCGTTGCGGTTGATCATCTTGCACCCTATTCTGGCAAGTCTTGTTTACAAATGAATGTTCCCACCGGCGATGAAACTTGCGTCATCAGCGAACCCATTGCTTTAAATCAAAAAGAACCCCGCTTGGTAGAGGTTTCGGCTTGGATTAAAACCCACCA
>CAXNFS010000106.1:0-9340 GCA_964201235.1 Gemmataceae bacterium | reverse complement strand
GATCAAATGGCGCTCTATTCAAGCAATTTTGAGCAAGGAGAAAACTACCACCCAGGCATTAAGAATTTGACCAACGCCTTTTTGCGTCAAATTGGAATTGATTACGACGTGAGCAATTTTGTTTCAGATGTTTCAACCTGCATCTACTGCAATTACTTCGTAGCGAAATACGAGTTCTGGAAAATATGGCTGGAATATGCCGAGAAATTATTTCATATCGCTGAAGACCCGCACAATAATCTGGGAAAACTGTTTGCCAATTTCACCGAACACAGGGAAAAAAATGATACCTATCAAATGAAAGTTTTTTTATTGGAACGACTGGTATCCTTGGTTTTGAAATTTCAAAACATTTCTGCTTTTCATATGCTGGATGTTAGGAAGGCCCCGTTTTCCCTTCATAATGTTTCCAACTACCTCGGTGATTTGCTTACTTGCGATGCACTCAAGGGCCAATACTTAAAAACGAACTCCTTGTGCTATCTACAGGAATTTGCCAATGTTCGAAATAAGGTGTTTAGTAATCTTAAATCAATCGCCCAAAACAAAACTAATTCTGGAGTAATAAATGCACCATAGTGCACTTGCTAATTGCAAATGGTTTTATGATTCTTACCTTACTAAGCCAAATGCCAATAGTCTGAAAATCGCAGAGATTGGGTCCCAAGATGTGAATGGTAGCCTAAGAAGCATATTTCCTGCAAACCATGAGTACAAAGGCATTGATTTTGTCGCAGGCAAAGGTGTGGACATCATTCTGGATGACCCTTACAAACTGCCTTTCGTAGACGACTCCTTTGATGTCGTTTTATCCAGTTCGTGCTTTGAACATTCAGACATGTTTTGGTTATTATTCAACGAAATAATGCGCATTCTAAAGCCTGATGGCCTTTTTTACCTTAACATTCCCTCCAACGGCATTTTCCACAGGTGGCCTGTGGACTCCTGGCGTTTCTATCCAGATAGCGGCCACTCTTTGGTCAAATGGGCGCGTAGGTCAGGCATTCCCGCCGTATTACTGGAATCCTACATTTCAAGACAAGTTCCAGCCAGAGAAGAGGATGGATTTTGGAATGATTTTGTCGGTGTCTTTCTTAAAGACGAGCGTTTTGTCAAGGATCATCCTCAAAGAATCATCGACAAGAATCTCGAATATATGAATGGATATGTTTACGGAACGGATACAGTTAAAAACTTTTCCACCATGAATGAAGACCTTACGAGAATAACTGTGGCAAGGAAAATCCTTCAAGGAACCCTTCGCGTGAACACCTAAAAAGTGATTCGACAACTTATCAACAGCATCACCAAAAAAAGCCTTAGCGCGTTTCAATTGCTTTAAGCATTTTCGCAAGCGATTCATCATCCGCAAGCCGGTGATCATTGCCTACCACCCACAGCGTATCCGCACTTAATCCACTTTTAGAAACAAGCTCTTCTGAGTTAACAAAAGGGATTACTTCATCATTGCGGGAATGCAGGACAACACTCCCTTTTTTTAGAGTCGTAACCTTGCCCCAGTTTTTCCAAGCAGGGCACAATAACACCAAAGGCGTATCGCCAGAATTAATATTCAGGGCAACTGCACCTCCTCGAGAGGAACCAACCACTACATCGGGTTTGTGTTTATCAAATTCAGATTGGCCAACTGCAACAGCCATCGCAAAATCATCATCTGAAAGAGCAGGGTTTATAACCTCATGCCCATGATTAACAAGATAGGTGGGCTTCATCCCGCCCGGTTTTGAATTCCAGCCATGCAGAAATAAAACCTTCATGCCAACCTACTTCTTCTTCTCTTCCTTGGCCTTTACGATAATCGTGAAGGGCTTAGAAGGCTGGGTAACAAGCGTGTTGGGCTTGGTGGTTTCAGTCTTAACTTTATTATAAGGAACCTGCGCCTGCCCTGAAACGGCTAGGGTATATTCGCCACCTGCAGCGTTTGCCTGCACTTCTATCGTCACCATAGCCTCTGTTTTATCTGCAGGAAGCACGACATTAGTCATTTTGATATTGCCAGGAAACTCCAAGGCTTGAAGCGTTACCTGCGATTTAAAATCGGGCCAGTGCCTTTCAAGCTTTACCTTCATCTCCACTTTCTGCCCAGCATCAACCTCCACTTTTGATTTCTCCATGGCAAGTGCGAATGGTGCTGCTTCCCTTACTGCAAGCCATTGGGTGCGCATGGGCCTGCTCGAAGCGGGATTGGCATCAGATGAAACTCGGGTGTAAGGCCTAACCTCGCGTTCAAATAAAACCTCGCCTCGCTTGCTTGATGCAACTAGCTTAATGGGTACCGTTATTTCCTTGGCTTCTTTATCGGCATGAAAAACTATCACACCCTTAGTGTTATCCCTAAGCACGACATCTTGCGCGGTAACGCCGGGGGGAAGATTTTCCGCCCTGACCGTAATGGGGCTAGTCGGCCCCCTTTGATGAATCACAAAATTCAAGTATGCAGAACCACCACGATAAATGTTTAAGGCAGCGGGGCCGGGGTTTGCCGAATGCATCGAGGCGATATGAAACTCAAACTCCTGCTTGTTGATCGCAAGCACATACTGAAATCGCGCACCGCCCCTGCGATAACGATCCTGAACAAAAACATGGTACTTCTTCTTGGCATTAAGATTGGCAATCCCCGAGGGATCACGCAAATGCCCATCAAAGGCATTCATACGATGGCCAAAGTCATCAAGTTCAACCACCTTATTTCCCTTTTCATCTTGGATAAAAACATAGGGATCAGCCCTGCCTGCAATTCTTTCAGAATAAACCTCAATGCTGTAGGCACCGGTTTCAGTGGGTTCGATCTCATACCAATCGCCATCCCTTTCGCGATCGAATCTTCCAGAAACCACCGCAGGCAAAGTAAGTTTCTGCGCCTGCTGCAAAGTGTCATTGGGTTCAGCTTCTAAGGTTACATCATGTGGCGAAACCAAAATGGGTGTTGTGATGAGTGTGTTATTATTCACCACTAGTGCATCTTGAAAACCATCCAAGGTGCAAGTTGCAGCAGTAGGAACCACACTATGCGAAGTCGGGTGCTCTAAAAACTTATACCTTCCAAGCGAAAGAATATCCTTCGTTGCTCGCACCTTCGCTTTGGTTTCTTGCAAGGCAAGGTCTTGAATAGTCCATTTAGATTCGATGCCATTAGGGCCAAAGTTTCTACCCAGCAAAACAATCTCCGCATCGGTATCTGATTTAACAACCCTCGGGAAAACATTTTCTAGTTGGGGCTTATCACTGATAACCAAGCGATAGGGCAAACCACCCTTGAACGAAAGATCACTTAAGCGAATAAAGTACTCGCCATCTTCGGTGATGAGGACATCAACGAAAGGGTCACGGCCATCGTAATCGCCATTGGATGCTATCTGCTTACCAGCCTTCGAATACACTGAAAGCACCGCATCAAGCTGCGAATCTAATCGTGCGGCATTGCAGGCGATGGTAACCCTCTGGTTTTTCTTCGCTGCAAACTTGAAGATATCTTCTTTGCTGTTGTCGGAAGTGCCATTGATAATGGTGTTGATTTCAACAACTTGCGCGGTTGCATCATCATCGTTGGGTTCTTTTTCATCGACTTCTTTGAAGCCACGAGAGATCGCAAACAAGCGGGGGTTACTTACGCCAAACCTGCCAACGGCCCAGCAATCGTAAGAGCCAGCGGGAACTCCGGTATCTACTGCAACTTTGAACTTTTTATCTTTGAGCCATTCGGCCTTGATGCCCGGATGATCGAATTTTAGTTCGCGCACCTCTTCGAATTCAGCGCCCTGCACTTCCACTTCGATGGTGGAGCCTGCTGCTGCGCCAAGAGGGTACATGCGATCCAGCCTGATGGAGGGAAGATCTGCGGAAGCGGCTAAAGCCAGCATTAATAAAGGTAATAATGCCAACGGGAAAACTCGCAGCACGGTAATGCCCTCAAGAGAATTTCAGTTCGGGTAGCCTGTTTAGCCAATCAGTTCTTGAATTGGTTCACCTTCACTCAAGATAGGCATGGGTCGCTGTGCCTGATCATGGAATGCAAAGTGGTGATCAATCCCCAGGCAATGATACATGGTGGAAAGAACGCATCCAGGTGTTGCGGGCTTGGTAGTCGGGTATTCAGCATTGGCATTGGTGGAACCAACAACTTGTCCCATTTTCAAGCCGCCACCTGCGTATACCACAGACATAGCACCGGGCCAGTGATCGCGACCTGCGCCTGGGTTAATTTTAGGAGTACGGCCAAACTCGCCCATCGCCATTACGAGTACATCATCACTCATGCCGCGGTCGTGCAAATCTTCCACAAGGGCAGTAAGGGCACGATCATACTTGGGAAGCAGATTGTTTTTCAAACCTTTGAAGTTGTCGCCATGGGTATCCCAACCGCCACCCGCCTGAATGGTGATGAAGGTAACGCCCGCTTCAACCAGTCTACGGGCCAGAAGGCAGGATTGGCCCAAATCGTTTCTGCCATAGGTATCACGAAGAACCACAGATTCCCTCTGCATATCGAAGGCATCTTGAGCCTTGGTATTGGTAACCATTTCCATGGCATCTTTGTAGAAGGAGTCGAGGCCGACCAAGTCGCCCTTGGTGTCGATATCTCTGCGGATGTTATCGAGATCGTTAAGGAGATCGCGTCTGCGGGAAAGTCGATCGACATTAATCTTCGCAGGAAGGCTGAGGTTTCGAACCTTGAACCCTTCCATGTTTGGATCATTGTCTGGTGCGAAAGGGTTGTAAGAAGCGCCAAGGTAGGCTGCTTTACCAAGGTTCAACAACTTGGGAAGATTCACATAAGGTGGCATGCTCGGATCGTTTGCGCCCTTCATTTTCGCAACCACCGAACCAAGCGAGGGGAAGATATTGTCGTTCACTTCAATGGTTGGCTGATAGCCTGTAAGCATCCATTGAGCGCCCATTCCATGGCCTGCATTGGTATGGCAAGCAGAACGAAGGATGGAAAGCTTATCCATGATTTTTGATTGAAGAGGAAGATGCTCGCCAATCTGGATGCCTGGCACATTAGTTGCAATGGGCTTGAATTCCCCACGAATCTCGGAAGGCGCATTGGGCTTGAGATCATACATATCGATATGGCTAGGGCCACCTGCCTGCCAGATTAGAATTACAGAGCGCTTCTTGGCTGGCTTAGATGCAGCTTGCGCCTTGAGCAATTGAGGCAGAGTCAAACCACCGAGGGCAAGACTTCCAACTTTAAGAAATGATCTGCGATTAACTCCATCGCAAGTGGCTGAACCTTTTCCAACAAATTCTAGCATGGCATCTTCCTTTAATAAAAATACTAGTGGTTGAACATGAACTCTTTTGAGTTCAAAATCACCCAGAGCAAATCTTCGAGGGCTTGTTGTTTGTTATCCGACTTATTCACATGATCCAATGAACGCGCTTTTTCTTTGGCAGTGGGCAGCCTAGAGAAAGAAACTTGGTACAGGTTATCGATCACCTCGGGGGCAGGGAGGTTTTGTTTGATCAATTTCGCCAGCCTTCCCTGAGTCGCATTAATCTTGCCTTCCATCTCGTCGGAGTTGGCTAGCAAAAGCACTTGCGCTAATGTTGCGCCGGTAGAGCGTTCGCATTCGCAACCAGTAACCCGTTTAGGCCTATCGAAAGTATCGAGGAAGTACGAACCAAAGTTTTCGTGGGGAAGATCGATGGCCCTACCGTTGGCGCTAATGCCACTGAACCCAGATTTGTTGCCAGTGACCTGATTAACCGCATCCAAGAAAACCTCTGCGGGCATCCTGCGGGCATAATAGCGGGCAAAGTTCTGGTGATCATTCTTGTTATACGCAGTTGGTTCCGAACCTAATTGATAAACGCTACTTGTGGTTATCAGCCGGATGATATGCTTGACATCAAACTTGTGGCTGACGAATTCCTTAGCAAGATAATCAAGAAGCTCTGGATTGCTGGGCGGGTTGGTTTCGCGCTGATCATCTACCTCTTGAAACAATCCACGGCCTAGAAAATGGCCCCACATCCGATTCACAAGAGCTTTGGAAAAGAAAGGGTTATCAGGCTTCGCCATCCAATCAACCAACGCATGACGGGGATCTTCTTCAGCAGAGAACTTCATCTCTGGGCCATCTAAAAACTTGGGTTCAGGAGATTTACCTGTGAGCGGGTTTTTCTCGCTCGAAGTCACGCTTGCAGAAGAAAAGTATGGGGGTGGTTCGCCGAAACTCTTTTTACCTAATCGAGTGAAGAACCCGGTCAAGCCATAATAATCCCCTTGGCCCCAGCGCTCGTACGGATGATGATGGCACCTTGCACATTGCAACCTTACACCCAAAAAAACCTGCGATGTATCTGCAGAGACTTGATGCAGTTGATCATCCCGACTTTGCCAGTACCAATTGATTGCGGGCGCATCCTGCCATTCGCCCGAGGCAGCAACCACACCCCTTACGAATTCATCGTAAGGCCGGTTGCGGGCAATCATGTCACGAATCCAATTATGAAAAGCATAAGAGGCTCTATCAGAACCCGCATGGCTTGAGTTCCTTAAAATGCTGCCCCACTTCATTGCGAAATATGCTGGGTAATCAGATGAATCTAACAGAGTGTCTACAAGCTTCGCTCTTTTGTTGGTATCAGTATCTTTGGCAAATGCGGTTATCTCTTCCAGCGTGGGCAATCTACCACAAAGATCAACACTTAGCCTGCGGATGAAGGTTGCATCATCGCAAACAGGAGTGGGCTGAAGCCCCAGCTTTTTCCACTTGGCAATTGCAAGCAGATCAATCTGGGATGTCGGCTTGAAGCCTGGGATTTCTTTTAATGCTTCGCCATGGGGCACTAAAACACGGGTGACAGCTACATGGCCCATGTGCCTGCCCATGACCGCAGCTTCGCCACTCAGTTTGCCCGCTTTGATAAAACCCGTAGCATCCGCAACAGCAATCACATCAAGGTTGCTAGCAAATTCGCTCTGCCTAGTGACATCGCGGAAAGATCCATCTGTGTACTCTGCTACTACTGCAACTTGCTGAGTATCACCATGCTTGTAAATGCGATCATTGGGAATCATCTGAATGCGTTTTACGATCGGAACATTCTTAGCAACGGGAGGTGTGCCTGCTGCAATCCAGCGCTTTACAATTTGATAATCGTTGGAGTTTGGGACCAACCTTTTACCACCGCCATGGGGCATCTGACCCGAAGCTTTTTGAATGAACAAACTCATCTCGGGGTTGGCAGGGAAAACCCTTCTCCCACGGCCTTCGTTCACAATACTTTCGAAATCAAAATCTGCATCGAAGCCAAACAGCGAAAGCTTGAATCCATTTTGCCCACTCGCCTTACCATGGCAACCGCCTGCGTTACATCCAAGCTTGCTTAAAAGGGGAACTATTTCGGTGCGAAAATCTATCGGCCTGCCATTGCTTACCCCGGATACTTCAACAGGCACATCAAGAATTTTACCATGATGCGTTACATGAATCGTAGCTTGGCCATCGCCAACTGGTTCGACAAAGCCTTTTTCATCAACCCGAGCAACTTTGGGATTGGTACTTTTATAATTGGCAACTCTAGTAACATCGGCTTGCCCAGCGTTGGCAATGATCTGCCAGCCCGCAAAGGCATCTTTTAACTCAATCGTTTTACCAGGTGAAAGAATAGTGATCGAATCTTGGGCAGCGGCATGGCCTACAAAGCTGAAGAAACTCATCACAAACATCGTTGCAATTGAGGCAAATTCTTTAGTTTTTAATCTGGTTATTCTCAAAGCTGCACCTTAATTCAGGAGAGAAGTCAAATTGACCGCAAGGCAGGGTAAAACTATACTTCAAATCTATTAACATTCTATTGCATTTATCGACCTAACGCCAACATAAATTAAGGCTTAGGTAGGTTTTACGGCAAGAATGGTGTTAAACAGTAAAGATCTTCCACCACAAAGACGCTAAGAGCGCTAAGAAGCACCAAGCACCACTCTTATTTGCATTCTTATCTTCCTTTGCGAACTTGGCGTCTTCGCGGTAAGAATGCCTTTATTCTTTTAAAATCTTCCACCGCATAAGAGCGCTAAGAAATACACCACACCATTGCCTATTGCTACTTTTATAAAAACAAATTATTAAGATATTGTTATTATTAGTATAATAATATAATGTACAATAATATGCATGAAAATCGCCGAATCTCTGGCGTTTCTTTAGGGTTTATCACACCCTTTTACGGTTATTATGGGGGCTAATAGCCCTTTAGGTTTATCTGCAGAAGTGCTGGGCAACATCCGGGAATTATTATGAATAAACTTTCCGCTAACGACTACCTGGGCTTTCTTATCGAAATCAAGACACGCATCCGGCACGCGCAGTATCAGGCGTTCCGGGCCGTCAACAACGAGTTATTGTCTCTTTACTGGGATCTTGGCGAGTCCATTCACCAGAAGCAGAAATCGCTCGGGTGGGGAAAATCCGTGGTGGAAACGCTTGCGCGCGACCTTCAGGCTGAGTTTCCGGGTCGCAACGGTTTCTCGGCACAGAACCTCTGGTACATGCGCCAGTTCTACTCGGAGTATCAGGGCCAACCAAAACTCCAACCATTGGTTGGAGAAATTAGTTGGGCGAAGAATCTCGTCATCATGGCTCGCTGTAAAGACGTGCTGGAAAAGGAGTTCTACCTCCGCGCCACCGCTCGCTTTGGCTGGACCAAGGCCGTTCTCCAGCACCAGATCGACAACCAAAGTTACGCAAAATACCTGCTCAACCAGACCAACTTCGATCAAACCTTGCCTCCCGAAATCAAGGCGCAAGCCGTGCTGGCGGTAAAGGATCATTACACCTTCGATTTCCTTGGTTTGGCCGATGAACATTCCGAGCGGGAACTGGAACTCGCCTTGGTGGCGATTGAACTCAAAGTGCGTTCTTTCCAACCCGAGCATAAAGGCAAGATGAAGTTTTACCTCGAAGCTCTCGACACGCAGGAACGCCTTGGAGACGAAAATCCCTCCATTGGCATCATCATTTGTCGTGATAAAAATAAAACCGTGGTCGAATACGCCCTGCGCACGGCTCGCCGTCCAATTGGTGTGGCCACCTACACCGTGTGCGCAGAACTTCCCGAAGCCTATCGGGCCGAGCTGCCCAGCCCCGAAGCTATTGCCGAACGGCTAAAAATCTGGGATCGGAAGAAGGCAGATGATGAGTGATCTCGACCCTTGCGGATATCGGGGCAGGCATCACACGGGGCCGATTAAAGGCAGGGTAATGGTAAAGGTGGAGCCTTTTTCCAGGGTTGAAGTAACAGAAATGGTGCCACCCATGGATTCAACAATCGCTTTGCAAATACTAAGTCCCAAGCCATTGCC
>CAXNFS010000105.1:0-9399 GCA_964201235.1 Gemmataceae bacterium | reverse complement strand
CACGAGCCCACAAACCTCAACATCGTCCTCGCCGGCGGCGGTTTCAAACACGCTGGTCACGTCGCCTTCGACCAAAAAAACAACACCCCGCTCTCCAACCTTTTCGTGACCATGCTGCAACGCATGAACATAGAGACCGACCGGTTCGGTAGCAGTAGAGGGACGATTTCGTTGGGGCAGGGGTGAAAAGGTATCAGGTACTAATGGAATCAAATTAGACATAAGCCCACGCCGGAAGTGCCGAAGAAGTAGGAAGCCCAATTAATAGAAGGAAACAATGAACGCAAAGAACCAGCCCCCATCACTCCCCGAAGCCGATCCCCGGTCTGACCGTTTCCGGTGCGGCGAGCGCAAAAGCAAATTCCTAGCAGGGACGATGATAGTGGTCGGATGTCTGCTGATCGTGTGGAACACGGCGCAGGCGGCAGACTGGCCGCAGTGGCGCGGCCCGACCCGGGACGGTGTTGCGGCTAAGGGGCCGAAGAAACTCTGGCAGAGCGATCCCATCCCGACCCAAAAGGAAGGCGGTTTTGGCAGCGTGGTCGTCGGCGGCAAGGCCTACATTTTTGTCGGGCTGAAAGATCCGCTGATCACGCAGGATGATCCGTTTTTACAATGCACCGCAAAGTACCCGGATGGAAATTAAAGATGTCAGGACCGAATGGCACTGTCAAGATCCTGTCGGCGCGCAACTTGGTCTATGGATGGACCGGGGATTATCATAAGCTCCGTAAGTCAGAGTTGGTATTGATTGAAAAGCCAGTCGCTGGCGATGATCTGGCCCCTCGCCCTTGGGGCAACTACCAATAACTTTATTAAAAATCTCTTCGGGAATGCACTTTAAATATAGAAGCGACAAGCAGTAAAGTGGCTAAGAAGTAATTACGGAGTCGTTGCCAAACGAAACCCAACGAGGTTGAGCCAATAGGTCGGCGTGATACCATTCTGGAAGGAAGAGCGAGCAATCGAAGCACCGTCGGTGAAAGACCCGCCTCGCAACACACGGTCTTCTCCCATCGCTGGTCCCTTCGGATCTATTACCGCCCCCGCTGGGTAATCTCCATACCAATCCTCACACCACTCCCATACATTGCCATGCATATCGTAAAGGCCAAACGCATTTTGCCTGTAACTTCCTACCGCCTTAGTGCTGTCACCATCAATATTTGCATCACTCTTTGATAGGCTATCTCCAACCGAATACGCAGTACTTGTTCCTGCCCTACAGGCATATTCCCACTCTGCTTCAGTTGGCAACCTAAACCCGCCATCCGTCTTTGCATTCAATCTTTTAATAAACCCCTGACAATCATTCCAAGATACTTGTGTTACCGGCAAATTGGCTCCTTTGGTATCACTTGGGTTACTACCCATCACAGATTCCCACTGCTCCTGCGTTACTTCATACTTTCCCATGTAAAATGGTTTCGTTAGCGTTACTTCATGCTGCGTTTCATTATAGAGCCGGCCCTTTTCAGACTCAGGTGACCCCATGATAAACTTACCCGCGGGGATTAACACCATCTCCAACTTCAAATTTTCCCCAAGATTGATTACCTCTATCTTTCCGAGTTTCATTTCCTGTGCAGCAATTTCTCGCTCATTATCTATTTTCTTTATTACTATTTTTTTCGAAGCCGGTTCTTCCTTTGCTTTAGACCAACCAATCATCACCGTTAACACACCTACCAAACCTAACACCATCACTATTCCTAGTATTCTTTTCATCTTTTACCTATGGGGATAAAGTTAAACCATTAATGCGTTTAAATTAAGATAATTTAATTTTGAAATCTATTTAAATCTACAGCTAACTAATTAACTAAACTAACTTGCCCGGGTCTATCAGACCACCTGCCAGCAAATTATTTATCCATCGCCAAACGAAACCTTATGAAGTTGAGCGGAACGGATGGTTTGAAGATGTTCTGGTTGGAAGACCGAGCAAACGAAACATAACCATGGCAAGAATAATTTTTCTTCGTTAAAAGAAACCCATCACCACCAAATCTTATTTTCTGGAATCAATAAACGAGCAATCCCCAGCATCACAATTCAATGTTGTTCTGTTTGGATTGCATCGGGAAAGATTAATAAAAGAATCAAGCCGCACAGAACTGGCTGCGCGGCTTGATGAATTAAGGTACAAGCATTAAGAATTTAATCGTGACCACCATCACTATTCCAAGTATTCTTTTCATTTCTCACCCTTAGGGATAAAGTTTAACCTTAAAATAATCAAGCTTAAGAATTTATTAAACCCATATTCGAGTCGATTGCACCAACGCTCAACATAACTGATACAACCCCGTATTACTCAGATTTCGGGGCCAGCCAGCGGGTTGCATTCTCTAAAAGTTGAAGCACCGATTTCTCTTTGAACACCCCATAGGTCTCGTGCCCAGGGCGGAAGTAAAACACCCGGCCCTTGCCCAGATTCCAGACCATGCCGCTACGAAACCAATTGCCACTCGCCCATCGCTCTTCCAGAACGACTTCGTCTGGTTCAGGCACATGAAAAGGCTCTGCATACATTTCCGTTTGCGGTATTTCAAATGTCGCAGGAAGCCCCTTAGCGATCGGATGTTCGGGCTTGAGAATCCGAATCTGGCTCGGCTTACCATCCGCACGATACGCAGGGAAACAACAGTTCGGTTTGTACACGGTTGCTTTTTCGGTGCCATCCGGAAACTTGCGCAAATCAATGTAAGGCGTAATCTTATCCCCTGCACTCGGAACCGTATAACGCTTGGGTGGATTGGCATAGGTGATTTCCACATTCGCACCATTGCGTTTCAACAATTTCTCGGCATCAAGCTTGGTGCGCTCGTTCATCGCTTCTACGAAAGGTGTAGACCAATGCGCAGAATGAAGCGCAATCAATGATAAGGTTCCATCCTTGATACGCTGGATCAACGGCTTGGCCATCTCGGGTGTTATCTCGGCTTGCCTAGCATGACCCCACCAAATAAGAACATCGCAACCGCGCATATGCACAGGCGAAAGCCCCTTCTCATCTTCATCGATGGTCACTGATTTTACCGCAAGGCCAGGCAGGTTCTTAAGATGGTTGGCGATCTGGTTTCCCAAAAAATTATCGTATGCTTGTTTCTGCTGCGGCTGGCGTTCATCCCATACCACTACATTAATAAGTTTTGGATCGGCTGCAGTAACAGAAATAGGAAGAATTAATCCTGCGGTAGATGCCTTAATGAATTCTCGACGGGTATTGTTCACAGTCATGTCAAAGTCCTTTTTGAAAGTTGCAAGGTAAGTACTATTCCAATTTCCCACTTTTGTATTAAGAGTTTTTTTGCGCGCTAAGATGAACACTAGCGCTGGCATGAAGGCAAATAGCTGCAGCTGCAGCTACATTTAAAGATTCTTCACCACCTGGTTGGGCGATGCGAACGCAATGCTTCGCACTTAAAAGCAATGATTCTGACAAGCCCTGCCCCTCATGACCAAGCAACCAGGCGCAAGGATGAGGCCAATCTGAATGGTGCATCCACTCATGCAAATATGGGCCTTGATGCGAACTGGTTGCAATGCGAGGGACGGCCAAGGCATCAAGATCGGATTCGGCTAAACCTTCATTTAATTGAAGGCCGAAATGTGCACCCATGCCAGAGCGTAAAACTTTGGGCGACCAGAGCGCTGCGGTTCCCTTTAATGCCAACACTTGCTTAACACCAAACGCTGCTGCACTGCGCAAGATGGATCCCACATTGCCTGCATCTTGCAAACGATCGAGCACCACAGTTAGCACCGCAGGCTCTATGGGTTTTTGTTCTGGTAGTTCCAACAAAAAACCCATATGCGAAGGCGACTCTAAACCGCTGATGAAAGAAAACAAAGCATCAGGCAAAAGAGTTATCACGGGTGCGCATTTCAACCAGAGTTTGCTTTGCGACTCCCAAAGGCTTTCGGAAAAAAAAGCTTGTGTCACCGTTTGCCCACGCGACAAAGCAGCACTGCATACATGATCGCCTTCTAGCCAGAAATGTCCGTGCGTTCGATAAAAATTACTTTGACCAGAAAGCTGACGCAATCGCTTGACCATCGGGTTTTCGCGCGAAGTTATACGCTGAATAGGCGGAGTTGTCATTTAAAACCCTGCATCAATGCATTGGCCAAGAATTTGATAACCATCCAACATGAATGTTTCCCTAGGCTTATGTCTTGCAATGGATGATTATACGATTCGAAGACTGCACCGAAACACTTTTCGGCACATAATCTCTATGTTTTACAAGTTAGATTAAAAGAATTGTCCAGAGGTGTAATTATTTTGTCTTCGCCAAACGAAATCCCATCCCAGGATACTGAAGATCTGGGGTGCGTAGGTGAATCCTGCCAAAAGATAAAGCAGAAGCATCGTCGGTAATAAAACCACCACCACGCAGAATACGGTAAGTTCCTGTTTCTGGCCCCTTCGGATCTACCACCGATTCCCTGGGGTACGCTGCGTACCAATCTTCGCACCACTCCCATACATTGCCATGCATATCGTAAAGGCCGAACTTATTAGGAATGTAACTACCTACTTTCATGGGTTTATCTATTTTGGAATCATTATAATTTGCATCACTAGGTGTGATTTTGTCACCAAAAGAATAGGCAGTTATTGTTCCAGCCCTGCATGCATTTTCCCACTCAGCCTCTGTTGGAAGCCTATAACCACCAGCCGTCTTTGCATTTAACTTCGCGATAAATTCCTGAGAATCAAACCAGGAAACATTAATGACAGGCAGCTTTGCGCCTTTGTAAAGGCTAATATTTTCGCAGCCTAAAGCAACCCATTGTTCCTGCGTTACTTCATACTTGCCCATGTAATAGGGCTTGGTAAGAGTAACTTCATGCTCTTGGTCTGGGGGCCCCATCTGAAATTTCCCCGCTGGAATTAACACCATCTCTTTTTCTAAAGCTTCAACAATAGCTTCTGCTTCCTTGGCGGTAACTTCTATCTTTACAGGTTGCTTCTTAGATTGCTGTGGGTCTACTTTAGAACAACCCACTAAACCCAGAACCATTATGATTACAATTCCAATGAAGTTTTTCATTTCATCCCTTTAAGACATAACTCGCAAAGTTATTCATTTATAAGATTCATATAATGCGAGCGAACAGAAGTCGCAATCATAACGCATAACGCATTATCAAGGCAACCCAAGTTAATGATTGGTATTTAGGTAAAGATAAAAAAACTCTCATCGCTTTGCAAAAAGTAAAGCAATAAGAGTTTTTCTAATAGCACAAAAGCCAAAGAAAAATGGTTATCAAGAAAGCATGTTGTAAAGAACCCGCATGATATCGGAGGTGCTGATAACACCCACTAAAAGTCCATCGTGATTAACCACATACAATTGGTGGACATCTAAATCGAGCATTTTTTTAATGATATCTGGAAGCTTTGTGTTGGGGGAAAGAGCAAAAATAGCGTTGGTCATGATATCTTCCACCTTGGCGGTATCCACAACTTCGACACTAAATCCCTCGGGAAGCGATTTACCAGAACAGCAACCACCTTCATGACAAGGATGCGTACCCTTATCGAGATCATGGCGTAAAAGATCGGTAACACTAACCACGCCAACCGGCCTACCAGCGGCATCAATCACAGGGGCAGCATGGAAACCCCGCAGGGTAAAAAACTCTAAAGCCTCAGGGATGGAAGCTTCAGCCAAAAGGGAAATCGGGGGCTGTGCCATCAAATCCGAGGCAGTAAGGTCGGAAAGGCATTCTCGCGCAAGATTTTCAGCCAAGACTTTAATTCTCATGATAGTTACCCCTAAAAAGAAAATGACCTTTAGGAAAAGTGTGGAACTAAAACAAGTATATACTTCCCCAAGACAGATATCAAGATACATTTATATTATTTTAACTTGAATCGATAATCTTTTTTCTTTTCCCAGAAGTCCGTCGCTCTAATTCTTCTGCTACTTCTCCTCCTTTTCCCTGGTTCTGCTTCTGCCTATTCCGTGTTTTTCCGTGTCATTCCGTGGCAAAAATGTCTTTTCTTCTTCTTCTCTTCCGTGGCTAATGCTTCTGCTTCTTTCTCTTCCATCGCTCACGCTTCCAGCTCTCAACCAATTATTCTTCAACAAAATCGCCCTGCCAACCTGCACCTTCTCCTTCCTTTCGGTTAGTGTACATAAATACACCTAAGGAGCCCAACCATGGTTACAGCAGATTCCTCCCTTTGCGTTCATTGCGAACTTTTACCCAAACACGATTCTTCGCTTTTATGCGCCCGCTGCAAATCCATGGCGGGCATTCGCAGGTTATACCTCCGCAGGCGCGGTTGGACTCCCCATTGGGATGCCCACCTACTTCTCCTTTCTCAAAAAGCAAAACTCCAAATGCCCCTCTTCACCATCTGATTCATCCTCAACTTAGAAAGCCACACCCATGTTGAAACCACACCAAGATAATTCCAATCATGACACCAACATCTTCTGGAACACCAAACCACTTCCCAAAGAAACTGATTTATTTTCAGGCGAGATCGATCCCCTGACCACCGTTCGCTGCCCTGTTTGCAGTTTCCCGCTCATCGCAATCATGGGCAGGCACGGGCCCAGATTTTCTTGTGGCTGCAAAGGTTTTGAACGCTGAACAAAAACTTTACCTTTTATTAAAAACTCATCTGCACCCATCGCACTTAATCGATCTACATTAAAAAAATCTACTCAACCAGAGGAATCAAAAATGCCACATGCTCACGGCCCCTTCAACATCCCACTACCCGATCACCTCGCCTATCGATTAGAAACTATTGTAAAATCTCTACCCAGAGATCCCATCTACACCCTCAAACGCACATCCCTTGCAACTAAGGTTTCCCTCAATCAATCATCGGATGCCTCCAACACCCAAAGATCCGATGTTTCTTGGATCAGTGAAGAATCGATCGATCGGAGCGGCGACATCGTTCTCGCCAACGGCATGGACGATTCGCTTTTTGGTGCCAACCCCGTGGTGACGCTCAACCACAATTACGAGTTGGCACCGGTGGGCCTTTCTGCATGGAGAAAGCCCAGCGCAGAATCAGGCTTCAAAGGGATCAAAGCGAAAACTATCTACCCAACAAGGCCCGAATCATTCCCAGAAAATCTCCCTTGGATACCTGATCAGATATTCGCCCTGGTTCAAACAGGGCTATTAGCAGGGAAATCAATTGGTTTTCTGCCCCTGATTGCGCGCAGCCCAACCTCTCAAGAAAAAAGAGACACTCCAAGTCTTATTAAGGTTAATCTCATTATCGAAAAATGGCTTTTACTCGAATACGCCTGCTGTGCCTTCCCCGCGCAGCCACACGCTTTAGTGCAAACCGTGCACGCTTGATTCTTGTTTTCCTTGCCCTTCACCTCTTTAGAAAGGATTGCACCATGCAACCTCTTGAACATGATTCTCTTGCCAACTCCTCGATTCATAATTCCCAAGCTGATGCTGGATTAGCAGAGCAAGCCTTGGCGGACTTTGCGAAATCGCAACAGCTTTCGCGCAAGAATGCAGCTCAGCTTATATTCGGCCATGATCAAGCAGACCCAAAAGGAAAATCCTTTGGCGACTGGCTTGTTTGCGTTCGCAAGAACGATTGGCGCACCCTCGAGCGCAAGTATCAATCCTTCCCCTCCGATGGAAAATCCGCTCTCAACACCTCTGTCGGAACCCAAGGCGGCTACCTCGTTCCCACCGAGTTCACGGATAAGCTGCTGCAAACTGCCAGCGAAAAATCGGTGGTAAGACCCAGAGCCACACTCATCCCCATGGCTTCGCGCGCAGTTCAGGTGCCATGCCTCGATTCCACCACCGTTCCCGCTTCCAGCGATAGCGCATTCCTAGGTGGCATCGTTGCCCGCTGGACCGAAGAAAGCGTTACCTTTAATGAAACCGAGCCTGTCTTCAGACAAGTCGAACTCGTCGCCCACGAACTTTCTGGCTATAGCAGGGTCAGCAACTCGTTGTTGGAAGATAGCGCAATCGGGCTCGAACAGCTTTTGATTACCTTGTTTGGTAGAGCCATCGCTTGGCATGAAGATCATGCGTTTTTGCGGGGCGATGGCGTAGGCAAGCCTCTTGGTATTCTTAATTCCAACGCTTTGATCAGCGTAGCTCGCAGTGCTGCAAGTGCCTTTGCTCTCGAAGATGCAGCAACCATGCTGGCTCGCCTGATGCCAGGCTGGGCGCCTTCTAGCACCGTTTGGGCCATGCACCCTACCGTTGCGGGCGAGCTTTTTCAAATGACCTCTTCAGGCAGCAGCGCAATCTATCTTGATAACGCTCGCGATAAACCCGCTATGGTGCTTTTTGGAATCCCTGTTGTCATCACCGAAAAGTTGCCCGCACTTAACACCCTAGGCGATGTTCTACTTTTAGATCTGCATCACTACCTCATCGGCGATAGACGCGAAGTAGAAATCGCTTTCTCTGAACATGTTGCGTTCACCTCCAACCAAGGCGCATGGCGCTTTGTAGCCCGGGTCGATGGCCAACCCTGGTTGCGTTCCCCCATCACCCTCAACGATGGATCTTCCACCCTTTCCCCTTTTGTGGGCCTAGCCGCAGGCTAAGTGTTCTTAGATGCAGGCTAAGTGATATTAACTTTAAACCAAACGCTTTAACAAGGAGTTTTATTTATGACTATTCTTGCTTCTGAAAACGGATCCATCATTGGCATTATCAATCCTGCAGACCGTGTGGGCACCACCGCCAACGGTACCGCAATCGATCTCGCCAAATTTCATCAAGCCATGTTTCTCCTTTTGGTGGGTAACACCGATACAACCGTGGATTTCAAACTTCAGGAATCTGCATCAACCTCTTCGGGCTTTACCGATATCTCAGGAAAAGCAGTTACCACCTTCACCTCAGCCGATGATAACAAGCAAGCCATCATCAACCTCGATTCTTCAGAAATGGGAAGTTCGAAGCGATATGTGCGAGGAGTGATAACCGCAGGCAGCGGCACCGCCTGCGTCGTCGGAATGGTAGCACTCGGGTTTTCACCCCGCTTCCGCCCCGCTACCGATGATGATCTCGCAAGCGTTTCCCAAGTGGTGAGTTGAGGAAAAATCAATTTTCTTTTCTCCCTACTCCCAACCCTCTTCCCGCTGGGAAGAGGGCCCTTCGCTTTGCTAGCCCGTGTATCATGTCATCCTCGCGAATGCGGGGATCCATTCTTTGCAGCGTGTATCTCTGGATTCCCGCCTACGCGGGAATGACGGGTGAGAGCTTCCGTAACCCGGTCCCTGAGCTTGTCGAAGGGTGCCCCTGCGCTTTCGTCATCCTCGCGAATGCGGGGATCCATTCTTTGCAGCGTGTATCTCTGGATTCCCGCCTACGCGGGAATGACGGGCTCTGAATGCAGTGTTTTGATTCCGTGTTTTTCCGTGT
>CAXNFS010000104.1:0-9447 GCA_964201235.1 Gemmataceae bacterium | reverse complement strand
ACAATGTGTGGGTGTTCTAAAGTTGCAATGGAAGCAATTTCCCGCATGAAGCGATCTTTGAAATCCTTATCGCCAGCTTCCATGGTGGGCACTTTTACCACCACCTGCTTACCAAACCTTCCATCCTTGGCGAGGTAGACCTTCCCCATGCCTCCTTCACCCAACGGGCGCAGGATCTCATAGCGGTTGCTCAGCGTTTTTCCAGTTAGATTATTGGCTACTGACATCCGGGCGACTCTCTTTTACCAATGAGCAATTTGTTCTAATTGACATTAATCCAGCCTGACAAATTTAAATATTATTTTAATGATTTAAAAACTTTAAACTTGGCAATTTCATTCATTTTACTGAAATCGACTGTGAATCTGGCACCAACTTTATCATTTGCTGATGCGTTTTCAGTTTGATTTATTTCCGATTCTTTAAGAATAGTGCCATCAAGGGAATAGGATTTGACGTGAAGTTTAGTTTTCCCAGACTTTGGAAGGTTAATTTTTGCAGTGTATTTGAGAGGGAATTCCCCATACCAGCCGAGAAAGCCCAAGCTACTTAATTTTGGTGCAGATAACTGAAGATCTTTAATTACATCCTGACAACTTGCATCAAGTTCAAGGGGGGGCGGGTTGATAGATGAGAAGAGGGCATCAGCATCCTTTTTTAATTTATTATAAGCATTAGAATTTTCTTCTTTGGGTATTTCATTTTCATTTGTTCCATATTTTGCCTTGAATATTTCCAGTTGTCTTTTTCTGCTTGCCTCAATAGTGCTTATGGCTCTTTCGTAAGGAAGGGACGATTTTCCAAACAACCAACCAAAAACGATAATTAAAAATAATAATGCCAGAAGGCCAAATCCACCCGCCAATGCAATTTTGACCTTGGGACTACTGCTGATCCATCGTTGCTTTACAAATTCAACCTTCTCCTTAGTTTCGTTTGATTTAAGAACCGTTTTTGCTGAATCAATAATCCCAACCACATTACTTAGTATTTGAGCGGGAATCTTAGAGGAAGATGGTGGAACCTTTGGCGGCAGAACCGGTGGCAATATTGGTGGAATATTAATTTCAGGATCATTTACTAAACCGCCCGGTGCTAAGACTTGGCCTACCCCACCCATTGCAGGCTTCATTTTGTTTTCTTCTATTATGGTTTTTATTGGCTTTTTATTTTGGGTATTTTTTGAAAACTCAGATTCAGTATTAACATTCTCAATGGGAACTATTGGGGATTCAATTCTGGTTGGCAAAATTACTGGCTTTTGTAAATCGGAAAATGTTGTATTTGTTTTTTCTATTGCAAGTGTTTCAATCTGGCCTGCAGGTGTTTGCCTTGCAGCCAATTCTTTTGTTTTTCCTCCGGTTATTGCATTGGCCATTTCAACACAACTATTAAATCGGTCGTTTGGTTCTTTGGCCAAGCTTTTCAATAAAGCTTTTGATTTTTTTAAAGGAATTGTCGAGATCACTTCATGTATTAATTGTGATTTCCCTTGCATAACTTCCATAAATATTGCAGTGGGAGTTGCCCCTGCAAATGGAATCTTCCCCGCCAAGGCTTCATACACCAGCACACCCAATCCAAATTGATCCGCTCTAGGCCCGATACCCTTTCCCAAGTGCATCTCGGGGGCCATGTATTGAGGCGTACCTATAAAAGCTCCTATCGTTGTTTTCACACCCATAGGTGCACCTTCCAACGCCTTTGCTATGCCAAAGTCTGCAAGATACGGGCTGCCCGCTTCATCAAAAAGAATATTATCTGGCTTTAAATCCCGATGAATCCAATTTTTCGAATGAATAAAATCCAATGCGGAAGCAATTTGAGGTAGCCATTGGTTTAGGCCTTCCAAAGGCATTGGCTTGTAGAAACCTTGGGCATCTGTGATGCGATCTCTTAAGTTGCCACCACCAAGGTATCTGAGAACCAAGAACGGGATACCTTCGATTTCGCCCCAATCTATGGTCGGCACTATATGCGCATGTTCTAAAGCAGCAATGGAAGCTATTTCCCTCATGAAGCGATCTTTGAAATCTTTATCGCCAGCTTCCATGGTGGGCACTTTTACCACCACCTGCTTACCAAACCTTTTATCTTTGGCTAGGTAGACCTTCCCCATGCCTCCTTCACCCAACGGGCGCAGGATTTCGTAGCGGTTGCTCAAAATTTGCCCTGATAAATCTTTTATCTCTGACATTTTTATTTCTCAAGTTATTTTGCAGAAAAATATAAACTTATTAAGTAGCTATTAGGTTACTCGCAGTTCACCTTAATAACATTGCAAATTTTACTCGAAAATCAAATTTAGTGGTTTTTTATAGAGTTTAATCAGAATTAGGACTTTAATATTAGAACTATATTATTGTTGATTTTCAAAATAACCCTTGGAATACCAGAATGCCCATTTTAGGCCGTCATCCTGATTGCGATATAATTTTAACTGCTGATGGTGTATCCGGCAGGCATTGCAAAATCACCAAAACTCCCCAAGGCTGGCTGCTGGAAGATCTAGGCTCCAGCAATGGTACCATTGTCAACAACTTAAAAATCACCAAACCTACTTTAGTAAGCACCTCAGACACCATTACCCTAGGCTCGGTTTGCCCATTCCCTTGGGCCAATCTGGCCGAATGGAAATCCCCTTTACCTCCTCCGATACCTTCAAAAGTTCCCGCGCCGAGATCTGAAGTTGTCAAAGTAATTGGCAGGCACCCTGAATGCGATATTGTTCTAACGGTTGATGGTGTTTCGGGCAAGCATTGCATGGTGACGCAACAAGGCAACATCTGGCTGCTTGAAGATCTGAAATCTTCTAATGGCATTTTTGTCAATGGAAATAGGATAAGCTCACCTAGGCAAATCACTAGTAATGATCAAATTACTTTGGGCCTAAGTTGCCCGTTCCCCTGGGATAAGCTTGAACCTGGAATAAAAATTAAAGCGCCAGTGTATGGCACCACCTACGAACCAAAAGGAAAAGTCACCCAATCGAAACCAAGTGCAGTGATCACTGCGGTGCCACCCGCCAAGGGAGATTCGCTGATCATTGGTAGGAATAGTTCCTGCGATCAGGTGATTGCGGAACCCATGGTTTCTGCAAGGCATGCAAAAATCAAGTGGGTTACTAACGGGGCAATTATCGAAGACCTCGGTTCTTCCAATGGGACTTTTGTTAACGGAGTAAAGATTGATCAACCCACGCTTATTAAAGCAGGCGATATTATTGGGTTGGGGAGCTACACGTTTACCCTGGGTGGCAACAAGCTGGAACAGGACAAGAAGAATCCTGGCTATTCCCTAGAGGCCCGGGGCATTTGCGTTCAAATCAAAGAAAAGAAATTGATTCATGGTGTTTCCTTCACCCTGCTTGCTGGGGAGTTTGCGGCTTTAATGGGCCCTAGTGGTGCGGGAAAAACCACCCTGTTAAACGCCCTCAATGGCTATACCCCGCCCGCCCAGGGCGATGTGCTTTTAAATAATTATGATCTCTATGCGCATTTTGATCAGTTCAGAAATGTTTTGGGATATGTCCCCCAAGATGATGTAATCCACCGGGAATTAACGGTGTTTGAAGCACTATGGTACAGCGCACGGCTAAGGCTGCCCCCGGATTATGATGATCATGAAATCGAGCAGCGAATCAAACAGGTGATTGCTCAATTGGGTTTGGAGGGTACGGAAAATGTTCTTATCGGGTCGCCCGAAAAGAAGGGGATATCTGGGGGCCAGCGTAAGCGGGTTAACCTCGCAATGGAATTGCTAACTGATCCGAAAGTCTTATTTCTGGATGAACCAACCTCAGGGCTTTCTTCAGAAGATACACTGCAAGTAATGAAGGTGCTGCGCAAACTTGCAGATGATGGCAGAACAATTATTTTAACCATTCACCAACCCAGCCTTGAAGCTTACCAATTACTTGATCATTTGGTGTTGATGGCCAAGGATGCCAACAAACCTGAGCCTGGTCGATTGGGATACTTTGGTCCCGCATACCCGGATGCGGTCAATTTCTTTAATCCCAATGGGGTACCCAACCTGAAGCCCGGTACAGACCCTTCGCCCGATGAAGTGCTACGCGGTTTGGGGAAAAAAACCGCTTCTGAATGGGTCGAAACTTATAAAAGTTCCAACTATTTTGAAACTTATGTGGAAGAGCGTGCCAACAAAAAGACCCAGAGTGAAACCAAGAACAAAATTCCACAACCCGTTCCGGATGATCCGTTAAGGCAATGGATGGTTTTTGTTTCACGATCTTTTGCAATCAAAAAAAGAGATCTGATGAACTCCATCATCTTGCTGGCTCAGGCGCCCGTGATTGGAATTCTAGTGGCAATGGTACTAGGCGATAAAGCTTCAGAAAAACCCACCCAAGAGAACTGGCTGGAATCCACTACTGCAGGGGCTACAGCCATTTTTATGATGGCAATGTCTGCGTTATGGTTTGGGGCTTCCAATGCGGTAAGAGAGATCGTGGGCGAGTGGGCTGTATATCGGCGTGAACGAATGGTAAACCTTGGTATCCCCGCCTATGTCGCATCTAAGTTCACCATTCTGGGCGGATTATGTGCAATTCAATGTTTCGCTTTATTAACCATCGTTAGTTTTTCCTGCGGTTTAAAGGCAGGGTTTGTTGAATCGTACCTAATCGTATTTCTAACTGCACTTATCGGTGTTGGTATAGGCTTGGTATTATCTTCTATTGCAAAGACTTCTGAAGTTGCGATTGCAGCACTGCCTATTATTCTTTTGGCGTTATTTATTTTGGGTGGGATGATTCAGCCTGTAAATCGTATGAATGGCTTGATGCGTTTCGCCAGCAGTTTTGACCCTGCACGCTGGGCCTTCGAAGCCTTGGTCTCTTTGGATAATAAAGAACGAGGCACGATGGAAATTCCAGATAACAAGTCAAAAGGAGATGCGCCTGCGATGAAGACGGTTGACTTTGCAGAATCATATTTTCGGAAGGAAAAGGATAGAATTGAAATTCCAATAATTGGGATAATTCTAATCATTCAGTTGGGTCTACTTATCGCAGGCATACTGAGGATACTAAAAGCTAGGGATATTCTTTAGTATGCAAATGAGGAAAAATCTGGAATTTCAGGGGTTTTATAGTGAATTCGCAATCAAGGTATTTGTTCGGTTCCCATCTGCAGACTTGAAGAAAACCTTGGTGGTATTTTTATGGCTGATAGCTAAAAAAATGTTTGAGTTGTTAGAGAAGGCAGCCATCGGTTTGATGGCCGCCTTCTCAGGATTTTCATTTATAAGGCATTAAATCTTTAGCTTTCTAATTGGTTTTAAGTTTTGGTGGCCTTGATCTTGGTCGCAATTTCAATTGCAATCATTCGGATTAATTGGTGCAAAATAGCCTGGATTTCAATTTGTTTGGCTTGAGTGGATTCTGGGCTTTGATTTGGGCTACTGTCTGAATTTTCGATATTCATGAGGCTCCTTTGTTAAAGGGTATTTGAAATTGCAAGGGTCAAAAAAAAGGCCCCCGCCATTGATTAGTGGCGGGGGCCTTTTGGTTTTAAATCAGCAGATGATTTACGATTCTGGGTTTGGTTGGTCTGGGCGTTCAATAGGATTGAACTTGTATCTGGGATGCTTGTGTCTTTTGATCTTGCTGTTTTCCGGAGGCGGTTCATTTAACTGGATGTATGGATCAGTGATTCCTAATTCCTTCATCTTTTTATCCAATGCCTGAGCCCGTTGAACAGCAGTTGAAGTGATGCCAAGGATTTTGGCAGCCTCGCGTTGATTCTTCCCAGATGCAATCAGGGCGGTTGCTTCTGTACGGAAAGCTTCCCTTTGAGGCGGGTCAAATAAATCTACAACCATGGTTTTCCTTAGTGCGGCTGAAAGGCTCTCCATGCCAGGAATATGGGAAAGCAAACTTGCTAAATTAAGTTCGAAGTAAGCCCTTAGGACGGGTGAACTACCATCACAATGCTGGAAAGGGAGAACAACTATTCGGTCAATTAGTTTTCTTAAAAGTCGGCCAAACTCCTGAGAATTAATTGCGAGAGAACGCATGCTTCCCAACACCATAGTTTTTATTTCTTCCATTGAAGGCATTTTTGGAATCGAGGTAGACGTTGTTAGCATCGAACTCAATTCGTTTGCTAGTTGAGCTTTTGTGGCTTCAAGAGTTTTTAATTCAGCTAACAAACTTGCGCTATGGCCCGAATCCCCAATAGCAGCTATGATGTTTTTCATCTGCTTGGTGTTAGCATCCTGCTGGGTTTGCAGTTTTTCTTGCCGTTGTGAAACTGTACTTTTGGAATTTTTGAGCTCCTTCTCGATTTCCTTTAAAAGAACTTTATCGAAATCCTTGAGTGATGAGAGTTCTTTTTCAATGGCAATGATGATTTTTTTTCCTGCCTTTTCGGAATTAATTGAGGTTCCATTCCAGCACTGGTATTTAAGTGCGCCGCTGCAAGCTAGACTGTTTTTCTGGCCATGGGCGCCATAAACTAAAAGCCTTCCACAGACTCCGCAGTCGATATGTTGCCCAGGCCAAATGGTTCTTTTTTTGGAAACATTTTTTCTTGGATCTATCCCCCCGGTGCCTTTACGGCGATACTTTGCATTTTTTTCATCCAACTTCTTGATGAGCAAGTCGTATCTTGCTGGTTCGATAAAAGCGATATGGGGGCAATAGCGTTCCAGCAATTCTTCGGGTGGTGCAGCTACTGATTTATGTCGTCCTGTTTCATTGATTCGCTTGCTTATTTTTCGATTGCGAACCCGTAAACCTTTGAGAATTGGGTTATGAATTAGTTGCGTAACCAAACTGCATCTCCACTTTTTTGATCGGGCATAAGGTGGAAGCTCTACCTTGGTATCATTGAGCCAATCTGCAACTTCAGAGTAACTGGCCCCGTTTTCTAGGAGGCGGAACATTTCATCGTAGATCGGTTGGGCATCTGGATCCTTGGATAATTCAGAATCTTTGTTTGCTCCTAGAGGTTTGATGATCCCAAAAACTTGAACTCCCAGAACGCCGCCATTTTCAAAACGATTCCTCAAGGATCTGCGAATTCGTTTTGCTGTGTCGGCATTATACATTTCATGGCGCATAGATGCGAAGCCAGCATTAAGCCGCCAACTACCTATGCGAGTGTCGATGCTATCGTTAATTGCAATCAAGCGGGTGCCAGCATCTTCACATTTTTCACAAAATATTTGGGAGTGAACCCTTCGTGTAATGCGACCAAGATCCTCTGCGACTACTAAATCGTAGGTGCGAGTTTCTATAGCATCCAAAGCCTCTAAGTATTCTATCCTTTCTAAATCCTCGCCGCTGCCACGGCCAGAGATCATGGTGAGATCGTAAGGCAGGTCGGTGTTTTGGTGAAGCCATTTGCGGTAGAGCTGCTCTTGATCTTCAAGGCTCAAAGCGTCTTGGTGAACTGTGGAAATGCGGGCGATGCCAAGCACTTTTAGGGTGTGTCCGTTTCTAGCCAAAAGTGGCGGCTGTAAATTTACTGCCATTGCTAAACCTCCATGTGGTTGCAAGTTAGGGATCTATTGGGTTGTAAAAGGTTTTAATTTGATCCCTGTATTGCGATTATGAACAAAGATGAAAAAAAGTGTTGTTTAAATCACCCGAGGGTCTAAAGTTGTCCATAATTAGGGAAACACTCTTAAATATTAGAAATTCTTCAAAACAAGGAATTATTTTCATTAGGCCTGCAAAAAGTCCTTGCAGGCCCTAAATTCTTTTGGTATTATTAAATCTGTAAGGTTCTAACAGCTATTAAGGCTATAAAAGATAAAGGAGTATTTATGGGTAAGTTTAAAGACCGGTTTACAGTCAAGTTTGATTTAAAGCATGAAACAATTGCTGCTTTGAAAATAGCAGCTGCTGTGTGGCAGGAGGATCCTCGGGATGTTCTCGATAAACTTGTGGCTGATCATTTGAAAGATTTTGTTACGGTGGCAATCAATAATATTAAGTCCACCGATGATAAGTCCATCAATGATAAATCCAAGGAGTAATCATGGAAGTGCTATTAACCAAGAAGGATGTTGCAAAAATTATTGGGGTCTCAGAAAAAACTGTTGACCGCTTTCGGGATCTGAAAACCAACAAACTCAAATACCTTAAAATCAAAGGTACCGTGCGATTTCGGCAATTAGATGTTGATGACTTTTTGAATAAGCATAAGCGCTAGGGTTTTCCAGATATATTCTGGCGTACCTTAAGGTTGTTCATTCTTTGAGCTATCTACAATGATTTGGTGCTGGTAAGCAAGACTTCCGCTATGCTAACCAGCACCAAATTATAATCCTTGGATTATCTGGCTTTAATAACTTTAAGTGCCCTAAGGTCTTAAAGTGCAATTAGCCATCCTCCTATCATTTTTTAATGCCGCTCATAATTTTGCATCCTCACTATTGTTTAATCTAAATTCGGGTAAGCCGCTTACTATTATTGTTTGATCGTAAGCATCTGCATCATCGTAAGTTTCCAAGGTAAGGCGAATATCGCTATGGCGCATGTGCTTCTGCCTGAGGGCAGGGCTGATTTTTGCCTGGCCCATCAGGACATTGCAGGTTTTTCGAAGCGCATGGAAATCAAACTTCCTTCCTTGGGTATCTAAGTATGGTATGCCTGCGAACTGCAAGTCTTTCTTGAAGTTTCGTAGATAGTTTCTGGGTACGGAAAATAGTGGGTCGGTAGGCTTACGGCCTGTTTGTTTCACCCAAGAAGCAAGCTCTTCTGCAAATTCTTTTCGTAGATGGAATACCTCATCTTTTTTGTTTTTGGTGATTGTCTTGGGGGCAAATATTTTTGGTTGATCTGTTTCTGTTTCGAGGAAATGAACTTTGAGCTTGTGAAGTTCTGCTGCTCGTAATCCAGTAAGCACAGCCATTTTGTTGACCAGAGCCCTGCCGTAGCCTTTTAATTCAAGGCGCTTTTTCGCTTCGTTATTAATTTTTCCACCTGAAGCTGTTTTTCTCTTCATGCACTTTTCCTCGAATTTAGCCAAGGGTCGATCCATGGCTGATTGTAAGAGTTTTGTGATGTTAGGTTCTGATTCCGATCTTCGAACGAATGTTTTTCTTGATTCATCGGATTTGGTTACCAGAAGGAACGGGTTGGTTTCTAACCTGCGCTTACTTACTAACCAAGTTAGGAAACTAGAGATCGCACCTCGGTAGGTGTTTTTTGTCCTGCCACTGAGTTTCATCCTTGCAAGGTAGAGGTCAAAATCTTCGACATCGATGCTAATTAAATCGAGCAATGTTTTGCATGAGGTGATTTTTGATTGCCAGGTGTTGTTTTCGGTTTTTAATAATTTGAAGTGGATGAGTGTGGTGGTGATTAGCCGTTTGCAATCTTTTAGGTATCGCTCGCCCCGGTCTTTCTCTTCTAGAAACATTATGTACATCTCAAGATGGTCGCTGATGGGTCGACTTAGGTGCTTGGCAAAG
>CAXNFS010000103.1:0-9492 GCA_964201235.1 Gemmataceae bacterium | reverse complement strand
ACCAGGTGCAGACATTCTTCCCGTTTTCACCAAAGATGGGAAAAAAATGATGTGGACATCTACAAGAGATGGCAGAAGCCCCGCCCAACTTTATATCGCTGATTTCACCCCCCCACAAAACCCATGATCCCAACATGAACTTCGACATTCTTCTGAAGAACGGCAAAATAATCGATGGCACTGGAACCCCTTGGTTCCTAGGCGATGTCGCCCTGATAGGTGATAAAATTGCTGCGGTAGGCAACCTTTCCCAAGCCTCTGCTAAACAAGTTTTAGATTGCACGGGGAAAGTTATTTCGCCTGGGTTTGTCGATACCCATGTGCATGGCGATCTTATCCCGTTTTTAGATCCCTATCACGAAGCTGCAATCAGGCAAGGCATTACCACCTATGTTGTGGGGCAGGATGGCGTTGCGCCGGCACCCGCATCAGCGGAAGTTCTTGAATACATGTGCCTGTACACCGCAGGTTTCAGTTGTGGCAAAATGTTTCTCGATAAGAAAGAGAAACCACAATGGCAAAGCATCCATGAATATCTGGAACTAGTAACCAACAGTTGCGCTCTCAACCTTGCCTGCCTCATACCTAATGGCAACATTCGCATGGAAGTGATGGGGCTTGAAACGCGACCCCCAGATGGTTCTGAACTGAATCAAATGAAAAGGCTGATTGCAAAATCGATGGAAGAAGGGGCGGTTGGCATCTCCAGCGGCCTCGATTATATTCCAAGCCTTTATGCCAGCACTTCAGAGCTTACCGAAATCTGCAAGGCGATGGCACCGTATGGTGGAGTTTATGTAACCCATATGAAACGCTACGATGCCGAAGGATTGCTTGCAAGCATGGATGATGTGCATCAGATTGGAAGAGATGCAAATGTTCCGGTGCACATCTCGCATTTCAACAGCAAGGCAGAACTTGCTTTACCTCACCTCGACAAAGCAAGAAAATCGGGCGTTGATGTAACTTTTGATCTTTATTGCTACCTTGCAGGCAGCACAATTCTAGGCATGATCGCACTACCCCAAGAAATGCAAAAAGGGGGAAGAGCAGCCACGATTCAAAGGCTTGCAGACAAAGCAACCCTCAAAGAAATTGCACCTTGGTTTGAAGCGCCCAGAATTCCGCTCGAAAATGTAAGGCTCAGCTACCTAGCACATCCCGATTGGAAAATGTACGAAGGCATGACTTTGAAAGATGCAGCGAAAAAACTCACCGGGTCGGAAGGCCCTGCAGCCATTGGCTCTTTTGTTTGCCAATCGCTGGTACAATGCGGGCTAGCTGTTGGTTGCGTGGTGCCCCATCGAAATCGTGATGAAAAAGATGTTGAAGCGTTTATGAATCATGAAGGAATGATGGCGGGAAGCGATGGCATCTACACCGGAGATTTTCCTCATCCTCGGGGTTATGGATGCTTTGCCCGATATCTGGGCTACCATGTTCATGAAGCAAAATCATGGGGTTTGGAACAAGCGATTCAAAAACTATCTTGGCATGGCGCAAGAAGGCACGGGTTGAAAGACAGGGGACTATGCAACCCAGGATATGCCGCTGATGTTGTGGTTTTTGACCCTACTACTATCAAGGATAATGCGTGGTATGAAACCGGCAAACAACCAGCATCGGGAATGGAACATGTATTCGTGAATGGCAAAGCAGTGCTGTTATCCGGGCAAAGAACAAAGGCCCTTCCCGGGAAAGGCCTGCGCAGGTTATAGATGATAAAACACTGCGCGATTTAGAATAGCAAAGATCTAGCTGCCGAAGGGGGTTGTACCTCCAGGGCCGCCACCACGCATGAAATCTTCAGCCTTTTTAACTCTAATGCGGTAAGCTTCAAGCATCGATTTGCGATAAGCATTTTCGCGATCAGAAACGATGTTGTGAACTTCAAGCTGGCCCAATGGGTTGATAATGTAAGCCTCAATCATACGATCGCGGTCTTCGACTTTGGAAATAACCTGTTTGGCATCTGGTCCTACGCTTTTAACACGCTCATGGGTATATTCTGGGCCTTCAAAATCGACCAAAAGAAAGTCTGGGCGGTCTTTGCGATCGGGTGAGAAATCAACAAGTATACCATCGCCTGTCTTCACGCCCTTGGCAGTTTTCGGGGGAAGCAAGCCAAAGCCTTCAAAGAAATAAATCCATAAAGGAATCTTTGCGATAACCTGCCTGCCTACAAATTCTCCACGGAAAACAGAAACCCTTTCTGCAACGGTCCAATCTCCCACCGAAAGATTTTGTGTAGCAGCGCCGGTATTTAAAAACCACTTGTGTATCTGCATAGGCACCTGCCTCTTACTATCCTCGCTGCCCAAACCCTTGAAGGTTTTCTCATCTTCCTTGCGTTGATCAACCAAGTAGCAGGATTGTTCTTCAGGCAAGCTTAAAATAATTGGCACCTTGGACCACTCGGATACAAGTTCTGCGCCATCGGCATAGGAAGGGGATGCAACATCTTTAGTGCGTTTATAATTCGGGTTACCCATGCGAATCTGAACCCGGTATTCGTAGGATTCACCAGGTTGGATATCCACATCGATAAACCGAACCAGATTATGAGCAGGAGGTTCTACATCTTGGCCTTGAGCAAGCCCAGGCATCATCATTGCAGGAGCACCGGGAACAAACCCACCAGCACCAACGGTTCCAGTGGGATTAAAGGCGGGTGGCGCCATGCCCGGGCCTTCGCCAGTGGCTCCTGTTGCAACAGGGGCAGGAGAAAAAACATCAAAGGTATCTTGCTTAGTTCGGGGCTTCGATTGCTTGAGTTTTTCTTTGTCTTTTCGTGCAGACTCATCAACTTGCGACTTGATCTTAGCTAAGGAAAGTTCCGCATCATCCACTTTGGGATAATGTTCGGGATCAAATGTCCTGAGTTTGGGCATCATCAACCCATTGACAATAAAATCAGCAATGCTAGCGTCTTCGGGTTCAAACCCGAAACCAGTGGAAGTCGCATAGGGGAGATAATTACCACGAATATCCAGAGGCTTCCAATCTTCCCACTTTCCATCCGCTGTCTTTTTTCGCCTTTCAACATTCATCCCTAAAAATCGAAATGCATTGACACCAACATTTGGATCTTCCGGACTGGCAGTGGCATCATTCAAAACTTCAGAAAAAGAACCCAGCTTTAATTTATTGCGAAACTCTTCCATCTGGGCCTTGTAAGGAAAAGATGCATTAACAATCGCCATGCGTAAGGGCAATGCTTGCTCTGCAGGGCGATGGGAACCTTTCATTTTTTCAAATTCTTCTACGGTAACAGTTAAGGGCTCCACCATTTTTCGATTACTAAACTCAATGGTTCTCGCATAGGCAATCAACCTATCCGCATACTTATTACCCTCCGGAGTGGCTTTGAGCGCATTTTTCTTGGCAGCAAAAAGGCGAATTGCCTGAGCCTTCTGTTGCGCGGTGGCCGTATTTCCTCCACCAGCAGGAACACCCGCAACCCCACCCGCCATAGGGGTTGTTGCCCCCCCACCTTTGATTACCGTCAAACTTTTGCCATCCTTGGTAAACATTAAGCTTCTAACTGCTACCCTAGCAAGAGAAACCTTGGCATCATCGACGGTTAAAATAGCAGGTGGCCTACGCTTGACATCGATAAATTCGCTTTCAGAAAACATTTGTCGACCACGATAGGCTGTAGGATCAAGCTTATCGAGGGCAGCAAGTTTGGTGGAACTATTTTCAGGGCCTGGATTATCGTTTTCGCCAGGCTCGGCTCTTTTAAAGGCCTGGCTTTTATCATCAGCCAGTTTTTTCATATCCTCGGCATTCTTAATCGGACTGGGCGCAAAGATACTGCCCCATAATCCCAAGCCGCCAAAAAGAAGCATGATGGCAAGGCAAACGCCCAAGCCAACCTTCTCTCCTTTTTCCTTGAAGTAGTTAAGAATGACCTGCCCTAGGGCTTTGAAATCAATTTTTGCCTTAGCCATGATTCACTCTCCAAAACTCTTATTATTTACAAATCGTGTAAGATTACAAATGCTCAATATCCCGATATCGTTTTTACTTAGCCTCTTCAGCAGGCGCAACCGGAGGAGCACCAGGTTTTTCAAAAAGTGACGCAATCCCGTAAAGATTAAGCTCCACAATATTGATATCGCCCGAACCATCTGTTGCCCCGCCAGAGCCAGGCCGAAAACCAGGCATTCCACCGGGACCAGGAGGTCGCATGCCACCATCTTCAGAGCCCCTACCGCCCGACCCTGGGGGTGGCCTAAAACCGCCAGGACCACCGGGGCCAGCGACAGGTGGCCTGAAACCAGGGTTACCTGGTCCGCCCGAATTTTCAGCAGATGCATCTGTTGGCCCCGCAGCTCCCGCAATAAAATTCGAAGATTTATAACCACTATAATGCTGATAATGAAACTGCGTGAGTTGAATTCTCAACTTAGAATTGGCAAGCGAAGCTAAAACTTCATTCATGATGGTTTGATCAAGTATTAAAGACATCGCAAAGGGAAGATGCCTGCACTGATCTGTCGTATGAATATAAATAGCACGATCAATACCGTTAATAAGAGTAGGATCTTTAACAGCAGAAGCAGCGCCCACGCCACGCCCCATCATACCACCTTCGCCACCACCCATCATTGGCATACCGGGCCCGCCAGGAGGCATACCACCAGGGGGCATACCAGGGCCACCGCCGGGTGCACCGCCACCTTCTGCAGGTTCTTCGGCACCACCTGTGTCTTTCTTTAAAACATTCGGAGATCGATTGACCAATTTTAGATTAGCCATCCGATGGCTTGTTCGTGCAAGCTCAAGAGAGTTGATCATTTTGATCGGTGTATTCTTTGAAGTGAAAACTTGCTCGAGGGTAAAATCTTTGGTGATGTCGAAACTGAAAGGTAAAACAAGTTTATCTTTGAGAAACTCACGACTCTGCCCGAAGCCCAAGGGTTCTCCCTGAACCTTCAAAGGAACCACAGTGGTACCTTGCCGTAAAACAAATTCAGTGGTAGAACCTGCAACAGGATTATCAAGCGTCATGATGCGCCGATCCTGATGCACATTCATAATTTTACTTCTGGGGCTGATAAACTTTTCACGCTCCACGGCTTCAAACATCAGGTCAATTTCCCAGATCGAGTTATAAAACCTTTTCCTATTTTTTACTTCAGGGGGATTAACTTCATCCATAGCGATGGTATCTGGAGTCATGGCGCCAATGGATTGAATGGCTTTAAGAATATCGCGGATAATCTCTCGTTTAACCCAGAAAGATTCTTGAGCTAGCCAGACTTCTTCTGCGGTAGGGGTAGAACCACGCTTCCAAGTAATGGGTGCCATCAAAGAATCGAACCCGTTGTTAAATTCGACAGGGAACCTTGCATCGACCAATTCTTTTTCGAAGTTATGAAATTGGGTAAGGTAAAGGGTATCTTTATAAATATCGAGAGTAGTACCATCAATGGGTTCGGAAGGAAAACGCCAATTGCCTTCATTGTTGGCATTCATGGAAAGTTTTTCAGGGATGTTTGGATCAAACTTAGACCAGACAAGTTTGCCCGACTTTGTATCGTATTTTTTTTCCCAGATATCATCCCTTTTAAACCAAGTTTGCATATCTTTTTGAGGAATCCATGCTTTGTTCCAGATTTCATCGCGCTGAGTTTTTAACTTTTCTTCTCTAGCACTCCAAGGAGGGAGGAATTTATCATTTTTAAAATCACTGAGCCCTTTGACCGATTTAAGCTTTTCGGCATAGGCCTTTTTCTCTTTTTCCCCACCTATAGCGGTAAGTTGAAAATAAGAAAGAACAATCAATAAAACAGCAAGAACTCCAAGCCCGATCCAAAATCGGAACTTATTGATCTGCTTCATATCAATTTTAATTTTCGCTTTAGCCATAATAATTCTCACTTCTAAACATTAAAACAGTTCGACCTAAATCTAAAACCCTTACTTTTAAAATCCTTACTGGGGAGGAGGCACAACAGGAACAGCAGCAGGCTGATTCAATGGGGGCCTATTACCCGGTGCATCGCCCCTCGGCCTGTTAATAGATTTCTTAGATGGATCAATAACGCCACGAGGAACCCCTTTACCCGGCCCAGTGGAAGTTAAACCGGCACCCGCACCTGTTGCATCCGCAGGCGATGCCGCAGCGGGGTCTGCTCCTTCACCAGCAGAGGCACGCATGGCATCCGAAGGGGTAGGCTCTTTCCAAATAAAGAAGATGACAAATTCAGTTCTGGTATGGTTAGATTTTGCCCCCGTTGTAGTTGCAGTGGAAGCAGCCCCGCCCGGGCCTATCATCGTTTCGCCTGGGCCACCGCCCATGCCGCCACCCATGCCTCCCCGACCAAAACCGCCTGCGGTAGCAGAAGACCCCGTTGAACCAACCGGTGTCCAAGCGTCGCGGGAAGCTCCACCAGCCCCTGCACCACCGCCACCTTCCCCACCACCACCGCCTGGCATCATACCTGGTGGAGGCATACCCGGGGGCCCGCCACCTTCACCAAAACCACCCGCTCGCATCGCATTTGCAAGATAACTCTGCCCAATGATTTCAAAGTTAGATCGTTCATTGGTTTTTTTAGTCAGATATTTGTAAACAAGAACATGGCTGACGCGATTAACAACCGGGCCCAAATCTGGAAGCCCCGTACCTGCTGCAGTTGTCTCTGCATTATTCGCGGGTGCATTTTTAACAATGCCATATCGAACAAGATTTTCGAGTAAGACTTCCTGCACAAATCGCTTTTGATCTAACTGAAAGGTATAACCCCGCAATTCGACAACCCAACCAGAACCATCAGGGCTTTTTTCCCAATGGTCAATAGGCCGAACATCTTCCTTCACCTTGCGTTCTTCAGCCTTGCCACCACCCTTGACCTGTTGCCAAAACCCGGAAAGATTTTCGGTGAATTTGCAATCAACGGACTCGATATTGAACTCGATAAGTTGATCAATATTTTTGCCTAGAGTATCACCTGGTTCGTACCCATCATTACCAAACTCATCCCTCGACAAGGTTTGCCTGCGTACCAGTTCCTTGTAAGCAACTTCGCCTCTGGGCCTGTTTTGAACCACATTCCAATAAGCAGCCCGTTGTTGGTCGGAAAGGTTTTTACCATCCTGCCTTGGAATGGCTTCGTTCAAATAGGTAAAAAGATCAAGCCAGTTGAATCTTTCGTCCTGCCCTGACAAAAGACTTTTTACATTGGCTTCTTCTTTGGCAACATTACTCTTAGCATCTTCAAAGTTTTTCTTTCCTTTACTCACATCCCCGATGATTCGTTCACCATCTTTAATCGACTTGGCTACCGTAGGATCAGTCCAGGCACGAGCTTGCAAATGGTTCTTTAAAGAGTAAGTGCTAAGGCCGAGCAAAACCGCTGCAGCCGCGGCAATGGCCCAAGGCCTTTTCATTTTAAGTTGTCGTTCTGCAACAATTTCAGGAGGCAGTAAATTCGTGGTCATTCTCACTTGCTTCAAACCCTGCAAGGCCAAGCCATAAGCACCTGCAAAGGTTAAAAGGTTGTCACTGAAGTTAGTCGCCTTGATGACCGAGTCGCCCTGAAGCCTTTCGAATTTTCCAGGCTTCCGAAGTTCTACACCCAATTTTTCCTGCAGAAATCGCTGCAACCCATGCAACTTAAAACCGTTGCCCAGCGCCAGCATGTATTCAAACTCAATGTTGCGATGGCGATTACTAAAATAAGTAAGCGAGCGCTGCAACTCGCCCACCAAATCTTGGAAGATGGGTTTCACAGCAGTGATTACGGCCTTTAAATCAGGGCCATCTTTGGTTGTAGCTTTAGCAATCGTTCGTTTTAAATGCTCAGCCTTGGCGAAAGTCAGCTTGAATTCCTTGGCGATCTCCTTGGTGAACCTGCTGCCACCAATACTGATACTTCTTTGCTCGATGATTTTGGTACCATCGGTCAGCACCAGATTGCTGATATCATTGCCTATATCCAAACCCAGAACGCCTTTTTTAGGTGCATCATCATCATCCGATTCAATAGCAGGCGAACCATCGGCTTTGTAATTTTTTCCCAAAACATCGTAAGCGATGTAATTGATAAGGGCCAGAGGGGCCATCTGAACCGCATGAAGATCAATATTAACATCGCGGTAATTCAGAATCGTTTTATTGATGAAATCGCGCTTCATTGCAAAAAGCCCGATCTCACTATCCAAAGCAAGACCATCAATCACCATGCCCGAACCAAGCTTTTGAAAATCCCAAACCACCTCATTAAGGGGGAAAGGAATTTGCTGCTTGGCCTCGAAGCGTACAATTTCAGCTATTTTGCTCTCTTCGACTGGGGGCAATTTGACAAAGCGCGCTAAACCACTCTGGCTTGAAACAGACAAACAAACCAAATCGCCTCGAACCTTGTTTCGTGAAAGAAACTTCAACAAAGCCTCTTTGATCATTTTGTCTTGATCTTGAAGATTTTCAGGCTGACTAAGAATCTTGGCATGATCAATAAAATCATAATGGGTCGCAACAGGCAAACCATTCTGCATTTCGAGGCGGATAGCCTTCATCGAGCAGACGCCCATCTCCAAACCCCAAGCCCCTTGATTTTTTGCCATATCAACCTCTTGTATTATTAGGCACTTTTACACCAATTCAGAGCAAAGGCCTAGTTAACTACTCTACCGCCAAAACAAGAACAATCCCATGAAAAAGCAAGCATAAAGGCTACCATGGGGGTAATGCCTATGTAAACCACCAAAATGACTAATGGTATTCTCCCACCTAGAAACACCTAGGGTCGGGGATTGTTGGAAAAATTATGAAAGGAAGTGCAAAAAGAGCGAAGCCGTCCGGATTCCTCGGATGAGGTAAACCGTACGGCTTCGCTTATAGGAAGAATAATCTAGAGGATCATTCTTATTAGTTATTATCTCGCTTTTCATCAATCATGGTTTGAATGCGTTCGGAAAGAAGCGCGGTATCAAAGGGCTTCTTGAAAGCTTCGTTAAAACCAAACTGACTCAAAGCTTCTGGGCTTGCTTCATCTTCACTAGCCATCGCAATGATGACAGTAGATTCATAAGCAATGTTTCTGCGAAGATTTTGAGCAATCTGCAGGCCTTCACTGCGCCCCATTGCAAGGTCAATTACAATGGTATCGGGATGAAAGCTTTCTGCTTGAATGCCTGCTTCAAACCCGCTGTTTGCAACTTCATATTTGAAGTCTTCATCTTCGGGAAGCAATTCCTTGATTCTATCGGTAAAGATTTTCTCAGTACCGATGAGAAGGATTTTGTGCCAACCTTCTTCTTCGAGTTCTCCAAGGGGCATACCATGTTCCTTTAGGAACCGGATAAGCTGTTCTCGGGGAATTCGACGATCCTGACTACCAGGAATACGGTAGCCACGAAGCCTGCCAGAATCGAACCATTTGCTAACCGTCCTTGGCGCTACTTTACAAATCTTCGCGACCTGGCCGGTGGTGAACACCTTCTTCATTTGAAATTCTCCATAATCAATACAGGGTGGCT
>CAXNFS010000102.1:0-9502 GCA_964201235.1 Gemmataceae bacterium | reverse complement strand
AGGGAATTTTCGTAAACTTTAAAAATGTCGTCGATTCAACCAGGGTAAAAATCCCATTTGGGATTGCCCAGATAGGTAAAAGCTTCCGAAACGAAATTACTCCTCGCAACTTCACATTTAGATCCCGTGAATTCGAACAAATGGAAATCGAGTTTTTCTGTCACCCAAGCCAATCACCAGAATGGTATAAATATTGGCGCGACCGTAGATACAAATGGTATACCGACCTTGGCTTATCTTCTTCCAGATTACAATTACGCGATCATGACAAAGACGAATTAAGCCATTATTCCTGTGGCACCGCTGATATTGAATACGCATTCCCATTTTTACCTCCAGGCGAATTTGGCGAACTTGAAGGCATTGCCCATCGGGGCGATTTTGATCTTAAGAGCCATATGGAAGGCAAATTAGTTCGTTCTGGTGATGAACTAGTAGTCGAACTAGGTGAAGACGGAAAACCAAAACACCGTGGTTCAGGAAAAGACCTCCGATACTTTAATGACCAAACTCGTGAGCGATTTATCCCTCATGTGATCGAACCATCTGCAGGCGCAGATCGGGGCACTTTGGCTTTCCTTTGCGAAGCCTACTTCGAAGAAGAAATCGAAGGTGAAACCAGAGTTGTCTTGCGTTTAAATCCGAGAATCGCTCCTGTCAAAGCAGCTATTTTCCCGCTCGTCAACAAAGATGGTATGCCTGAAAAAGCGAAGGCTATCTATGGCGATCTTAAAAAAGAATTTGCTGTATATTTTGATGATGGTGGAGCCATTGGCAGAAGGTACCGTAGGCAGGACGAAATCGGCACCCCGATTTGCATCACCGTCGATGGCCAAACCAACCAAGACGATACGGTTACCTGGCGAGATCGGGACACTCTCCAACAGAAACGCATTCCCATCCAAGGCCTGAAGGAAGAGTTGCGGAACTTATTAAAATCTTAGGTTTTAGGGCTTTTTGTGCAACCTTAACGCATCCAGCGTCTGCTGGATGTCTGCAGGCACGGGGGCCTTTATTTCCAACAGTTGATTCGTTCGCGGATGCTTAAAACGCAATCGAAATGCATGCAACGCCTGACGCCCAAGAAGTAAAGAATCTTCGTCATCTGGCAGATTCGGAAGGAAGCTTTTCAAGTGAATACTATCGCGCCCGCTATAGATTTTATCCGCTAATACTGGGTGCCCGATACTTCCCAAATGCACCCGAATCTGATGTGTCCGCCCGGTTCTGGGCTGCACTCTCACATAGGTATAACCTTTGAATCGCTCGATAACCTCATAATAACTGCATGCATCTTTGGCGTCTTCATTTCCCACGTCATTAGTTACGATCATTTTCACCCGATCGGACGGATGATGTGCAATTTTCGCCTCGATGTAATCGGTATCTCTTTCTATAACGCCCGAAGTGATTGCTATATATTCCTTAAAAACTTTCCGCTGTTCAAACAACATTGATAATTCGCGATGCGTTTGCTCATGCTTAGCAACAAGAATAACCCCGCTCGTATCACGATCAAGCCTATGAACAATCCCCGGTCTATAATCACCATTGATTGTACTTAATGTCTCAAAATGAAATCGCAAAGCATTTACAAGAGTCCCACTCCAATGGCCTTTAGCTGGATGTACAACCATATTTGGGGGCTTATTGATTACTGCGAGGTATTCATCTTCGTAAACAACATCTAAGGGGATATTTTCGGCCTGAGGTGCTGAACGCGTCGCGACAGGAGGTACTATTTTGATGAAGTCGCCATGCTTGACTCTATAGCTCGACTTGGCTATTTTCTGATTAACAGTAACCCCGCCGCCTTCTATCACCCTTTGAACAACAGCCCGGCTATAGTCGGGAAATTGCATGACAAGAAATTGATCTAATCTAACATTTTCAAGCCTTATTTTGGCATGAACATCGATTTCGCGCGGGGCAGGAGGCAGAGTTTCGGCATCAGGGGTTTCGATTTCTGCAAATTCAGTTTCATCCGTGTCAATATCATCAATTGGTTCAAATTCATCCATTATAATTAATCAAAATTCTTGTAGAAAGTCGCCAAATCAACTTGATTATCCTGAAGATTTTTCAGGTATTTAACAGCAAGCGTACCCGCACCAGTTTTGTCACCCAACAAACTAGCCTGAGTGTAATAATCTTTAGCTTTATCAAAGCGCCTTAGGGCCTCTTGGCCTTTTCCAGCATTAAGAAGAGATTGCGCCTTTAATTCGGGAATCAACATCGAGTCATTTATAACCAGATCATAAAGTTCGATGGCTTTTTCAATATTGTTCGTTGCTTCTTTTTTAATCTCGAGATTGGTGCTTGCAAAAAGAGTCATCCCTTGAGCAAGTAAAACTCTAGCAGCTTCAACTCGTGCAATTAAAGCTTGGCTTGTGCCTGAATTTTTTTGTGCAAACTCTTGCAGAGCTGCAGATTGCTGACTGAACCCCAGACCTGCCCAACGCTTCGATTCTTCTTCCAAAGCATTATTTGAAACCGTTGTGACGGTGAAATAAATTGCGCAAAGCAAGATCATCGAAATAGCAGCAACAATGATTTTCTTTCCATGAATTTCTGCAAAGTCCGCAAAAGACATCCTCATGGAATGAACTTCAACTAACTGGTTATGGGGTTGATCTTGTGTTGTCATACCTTCTCCAAACAATTTGAACTGATTAAAGTCCTAATGCCTAATTACAATAAAGTTGTTATATGGAAAATATAAAGGGGATTTAATGAAGGGTCAATCGCAAGCAATGCAGAATAGGCTAATTCTTTTCAGGTAATTGAGCTTCATAGCCAACTTTTTTGACAGCTTTTGCGAGAGTGTCAGCTTCCATAATTGCCTTGGATCCGCCTACACCTGCCCTAACAAGCGCAACATACCAAAAGCGCAACCGATCCCTCTGAGGCAATTCAACAGATTTCAAACCAAGGGTTTCAACATCATCGGGATTCCAACGGCTCTTTTTTAATTTTTCGGAAACTTGCCTAAAAGTTAACCCATTTGAAATTACTTGGCCACTTTCATCCGTAATACGGTAGGCAACCAATAAATTAAGCAGCCCTAAGAATCTCCCGAGATGGAGAGATTTTGTTTTTACTGCCAGCAAAAATTGATCAATAGAATCCATGAACTTTTCAATTCAGCAAAATCACCTGTTGCAAATCAACCGCCGACGATTCGGGACATAAAAGCAATTTGCAACTATTTCAAAGAGTAGCACAAGACCACGATCATAAATATAGGGAATACTGGCAATTTAACTGCTTTGTACTAAATATGCCGATTTTAACTGAATACCCCATGTTTTCATTCGTTTTATCAGCAAAATAAAAACCCTATTTATATGCTTTGACAAAATATTTATTCAATAAAGCATAACTTTTGTCAGCTGAACAATTTCCAAAACCTATGTTTTTTTCCCTGCTAAGCTTCTCAATCTGCTTTTTACTATTACCTTACATGGAGAATTATTGATTTCTACTTAGGAGGCCAGGATGGTCCAAGCTAAAAAACACAGTTCATCTAACCTTTATGAACTAAGGTCGAATTTCCCAAAACTCCCTGAAATTCGTATCCATGATATTTCAGAACGGAATTTGTATCATCTATTCGACACATCGAAAGAAAGCATATTTGCCATTAATTTAGCTAAAAACTGCCCCTTTCAGCCTTCTCACCCAGGTTTAAATACCAACTTTCAAATGCTTGATTACAGTTTGCCTAGAGATGCAGAACAAAAAACGGGTTGGGAAATAAAATCCAGCAAAACGATACCTGATGCCATTTTAATAGGCCAGAACTACGAACCCTTTAGTTCCTTTGAAAAAACTCGAGCACTTGCAATTGCTTTAGGGAAGTTATTGGCAAGTCAAGGATTCAAGATTTGGTATCAAACCCGGGCAACCCTAGACCTCGAACTCTTTGAAACTTTGCTGTATTTAGAAGAAAGTGTGCAACTTCTATTACCATTTCACACCTTAAACGATCGGATCGCAAAATTAATCGAGCCTTTTTGCCCTGCTCCAAACACTAGGCTGAAACAGATAGAAACTCTTAAGAACTTGGGGATTCCCTTTGAAATATGTCTAGATTCACTTATTCCTGGCTTAAACGACTCAAAAGCTAACCTTTTCCCACTACTGGAATCTCTTGCAGAAAAAGGCATAAAAAGAGCCACCGTTTCGTACATGCACCTTCCAACGGGGTTTCGTTCTAACCTAAACAAACAAAAGCAGCAGATGTTTTACTTGTGGTCGGCAGGATTTGACTTCGAATTCGCGGGCTTGGGTGTCCGAAAGCTACTCAATGCAAGCTATCGCAAGGCAAAATATGCTGAAATTATGGCATGGGGTAAGGAAGTGGGTATTAAAGTCGTTGTCGATGGGATTGCAAACCCCGACTTGGCACGAAAATCTCTACCAGATACCCAAACAATTACATCAAATCTTAAAGAGCGATATTTGGCACTTTCTACCAAGTAGCAAAAAGCGTCTAAAATTTTATCTTATTCAATCTCCAGTCTTGGTATAACTACTCAATTGAATTTGATGAATTAAAGTAATTTTAAAACGGCAATTGAAATGGCAAACGGCATTGAGAAAATTGACAACGCTCCGGTATACCAACCCGCCAACACTCTTTATTCACGGACTTTCATTGCGCTATTGATTGCACAATTTCTTGCTGCATTTAATGATCAGGCGATTCATGCTTCCGCAATGTTTTTTGCAATCAACAAATCGATTTTGAATGAAGCCCAAGCTATTTCCCTTATGCCAATTCTTTTTTACGCACCTTGGGCGATCTTTTGCACTTTGGCAGGGTACCTTGCAGATCGTTACAGCAAGCAAAGCTCATTAATATTTTGGAAAATGGCTGAACTTCTAATCACAGCTATTGCATTACTTGGATTCTGGCTTGGCAATCAGGATTACCATGAAGGCCCATGGATTGTACTTTCCACGGTATTTCTCATGGGCTTGCATAGTGCTTTTTTTGTACCTGCAAAATATGGCATCATGCCTGAAATCCTAAAATCACACATGCTTTCCAAGGGCAACGGTATGCTGGAATCCCTTTCGTTTCTTGCGGTGATCTTGGGCACTGTTTTTGGCGGAGTACTGTCCTACCATTTCAAAGGGCAAGAATATTGGATAGGTATCATTCTTTTCATTCTTGCAGCAATTGGCGCCATCGCTAGCCTTTGGATCGAAAAAATCCCTGCTGCAAATCCCGACCGAAAGTTCCCGCCCTACCTTTATCAACCTGTTTATGCCAATCTTAAAGAAATGTTCCGCTCGAGACCATTAGCTATTGCAGTCATTGGCATTGCCTTTTTCACATTTATTGTCGCATTTAGCAGAGCCACTATTTACATGCATGGCGAGTCTCAACTTCCCAGATGGAGCGAACAGGAAACAAGTGTAATCGTTGGGATGGTTGCACTTGGAATAGGATTTGGTAGCCCTCTAGTGGGATATCTTTCGGGTGGAAAAATTGAAATGGGCCTTATTCCGATTGGCATCATAGGAATGGTTTTTGGTCTAATTGGAGAAGCGTTGTTTCTAGACCACCTTGGATTTCTTATTTCCTTTATCATAACAACCGGTTTCTTTACAGGTTTTTATGTTGTTCCGCTTTTTACCCTATTGCAAGATCGTGCGCCAAAATCGAGCAAAGGTGATGTCATCGCCACAAGCAACCTTATTAATGTTACGGGGGCAATTCTTGCTTCATTTTTATTCTTTATCATTGTAAAGATGGCTCATTTGTCAGGGGTTTGCCCGGAAATCCAACTCTTCAAAATAACTGAGGGCAATCTTAAATCGATTCAATTAAACCATGGTAGGCCCATCAGTTATGAACTAAGCATTGCAACAATTGATGGCAACAAAACCGAAACATCTTTTACAATTTCTTCAACAACTGCCATTGATAAATTTTCAGAGGATGTTGTGGTTGGCGCTGCAATCGTGGAAAAATCGTATCGCCTAGGGGGTGTAGAACATAGGAAGCTCTATGAACAAAACGAAAGCCAGCCAGCGGTGTTCGATAATCATTTTCTGCCTAGATACCTTTTTCTTGTAGCTGCTTTTTTTACATTAGCCACTCTTATCATTATAAGAATCCGCATGCCTGATCTATTTCTAAGAACAATCCTTTGGGGGTTCTTCTTTTCGAAATACATTTTAAGAGCTCATGGTTTACACAATTTAAAAAGCCATGGCCCAGTTTTAATTGTTCATGGGGGCAACAATTTAGAAGATTCTTACTTGATCCTTTCGGCAACCGATCGAACCCCAAGGAATCTATTCCATGCTAATTCCTCTGGGGAAAACATCCCTGCCTTAATCAATCGTTTGGCAAAAAAACATAGTCTGGCCTGGTTGAATTCTAACGAATGCTCCCCAGAGGAATTAACCAAAATACTTTCAAGATTCCGCAAAAACATTGCAAAGCAGCACGCCATTTCACTTTCGTTGAACGGGCCTTGGATTAACGGCATACTCGAAATAGCTAACGAATTGAATATCCCTGTGGTCCCTGTACTTATCTCGCGCGAGCTAAATCCAACCACTAAGGCAAATAACCTTGTGTATGTTAATTTCGGCAAAGAAATTAATTCAAAAGTGAATCTGGAATCGCTAGTATTAGCCTGCAGGGAAATTAAAACCCCGGTTAACGGAGAGACTCCAACGGCTTGATTCTCATTGCAGATATTGCTGGTAAAAAGCCACCTACCATACCCATCGCTACCGCAAATAGAATTCCACTAAAAATAAGCTTCATATCTACGGTAAGTCTAAGGAGAATGTTTTTACCACCACCTGCACCACTACTCATAATACTACTTGCAGTAAAACCATCTGCAAAACTTCCAACAATACAACCCAATACGCCGCCAAAAAATGAAAGTAGAATGGCTTCAAGAAAAAAGGAAACCAGTATTTGCCAAGGGGCAAATCCAACAATCCGCAACACGCCAATATCTTTGCTTCGCTGGCTAATCGCAGCAAACATTGTGTTCATAATTCCAAAAACACCACCGATTGCAACCACGGCTGCAACAAATAAGATCGCAACAAGAAATTGTTTATTGGTGTTGTTTAATTTGTCGTAGTAATCTGTTTCTACAAACGCCTGCAAAGCCGCTTTTTTAAAATTCTTCACAATGTCTGTAGCAGTGGCATACGCAACTTCTTTGCTATCGGTTTTGATAACAAGAGTGGTGTATGTAACTTTGCCAAACCTTTCAGCAACGGTTTTCCATTTGGCCCAGATTTCAGAATCAAAAGTAGAGCCACCTGATTCCATGATTCCTGCAACAACCCAATACTTATCTCCCATATTAAAGACATCACCAACCTCAAGGCTGGGCTTCATGTAATCAGGCCCGATTTCCTTGGCGATACCCTGACCTAAAACAGCTTCTGTAGCATTAACTTTTCTGGGTTCCTTACCAGGTTCTGAAACAGTAACTTCCCTAACCCCACCCCCAGCATCCCCAGTAGAAAACCAATCTCCCGACTTCAAAACCAAATGATGAACTTTTCCGGATCTTGCAGGATCTAGAATACCCCGGACCTGAATAAATCTCCTGCGCCTATCGCCTTTACGAGCGTGCAAGGGAATAGGCTGATTAACAATCACATAAGTTTCCCAACTGGTAAGGGGTTTCCCCAATTCATCACGGCTCACACCAGGATTAAATTCAATTTCACTAACATCGCTATATCCCAAGTTGCTGAAGATTTCATCGGTGGCCCCATCAGAAAGCACAATGATATTTTCAGGGTGGCCACTACTTTCTGTCAATTTGTACATCCCATTAACAAACGCAAGCATCACAATAAGAACACCAATCACCATGGTGAATGCGAGTGCGGTCATAAGAGAAATAGGCCAACGAACAATTAAGTTTCGAATGCTGTAATTAATAGGAACCTTGCCAACCAAAGCCAGCAAAATAGTAAGGGCGACAATAGAAACCAAAGAAGCCGCCAGCATAGAAAAAAGACTCATATAAAGGCTCCGATATTACTTAAGAGGTTCTTGCAAATACTTCAGAAACCTTTACCCTGCAAGCAGAAAGAGAGGGAAGCAAACTGCCACCTAAAGCGGTGCTAATTCCAATTGCAGGCCCCCACCAGATTGCATCAATGGGAATCATAAAAATCGGGAAAAACGCAATAGGGAACTTAATACCACCAAACACATTGTTGATAACCATCGTTGTCGCAATAGAACTAATCAAGCCGCTAAATCCCCCAACCATAACTGCTTCGCCAAGCACCAGAAAAAGAATTTGGATTGGCGTAAACCCAATGACTTTCATAACTGCGATTTCTTTCCTTCGTTCACGCACGCTAATACTTATCGCAACTGCAATAATCAGCGCCATCGTTGCCAGAATAAATGGAGCTAAAATCCATCGAAGTCCCCAAAGTAGATCGCGATAAGCATCGAGAAATGTGGATATACCCGAGGAAGCAGTCTCCACTTTCACCGCAGGGCTTGTAAAAGAAGGCGAATCAGTAATCTGTCGTTCAACTTTTTGAAAAACATCCTTGTCGGGAACCCTGATCCAAACTAGATTTAAGTTCCGATTGGTCATGGGATGTTTCGAATTTGGATTTTTTCTGTTGTAGTCATCTAAGGAATCGTTTAGATAATCACGATTCAAAATGGCACTTTGGTTATAGCGACCTTCTGGGAATGAACCTATGATTTCAACTTCAAGATCGATACCTTTATAATTAAAACTAGTTAGCTTAATTCGTTCTCCGACTTTTTTATTGATTGCCTGCAATCTTTCTGTTCCTACGATAATTTTACGCTTATCCTTTACCATTTCTTCGCAAAGCTTGTTGAGTTGATCCAATTGCGAAGTGCTATATTCTTCCATCCCGTCCATCATCTTGGTCATCTTCATGGGTTCCATGCTGAAGAAAAAGATAATGTTATCGCGCGTTTTTTTCTCCGGATCAATGGTCGCCCCATAGAATTGCCATGTCATCGCATCAACACTTTTATCAATCTTATAATCCCCCTCTTGGCCTGGCGCACCTTCTGAAAGGCTGGCTTCATATGCATAAGGCATCTGGCTGGGGATCTGCCATTTCTCGGTAATTATCGCCTTGAAATCTTTTGCTTTTTCAGAAGTGACCAGATTTAAAAACCAAAGAACAGTCCATACCAATGTGACAACAAACACCAAAACAATCGAGGCAATTGCAGTAAGGCTCGTACGAATAATATTACGCCTAAGATTTAAAAACATAAGACGAAAGTAAAATAGGTAGCTATTAGCAAATACAATTACTGCAAGGAAAGCGATCATTCCAAGAATTAACGCGCCCAACTGCAGCGGGCTATCAAGTAATTCCAAAAGATACTTTTCAATATTATTCATGAGTCTAATCCCTAATTGCCAGCATTGCCGGTGACATAAGAAAAGTTTCTAGAATCTTTGACGAGCTTGCCTTTTTCAAGTTGCAA
>CAXNFS010000101.1:0-9505 GCA_964201235.1 Gemmataceae bacterium | reverse complement strand
TTTCCAAATCAGCAAAGGCGATCCAGGCGCTGTTATTGCCAGCACTAAAAACAATATCTCCGTTTCATTAAGGGTTCCCACACAGTACAAATTAAATCATCCACGATTTCTTAGAGTGGTAAGGCTCATTCCCACCAGAGAAAACGATGCAGGTAAAGGCGGACAAGGACGCGCCAACTACATCAAAAAACTTAATGAAGACCTTATGGATCCTAGTCGTTGCGTAACCGCAGCACTTAGACTTGAAGCGTTAGGGCAAGAAACCATTAACACTTTAAAGAATGGCCTTAAGAACGAACATCCATTGATTCGATTTAGTTCTGCAGAATCGCTGGCTTATTTGGGCAGCCCTTCTTGTGGAGAAGAATTGGCCCGATCCGTTATTGATCAACCCATGCTCAGGGCTTTTTCACTTACAGCAATGGCATCACTTGATGAAGCTATTTGCCAAGTCAAGTTACGCGAAATTCTTTACTCATGCACAGATGATGAAACCCGCTACGGTGCATTCCGGGCATTACGGGCACTTGACGAAAAGAACGAAACAATTCAGGGCGAATTTTTGAACGAATCATTCTGGCTGCATCGGGTTTCACCTGACACGCCTGGCATGGTTCATATCTCTACAAGTAAGCGCCCAGAGATCGTTTTGTTTGGCAAAGAACCAGCCTTTAGGCCGCCTTTCTCGTTACTTGCAGGTGAATTCACCCTTACCTCAGGCAAAGATGATGAAAAATGTAATATCTCGCGCATTCCTCTACGGAGCGGTAAAACCATGAGGAAATCAACTGGCCTAACTGTCAGTGAGATACTTCAAACTTTGGCAGATATGGGTGCTCTTTACCCAGATGTCACCGAACTGCTTCGCCAAGCTGATACTACTCAGGCCCTTACTTGCAGGGTAAGAAATGATGCACTTCCTCAGGCTGTTTCGGTATATGATTTGGTAAAGGCTGGAAAAATGAAAAAAGGGAAAAACGAAGAAATCGGACTCGCAATGGATGCCAGACCCGATCCCTCTGCAACCCCTAATTTATATGCTCCTGTTAAACCTTTGAGTTTTTCAAACACTGAGGATCAGGAAGCTCTGCTAAACAAAAAACCTGTAACCAAGGAAAAAGCAACTGCAGAGCGATTAAAAAACGGGCAAGACAAATAATTTATTACCGGGGGCACCAGGGCACCTTGCCCTGGGCTACACCTTAAACGGAATGCTGCATGTTAAAAAGTTTGGAATTAACCGGCTTCAAATCCTTTGCCGATAAAACAGACTTTAATTTCCCTCTTGGCATCACTGCCATCGTTGGCCCCAATGGTTCGGGCAAAAGCAATATTGTCGATGCAATCCGCTGGGTACTAGGCGAACAAAGCGCCCGCAGCCTTCGTGGTGGGGAGATGACTGATGTTATCTTTAATGGTTCCGCATCGCGAAAAGCCAATGGCCTTGCTGAAGTTTCTCTCCTCTTTGACAACACAAAAAAAATATTCCAAACAGAAAGCGCCGAAGTCCAAGTAACTCGCAGGGTTTACAGGAATGGCGATAGCGAATACCTGATTAACCGAAAAATATGCAGGCTAAAAGATATAAAAGATTTGTTCATGGGTAGCGGTGCTGGCTCAGATGCTTACTGTATTATCGAACAGGGCAAAGTTGACGGCCTTTTACAATCTTCCCCAAAAGATCGAAGAATCATTTTTGATGAGGCTGCAGGTATCAGCCGTTTTAAAGTGAAAAAACTTGAATCTCTTAGAAGGTTGGAACGAGTTGATCAAAATGTTGAACGCCTCAAAGATATTCTGGAAGAGGTAGAAAGACAATTAAAAACAGTACGGTTGCAAGCAACCAAGGCACAAAAATGGCAGGAATATTCTGAAAGGCTAAAAGAATTAAGACTAAACCTTGGGCTTCAAGAATACTCGCAACTCACAGAAAATCTCGAATCGGAATATACCAAGCTATCCTCTCTTAAAAACGATTTAGAACAAGGTTTATCAGAAACCGATGAACTCGAGAAAAAAGCTCGGGAAAAAGAATCTCTGGTAGCACAACTCGATGAACAAATACGAAGTGGAGATCTGTTGATTTCTGAAGCTAGGCAAAATATTGCTGCAGGCGACTCTTCGAAAAAAAGTGACCGCGACTCTCTCGAAACTTCGGAACGAGATCTCCTTCAGGCACGCAAATCCCTGATGGATCACAACAAAAGATTATCCCTCTTGGAATCGCAACTTGAATCGCTCAGGCAGGAGGCCGAACTTGCAGAATCGAGTTGCACTGCTTCAAAAATAATCGTCGAAACTCTTGAAAAAACAGAAAAAGAAGCATCTGAAGAAGATTCTTCTCTCCGCATTTCAGTCATAAAATCCAAGGAAGAACACCTTGAGAATATGCGCATGCTTGCGCGACTACAAAATGCCCTTACAGGTTCCAGAGCCAAACTGGAATCTTATCATCGAGAAGCAGAAAGGCTTAGGCAACGCAACGAAAACACCGTGGGCAGCCTAGCTGTTCTTGACGCGGAACTTGGCGAATTGGCAATCGCTGACGAAATTTTACAAATAAGGTTGGCAGCATCGAAGACCACGCTTCTTGATTTGGGAAAAGAAAAAGAAGCATTAGAGTTGGCGCGTGACCTATTCGCAAAAGAACTTTCGGAATTTCAAGCTAATCGAAGTGGCACAGTCAGCCGCCTTGAAGTTCTTGAAGGATTAGAAAAAAGTTTGGAAGGCTTTGGCGTTGGGCTAAAAGAAATTCTTGAGCTTAGCAAAGACCCATCTTCACTTTTATGGAACACCATTCTGGGCGTTGTTGCGGATTTCCTTGAAGTATCAACTGAATTTGCAGTGCTCATCGATCTTGCTCTTGGTGAAAAATCACAACGCATTCTTGTTCAGGATCAAGAATCCCTGATCAAAGCGCTGGCATCTAATTCAGAGGCTTTTTCAAGTAGGATTTCTTTCCAAGGTTTTTTACAAAACAATATTCAGGTTGCTAATTCCTCATCTGAAACATCGATTCTATTAGAGAAACAACCTGAAATCGTTGGTTGGGCCCATGAGTTTGTTAAATGTAACAATCCAGATTTCCCGAATCTGCCTCAATGGCTTTTGGGACAAACTCTGATTGTTAAATCCATGGATTTTGCAAGAACGCTTTCCGCTTCTTATCCTTCGATAAGATTTTTAACCCTTTTAGGCGAAATCCTTGAACCTGATGGCACCCTAACCATGGGAACCCATCATGCGGAAACAGGCATTCTTTCACGAAAAGCTGAATTAAGAGAATTAAAAAACACCCTTATTAAAATTGAAGATTCCATTGCTTTGGCTCAATCCAGTTTGGATGAAACAAAAAGCGCAATCTCGCTTGCAGATACTCGAATTGAAAACCAAAGACGCGATATTGATATCCTCGCGGAACAGTTGAGCGATCTTAGGGCTAGAATCGAACGACAAAAACAACGCAAGGATGGAATGGATGAAGAATTAAAAGTCAGTGGCAACGAACTAAGGAACCTTGATGACGACACGGAAAAAGAAACCAAGGAACTGGAAGCTTTTAAAAACCAGGCCGAAGAACTTGAAGTAGTCTGCTTAAAGATGGAAGAACTCGTAAAGGTTGGGGAAGAAAGACTACGCGACATCGAGCTCCAAAGACGGGTGAGAACCGAAAAAACGACCGTCGCAAGAGTTGCATTTGCCCAAGCCGAAGAACGAGCTGAAGCTTTTAAAACCAGATTTAATTCCGCAAACGACGAACTTTCAGGCAGAAAAATTGAACAATCCAGAACCCAAACACAGATTATTGAAATAAAATTGCGATCAGACACGCTCAATCTTTCGATCCTTAATGTCACTTCCCAACTTGCATTATGGTTTCTGAAAAAAGATCAAGCTGAAGAAAAGGCACGATTTCTTTTATTGGAAAAAGCCAAAACAGTTAAAGAAAAAGAAACCTTTGTATCAAAGGCTTATTCCGACAGAACAGCTTGGAGAAACAAACAAGAATTGGTGCATGGCCGCGAATTGGCAGTCAACGATCTTCAAATCCGACGCGACTCTATGTGTACTCGAATGAAGGATGATTACGAAATTAATCTTGACGAACTATATTTACAAAGCCAAGCCCCAGTAGAAGGCACTGACCAAATTAATTCGATGCCTCCAATCGAAACGACAGTAATTGCAGATGAAATTACAGAACTCCGCAATAAGATTCATAGATTAGGAAATGTTAATATCGAATCGCTCGAAGAATTGACAAACTTAGAATTCAGACACTCAAGCCTTAAAATACAATATGACGACCTTGTTTCAGGAAAAAAAGCCCTCGAAGAAATTATCAGCAAAATCAATGCAGATAGCAGATCATTGTTCATCGAAACTTTCCAGAATGTAAGGACTCACTTCCAAGATTTATTCCGCAAACTATTCGGCGGCGGTATGGCTGATGTAATACTTGAAGATGAACAGGATGTTTTGGAATGCGGTATTGAGATTAAAGCAAAACCACCTGGGAAAGAATTACGCAGCATCTCTTTGATGAGCGGCGGTGAAAAAACCATGACTGCTGTAGCATTACTTCTGGCAATTTTTCGCAACAAGCCAAGCCCTTTTTGCCTACTCGATGAGGTTGACGCTGCACTTGATGAGGCCAATGTAAATCGATTCACTAATGTATTGCGCGATTTCATGGATAAGAGCCAGTTTATCCTTATTACCCATTCCAAACGAACGATGGCGTGTGCTGATGTTCTTTATGGAATTACAATGCAAGAATCGGGCATATCAAGAAGAATGGCAATCCGATTTCAAGATTGGCCTGCTGACGAGAAAAAAGACGCGCCTTCAGTTTAATTACAACACCTCAGCAATTCCGCCTATTTTACCAGCATTTCGCTATTAAAAAGAAAAACTGCATCACCTGATAAAACTGGTCTTTCCACAAATTAATATTGAGGATAAAGGCAGATAGTTCCCTTAATTTTTTGGAAGATACAACTGTGAAATACCCTTTCTGGCTTAAAAAAACATTGGCCGAAGCAGGCCTAGGCAACTGGATTCCCGGTGCAGCAAATTTATTTTCCGCACCTAACAATATCCTAGCAAGCTGCAGTGATACAATTTTGCAGGGCGATTTTGAATCATTTGCAAACGCAGATACTTTCATAAATACACCCTCGCCTGATTATCTTGACCTTTCTTGCGATCACATCCAAGGATTGGGAATTCCGGTACAGGTTCTTCCTCGAACTTTGGTTATTAAAGATTTATCTCCACAAGAAGGATTTTCTGAAACCCGGGATGCAGTTTCAAATTACCTCGACCTGGAATACGGGGTTCCTTTTAATCCAATCAATGAAGTGTTAATTACAAATGGAATAACTCACGCAATTCAAACTGCCCTAGAAACCTTTGTAAACCCTGGTGATAATGTCCTTTTACCAGATCCATGCCCAGTGAATCATGAACAACTTGTTCGCAATCATGGCGCTAATCCAATCTGGATCACTTTACGACATGAAGATGGTAGATTGCATTTTTCCGAAACAGAATTAAAGAGACAGATGCGAAAAAGCAGGGTCGCAATTTTATCAAATCCATCTATTCCAACAGGTGGAGTTTTCCATGAGGAAGATTTTCTAAGAATAGGCAACTGCGCTTCTCAAAACAATTGCCTGTTGATTTGGGATCAATCTTTGATGGGATTACAACTTGATGGAAGCCCTTTCCACCCAGGCAACTCAAATGAAACTCGAAAATTATCACTTAATGCGGGCAGTTTAAGCATAAGCCACGGTATATCTGCAGCAAATGTGGGATGGTTAACCGGTAACGAAAATTTAATTGCTCCATGCAAATTGTTGTTAAAAATGCGCAATGCAAGCACAAGCGTATTAAGCCAGCAAATTCTTGTTGATGCAATCCAAAAAGCACAATCAAACGAATGGTATGAGTTTCTGAATCGTCTTACGGAAAACAGAAAGCACAATTTTCAAAAACTTGCAGGGATGGGATTGGATCCTTTTTGGCCTGCTGGAGGGCCATATATTTGGATTCCCATTTGGCGCAAAGAAATCAATTCGATTCACTTCTGTCAGGAACTTGAATTAAATTACAAGGTTTTGATTAAGCCAGGCACCCTCTTTGGCCCATCCGGAGCAGGCTATGCCAGAGTTAGTTTTGGCGTTGATGAAGGAAGATCGATTGAAGCCTTAAGGCGTATGGAGCTTTACATGGACAATAAGCCATTAATGAAGACAGAGAAAATCAGACTGGCAGCTTAAAGATAATCTTCACGAATGGGACTAAAAATATCAAGGGCTTCAGCGCCTTCTTCAAACGACCAAACCTGATGAACCACATTTGAAGGAATGCGATAAAAGTCGCCTACAGCAAGTTCTTTCTTTTCATCGCCTATTTTAAAAACCGCCCTACCCTTGAGCACAATTCCAATTTGCTCATGTGGATGAGAATGGCTTTTAACTTCCGAATTAGGCTCCATCTTAACCAGCGACATCATCATCTTAGAAGCAGCACAGGTGGTGATACTAACCCCTGGAAAGATATTGTGCTTTGCCAATTCATTAGGAAGAGGAAAAAACTCACTCATAGTAATTTTGTCCGAACAAATTAAACGGTTACTTGGATCCAACCAAAAAATGAAACTCTGCTGTTTGCCTAATGATGAGTGACATGGTACTTGGTTCGAAAACAATCGATCCAGCGCCTTCAGGTTGCCAGCTTTTTGGATCAAGTGCCATGATGCTATTCATGATGTTTTGAACATTCTGAATGAACACAGCTTGATTGTAATTCCCGGGCATATTCATGTTCATATTGCCAATGATATCACCAATGGGATAGGCCCTAGTGGTCATGGTTTCTTTAGCCCGATCAGGGCTAGTAATGTGTATTGTTTTCTCTTTGATCACATACGATAGCCCAAGATCTGAAAGCACTTTTCTTAGGATAGTACGAGTACTCCAACCCCGGGAGTTAACAGTAATAGGCGTCTCAGTAGTGATATTCATCAATTGCAATGCTTGTTGATCAATCACCAAGGGGCTGCCAAATTGTTTTTCCATGATATCAAGGAATGATTGGAAGGGTTCATTCTTAAGGCTAAAGGTTAAAGGGGAAGACATCGTATTCATGATTTTACGATCTTCTTCGCTAACTTTAGCGCCCGCAGTACGGCGTTTAGATTTCTCAACCCAATCATCAGGGAATGATATATCACCACTGACGGGAATTGATGCTTTAAGAATATCTCTTTGAAGAGCAAGCATCATATCGGAACGGGTGGCACGAAGTTTGGATTCAGCACCGATATTATCTTGAAACTTGCTAAGTCTTCCAAGAGCTTGGACCTCGAGATTATTTGGATACTTTTTTGCAAGCTCATCAAAGCTACGGTTAGCTTCAGCAGTTTGGCCATCTTTACGAAGATTTTTAATTGAGTCGATATTTCTAGAAAGCTTTTCATTTTCTCGTGAAGTGCGGTCAATATCAGCAATACGCTCATTCGCTTGCGCCTGCGATTGAACAGCATCCAGATTTTTGGAAGCGGATACGCCAATATTCTTTTCATAAACCTTGATTTGGGATCGAATGCCACGAGCAAGAGAATCGCGCTTTTCTGCAGGAAGCAATTCATCGCTTTCAATGCTTTCGAGAATCGGTTTCAAATACTCTGCTGCTCTAGTCAAAGAAAACTTAGACAATCTTAAAGATTCAGTCAAAGCCTGCTTTGTTTCGTTCTCTCTTTTTTGTATTGCAACTTCCCGGAGCTGGCGAGCACGCGTCACTAACTCATCTTCTGCAATAGCAGTAGAGTTATTGATGGAAGCTATCACCATGAAAGTGGCTGCGATTGTAAGTAAATTTTTACGGTATGCTATTAACATGTCCGAGATCCTCCCGAACCAAAAAACTGGTTGTTAAATTCCTAACACTATTATACTACCAAAAAAGACCACAGAACTAAAAACGATAATTAATTTGTTAGTAATGGTATCTTGAAAAAAAACTTTAAAAAATCGAATTGGCTTAACTTAGATCAATCGCCAGATATTAGCTTTGAAAGGATCGGGGAGATTTCTCCAGCGAGAAAGACCGAACCGGTGATGCACAGAATGCCGGGGTTGGGTGTTGCAAAAAAAGCTTTTCTTCCCGCTTCTTCTAAAGTTTCAGCAAGAAAAGCTTCACCAGTGCTGTTTTGGGCCCAAATACCTAACAATTCTTCCGGCTTTGCTGCTCTTGGGCTATTTATCGATTGCGCAAAGATAACCTTGGTAAATATTCCCGAGAATTCTTGAAACATGCCAGAAATGTCTTTGTCCGCACTTGCGCCAAAGAGTAATACCCTTGGAACTTCTGGAAAACTTTCTTTGATAGTTCGCACCAACGCCGCTGCTGATGCCCCATTATGAGCGCAATCAACAACAACCCATGGGCTTTGACAAATAACTTGCATACGGGCAGGCCATTTTGTATTGCCCAGCCCCCATTGCACCGCTTCATCCGAAATCATAAACCCCAATAAACGCAATTCTTCCACCGCGCTTACAACTATCGCAGCATTTGCTGCCTGATGCTCACCCAACAAAATCATTTCCATCCATGGCCATTGTTTTTTTTGAGTTTTAATCTGCACTGAGGGCGCAACAATCAAACTATCTTTAAAAATCCCTGGCTGATAAACCCAAGTAAAATCCACATTGGCTTGAACCAACTTAGAACCCATCGTGGATGCAATATCTTCAATGACCTGCCTTGGCCCTGAGTTGCAAACCCCGCTAATAACCGGAATGTTAGGTTTAATAATTCCAGCTTTTTCTCTAGCGATATGTAAAAGTGTGGGCCCAAGCTGCTTTTCATGATCCAAGCTAATGGTGGTAATGATAGAAAGCAAAGGGTTGCAAACATTGGTGGAATCCAACCGGCCTCCCAAACCAACTTCGAGTATTGCCAAATCTACTTTGTTTTCCAAAAAATGAATGAACGCTACAACGGTTGCAACTTCAAAAAAAGTGGGGACAAACCCAAGTGGCTCGCACTGCGGAAACCCAATGGCTGTTTTAATCTTCGTAAGAATTAAATCGAGGGAATCCGCAGAAATGTTTTGGCCATTGATACTGAACCGCTCTTCCACAGAAAACAAATGGGGGGAAGTATAAAGTCCTGTGCGAAATCCCTGATGTGAAAGAATTGCAGCAAGCATGGCAGAAGTAGAACCCTTGCCCTTGCTCCCGGCCACATGAACAAAATTGATTTTTTTTTCTGGGTTACCGAGAATGTCTAAAACCTTACGCATGCGATCGATTTTAAAATCATCCGGCGTGGGAAGGCGGTGCTCAAAATTAATCAAGCCGTACCAGAAGCCCCGGGGTGAATCATCAAGGTGTTTCGAAGAAAGCATAAATACCGGCCCATCCCAAGATGGCTAAGGTTCAACACAGGCAAAACGCCTACCTATAGCTTAGTCACCTTGGACAGGCAT
>CAXNFS010000100.1:0-9568 GCA_964201235.1 Gemmataceae bacterium | reverse complement strand
GCAGCAGGGCTTTGTGTTTTACAGTTAGCTGGCAAATATGATTCCAAGGATATTCCCCTAGCTGTCGAATATCTTGAAAAACACTTCAAGAGTAAATCTCACTTTTGGTATGGCCATTACTATGCCAGCCATGCCATGCATCAAGTGGGTGGTGCTGCTTGGAACTCATGGTATGCAAAACTAAAAGAACTTGTTTTGCCAGAACAAGGCCCGGATGGTTCGTGGTCTGGTAACAATCTCGACTCACACAAAGTTGGGCCTATTTACCAAACCAGTATTGCTGTAATTGCACTCTCCGTGCCTGCACAGTACATACCTATTTTCCAGCGCTAAGCTCGAACAAAATTCACCTGCATTTTCCTTAAATGCAGGTGATTGTTTATTTAAGAAAAACCTTCATTAAATCATGCCCCTTGGCAAAAAGAACTGAACTAGCAGCGGCAGCAACTTCATCATAAGTCTCCTGCCCATTTGCAAGAATACCAGTACCTGCAATAACAAACGGAACCGCACCATGCGAATGCGCACGAGTCTGAACTGGTGTTCGGTGGTCAGGCGAAATTAAAATGCGCCAATCCTTGTAGCTGGGCAATACCGCCATCAGTGGCGCAACAATGTGTCGATCGATTTGTTCTAGAGCTTCAATTTTGGCATCTACCCGACCTTCATGCGAAGCTTCGTCTGGTGCTTCAACATGTACACAAACAAGATCGTGATTTTTGATTGCTTCAATGGCGTAACGACCTTTGGCAGCGTAATCGGTATCAAGATATCCTGTTGCAGTGGGAACATCGATACGGTTCCAACCCAGCAACATGCCGACACCTCGAACGAGATCAACCGCACTGATGATTGCGCCATTCACGTTGTGAACATCCGCAAACTTTTTTAACACCGGAGAAACGCCCATACCCCAAAGCCAGCACTGGGTAGCTGGTTTATGGCCTTCTGCGATTCGTTTCTTATTCACCTTATGATCAAGAAATAATGCCTGACTTTTTTGCATGATCTCATTCAACAATTCACATCCAGGCCCGCTAGGAAGATACGGTGCGACACCTTTATCAGGGATATCATGGGGCGGTTGTCCTTTAGTTTCTTTTGCAAATGGCGCGGGTTCTTTGCACCGATAAACCAATATGTTTCGATAGCTTACTCCAGCATGAAATTCAAGCACACCCATCACCTTCCCGGAAGGCGATTTAATTTCTCCGCCCAACTTTTCTTGAAGCGTGTTGATGAGTTCTTTACCATCTTCGTTTGCGATGTGGCCTGCGGTAAAATCTTTCATCACGCCATCAACAACATTCACAAGATTACAACGGATCGCCCAATCGCCTGGGTTTAGTTTGATGCCCATAGCCACGGTTTCAAGTGGGGCTCTGCCTGTATAAACCTCCAATGGGTCGTAACCAAATAGGCTAAGCGTGGCAACATCGCTTGCGGGGGTAAGCGATGCGGGAACATTGTTGGATAAACCAACCATTCCCATTTTCGCAGCGGCATTCATCGCAGGCCTGTTGGCAGCTTGAAGCGGGGTTTTTCCACCCAAGGATACTTGTGGGTCATCAGCACATCCATCTGGAATGACAATTACATACTTCATTTTAGTTACCTATGGGGTTAATCTTCGACAGGATAATGCACAGCACTGCCCGATACACAATCGAGACGAGTCAATTCATTGGCCGCAGCTTTGAATTTTCCGCACTTGGATAAGTGGGTCATAATGACCAGTTGAACCTTACCGTTTGCATTTTCGCCCTGCGCTTCATGTTGAATAATAGAAGCGATACTAATTTGGTGATTGGCAAGCAAGCGTGTAACATCCGCAAGAACACCAGGTTTATCTTCCACTAGCAACCTAAGATAATATCTACTATTAACATCATCACTTAAGAGCAAGGGAGTTACAGAACTAGAATCAGACCACAAATTCATGGAAGTAAAAGTATTTTGCGCCCTGCCAACAGCGATATCGATAATATCTGCAACCACACTAGAGGCAGTGGGCATTCGACCTGCACCAAGGCCATAGTGAAGGGTATCGCCTACCGCATCGCCAATTACCTGAATTGCATTATAGGCACCACGAACCTGTGCAAGTGGGGAATGCATTCGAAGTAAAACAGGAGAAACATGAACTGCGAGTTTGCCATCATTAATCCAAGCTTCAGCAAGCAATTTTATGCCATAGCCCAACTCATGGGCAAAATGAATATCAATGCTGTTTAACCCAGCAATGCCAACACGATCAATGGCACTAAAGGGAACAGTTTGTCCGAAAGCAATTTGCACCAAAATTGCAAGTTTATGCGCGGTATCGGTACCATCAACATCCATGGTCGGGTCAGCTTCAGCGAACCCGAGTTTTTGAGCTTCAGCCAAAGCATTTTGATAGGAATCGCCCGTTTCACTCATACTTGTAAGAATAAAATTACATGTGCCATTCAGAATGCCACGCAGCCCAATGATTTTATTTGCAGCAAGGCCTTGCGTAAGAGCACCAATGATCGGAATACCGCCAGCAACGCTTGCTTCAAAAGCTACGCATCGATTATATTTCCTGGCACAATCAAAAACTTCCTTGCCATGGGTTGCAAGCAAAGCTTTGTTGGCAGTAACAATATGTTTGCCAGAGGCTAGAGAATCTAAAATGGCTTTCTTGGTCCAAGTGGTGCCACCTGCCAGTTCAACTACGATATCGATGGAAGGGTCATTTACCACATCTTCCCAGCGTGAAGTAATAATTGAATCAGGTATATTTATATCCCTCGGTTTAGAGGGGTCGCGGACAGCGATCTTGGTGAGTTCGAGTGGCCTGCCGGCTTTTTTTGCCAGCCTTTCTTGCTGCTCAAACAGTAATTTGGCAACTCCCGTGCCAACTACACCCAAACCTATCATACCAATTTTTAAAGAAGAAGCAGGCATTTGCATAATCCAATCATCGTTAAAAGCAACAAATAACAAGCTCAGGAAAACGAGACGACTAAAGCATATCCATGCCACTATTCTACAAGCTTACTTGTTCTTTTTCTTGAATCGTTTAAAAGGAATTATGGATTGCGGGGCTTTTGGGCCCAACAACTTGCTGATTGTGCTGATTAGAAGCCCTTCATTAGGCGGTGCGAAAGCCCCAGTCGGCTCATACCCTCCTTCTACAAAAGCTTTGTCAGTTGGAATATAACCTGGCCCACCATCCCCATAAGAAGCAACACAAACGAATAAATCAGGGCGCATTTCTTGAGCCGCCAACTGATATTCAATAAAAGCTTCGCCAGGCAAATTCAATATCGAGGCAACGCCCAAGTCCAAACATGAAATATTAATCGTTTGTTCTCGCCTTTGCAGCCATGCAAGTTTTAATGCTGCAATGTTCCGTTTAACTTTTGTTTCTTTACTATCTGCAACCAGTTTCAAATTTTCTTCTAGGGAGAATTCTTTCTCGTTTCGTTTCCCCAACTTAATCTGTTCAACACGCACATCCATTTTTGTAATTGGGGAAGTGTATGTGACTTTCCAAGCATCGGTCATCCCGAGATAAATCCTATCCCTTAATATGGCACGATTTTCTTTACTGCCATCGTTGTACTTCCCTGCGGTAATATTTCCCGCACAGCCAGTAAAATACATTTGAAAAACTGAAGGGGAATCAGCCTGCCGCTTTCTTCGCGCCAAGCCGATAAAATCAGAACTCACCATGCCATCACCATAATAACTCATTGGGTGTGTGGCGTAATAATGTATTGCAACAACTGGTTTTTCACCCATCCAAAAACTGAGTGTTCGCAAAATTGGATCAATCAATCCCTCTGGAAAATCACGGATTTCTTTACTTTTAGTTGCACTAGTGCGCGTGTATTTTACTTTGCCTTCTGAATCAAGAATTCTGCGATTCGATGCAACTTGATTCACATTGCCATAGCCAGTTCCAACTCGGTTTATTTTTTTTGTTTTTGCAAGGCAGGCTTTTAATGCCTCTGCAGTTTTTAAAAGGCACTGATCAAAATACTTGAGATCCAAACTGGAAGAAGCATTATTGATTTGAATTATTTTTTCAGCTTCAATGTCGGCTATGGGGGCATTATGCTGATGAACAGCATGGACATGTACTCGCTCGATAGTAGTATGCGCAGCTTCAGCAAGTACCTGACGCCATTTAAGATATGCATCATTACGAATTTCGCACCAATCCAAAGCACACAGAACCACGGGTGCACCGCAACCCAAAAGTACAATACCAACAGCTTCCAATGGATCATCCTGCCCACGCACAGGCTCTATACCACCTCCACAAAGTGGATGGCCTAAGGGTGGGGAAATATCTGCTGTAAATGTTCCTACATGGCAATTAAGCATGTATAAAAAATCCTAATATTGAATAAATCATTCATTCATTCATAAGACTAAACTAACAAAGAATTTACAACTAAAAAATTAAATGTTTAATGCACGCCAATTCTTCACAAAATCAAAAGGGTTGATGTGAAGGCATCTCAAAATGGTTAAAATCAATAAATTGTTAAAGAAGCAATTTGTTGTTTTACATGGAGCAAAAGATGGCAAGCAAAATTGAAGTCCCACCAGCAATTCATTTACGCCCTGAAGATAATGTCGCAATAGCGACGCGCACGCTCGAAACAGGCGTCTCGATCGATGTGAGTGGGGATAAAATTGCACCTTCTAAAAGAATTGGTTTAGGCCATAAGATGGCTCTAAAGCATATTAAAAAGGGCGAAACAGTCATCAAATATGGCCAGATTATTGGCTTTGCGACCACGGATATTAATCCAGGCGATCATGTGCATGTGCACAATATCGGTGCTGAAAATTTCGCCCGAGATTACGCCTTTTGCGCAGATCTACCACCCCACCCTGCCAAACCATCTGAACTAAGACATTTCATGGGATACGATCGGGGCGATGGCAGGTATGGCACACGCAATTACATCGCAATTATAAGCACCGTTAATTGTGCATCCAGTACCAGTAAATACATTTCCGAACGATTTCGTGCTTCCGATTTACTAAAGCAATACCCGAATGTTGATGGCGTGGTAGCGATCACGCACAAGGCTGGTTGCGCAATGCAGTACAACGGGCCAGACCATAATCAACTTGATTTGACCCTTGCAGGCTTTGCCAAGCATGCAAATGTTGCTGCCTACATTTTAATTGGCCTTGGCTGCGAAACAGGCCAGGCAATCCATCTGATCGAAAACCAGAATCTCATTCAGTTGAATGGCACTAAAAATAAACCACTGGTTTTAAGTATTCAAGAATGTGGCGGCATTAAAAAAACCGTTGATGCAGGCATTAAAGCCATTGCTGAACTTCTTCCTTCGGTTAACCAACACAAGCGGGTAAAAATTTCCGCAGATAAAATTATTCTGGGAACGAATTGTGGTGGATCCGATGGCAATAGCGGAATCACCGCCAACCCTGCTCTTGGGATTGCTTCTGATTTATTAATTGCCCAAGGAGGAACCTCGATCATTGGGGAAACCACCGAAATCTATGGCGCAGAACATCTCTTAACACGCAGAGCAATTTCCAAGGAAGTTGGCCAAAAACTCGTGGATAGAATCAAATGGTGGGAATGGTACACCGGTATTTTCGGTGCTGAAATCAATAATAATCCTTCTCCCGGTAACAAAGATGGCGGGCTTACCACCATCTTTGAAAAGTCCCTAGGGGCAATCGCAAAAGGCGGAAGCACTGCAATGGTAGATGTTGTTCGTTACGCAGAACCAGTTAAAGCAAAAGGTTTTGTTGTTATGGATACACCTGGGTATGATCCTGTGAGCATGACAGGAATTGTTGCAGGTGGCGCCAATGTTTTGGTATTCACCACAGGTAGGGGTTCTGTTTTTGGATGCAAACCCGCTCCTTCAATTAAGGTTGCTACCAATTCTCCGATGTATAATCACATGATTGACGACATGGATATTAACGCAGGCGTAATTCTTGAAGGAACCCCAGTGGAAGAAGTTGGGAAGCAAATATTCGAAGAAATACTTGAAGTTGCAAGTGGCAAAAAAACCAAGAGTGAAATCAACGGGGTTGGAGAAGAAGAATTTGCCCCGTGGAGTATCGGGCCAACCCTTTAACTTTTAAAGGGTAAATTTTCTTGGTAACAACCCGATAATCAAACCCATGAGCAAACCACTAACATGGCATATATTGGCTACCGGGCCTAGTATGCCTGTCATGCATAATACGAGCCAGAAAAGCATAAATTTAACCGTAGAACTTGGAACACTTATTCCAAGTTCGGGTTGAAATTCTGCTTTCATCCATGCATAGCCTAATAACCCGTAGATAACGCCCGACATGCCCCCAAAGGGCGCGGCTGGCCCGAAATATAGACCTTGGTTAAATCTAATACCACCCAAGAAAAGTTGAGCAAGGTTTGAAAAAACGGCCAATGCTAAGAATAAGAAAAAGAATTTAACGACGCCTCGTTGCGATTCAATCATACGCCCAAATTCAACTAATAACATGATGTTAAAGAGTAGATGAAGGGGACCGAAGTGGAGAAAAACTGGCGTGATTAAGCGCCACGGTTGCGTGGAAAAAGCCAGATTTGAAAAAAGTCCCATTCCCTGTCCAGCCAAACCAAAGATTGAAACCATGCTTACTTTTTTTTCATCATCCAAAAGCATAGGAACACTAACTGCAAGAATACAAATCGTAAGTAGAAAAGTGACTCGGGGGAATTGTATTCCCTGATCTGAAAATACCACCTTATATTCAGGGATTGCGCTATCGTCTTTTTCTTGTTTAACACGCTGATTTTTGGCAATTAACACTGCATCGGTATAGATCTTACTTTGCGGGTTTTCAAGGTATTGCTGCAATTCTTGCTTACCAAAAAGCAGTTTATCTTCATCAAACACCCACACATTATAACCGGCATTATGCCTATCCATGCGAACCAGAGTGCCTTGGGTATAAAGGTAGTCTTCAAACTTCTTAGCATCTACAGGATCAGGAATAAAACCAATTTGCCTCATAAAATCATTTCTTTCATTAGCGGGTACAATTAAACTTTCTTCATGGTAATGGAATCTATTCTCCAGTCTATATTTATCATTAGGTAGACTTAATAATAGTTGATCGCAGAGCATTTAAGAAAAGGAATTAATTAAAGCGTGGAAAACAGCAAAGAACTAAAAGCACGATCCCAAAGATTGGCAAACAGACTTAAAGACCTTTACCCAGATTCATATTGTGCGCTTACATACCAATCGCCTTTGCAACTTTTAATCGCAACCATACTCTCAGCACAATGCACGGATGTCAGGGTAAACATGGTAACCCCTGCCCTTTTCAAGCGCTTTCCCACATCTTTCAGCTTAGCAGAAGCAAACTCCAATGAACTCGAATCCCTCATAAGATCTACCGGGTTCTATAAGAACAAAGCAAAAAACATCATAGCTTGCTGCAAGGCATTGGTTAAGGATCATCAAGGGGAAGTACCAAAAACCATGGAAGAACTAGTGGTTCTTGCAGGAGTGGGTAGAAAAACTGCAAATGTGGTTTTGGGACATGCTTATGGCATTCCAGGCCTACCAGTCGATACCCATGTAGGTAGATTAAGCTTTAGGCTTGGTCTTTCGAAATCCAAGGATCCCGTAAAAATCGAATTAGATTTGCATCGGGTGATAAAGGAAGAAGAGTGGACAATATTTGGCCTTCGGATAATCGACCATGGCAGAAAAGTTTGCGCCAGCAGAAAGCCCAAGTGCTCGGATTGCGCCCTAATCGATCTTTGCCCTCAAAAGGGCGTTACTAAAACACCAACTAAAGGAAAAAAGAAATCATGAACCACAACAGCTTACTCAAACGATTTTGTGACTATGTAAAAATTGACACCCAGGCAGATGAGAATTCCAAAACTTATCCCAGTACAAAAGGACAATTAGAATTAGGCAAAATGCTGGTTAAAGAACTTCATGAAATCGGAATCAAAGATGCCTACCAAACAGAATATGGCCTAGTATTTGGCACAATACCAAACAATGCAGGTAAATCTATCCCCACTATAGCATGGGTCGCCCACATGGACACATCCCCGGAAACCACGGGCAAAAATGTCTCCCCTATTATTCATGAAAACTACGATGGCAAAGATATTATCCTTCCAAAAGATAAAACCAAAATCATCACCACCAACGAAAATCACGACCTTCCACCCCTCAAAGGAAAAACCATCATCACCACCGATGGGACTACACTTCTAGGAGCAGATAATAAAGCAGGCGTTGCTGTTATCATGCAAGCTGCACAAGAATTAATCAAAAACAACAGCATCATTCATGGCGATATTCGCATCTGCTTTACTTGCGATGAAGAAATAGGCAAAGGCGTAAACCATCTAGATCTTAAAGAATTAGGAGCGATTGCAGCCTACACATTGGATGGGGCAGGTCAGGGCGAAATCGATGGCGAAACATTTTCTGCAGATCTGGCAACTGTCACCATTCATGGCAGAAACATCCACCCTTCCATTGCAAAAAACCGCATGACCAATGCAATCCGTCTTGCTGCTATTTTTATCGAGCGATTGCCTACGAAAAAACTTGCCCCTGAAACTACCGAGGGAATGGAAGGATTTCTTCACCCTTACACTATTGCAGGCGGCGTGGCAGAAGTGACAATCAAGATTCTATTGCGCGATTTTAATTCCAAGAAACTCCGCGAATATGAAGCTTTCCTTTCCCAAATTGCTTCTCAAATTCAACTCGAATACCCTGAATCCAAGTTTGACATTATTGTGACAAAACAATATCGCAATATGGCAGATGGAATGAGCAAAGAACCTCGGGCGATACCATTTGCTGTAGAAGCCATGAAACTCGCAGGGTTGCAACCAAAGGTAACCTCAGTTCGGGGTGGCACCGATGGATCAAGGATGACAGAAATAGGGCTGCCTACACCCAACTTATCCACGGGTGAGCACAACCCCCATTCTCCTTTGGAATGGACTTGTCTCGAAGAGATGGAAAAAGCAGTTGAAGTCCTTTTACATCTGGCGCAAGTCTGGGCAAAACTTTAAACCCGAGCCCTAGTGCTTATACTTTTACTAGGATTCAAGCTTCGTCGCGCTTTTATCCTTAGAGTCACTTAACCATGCAACATCCGTTGCATCATCTGAGAAACGCTTGATCCCAACTTCTTTTATCTTGCCATCTGAAACCACATGCAGAGGAGTATAAGAGGGATGATGGGATTCCCTTGCAGGATTATTTCTTGCAGCGTTATAGCAGCAGATCATAGACCATCTTGAGTTATCTGAATTATTCTGATCTGATCGGTGCAACAAATTGGGATGAAAAAATATCGCATCACCCGGCTCCATTACACAATAAACCAAGGGCATTCTTTTTAAGATATCATTAACTCTATCCATGTCGGCTCCAGCCTGATCACCTGATAGCACATGGTTTATTCGGCCACAATGATGCGACCCCGCAATAACTTGCAAACAGCCATTTTCTCGGGTGGCAGGATCTACTGCAATACTAACACTTGTAAGCAGCGGACGAAGGACATGGTTTTGATA
>CAXNFS010000099.1:0-9628 GCA_964201235.1 Gemmataceae bacterium | reverse complement strand
GGTGATGTTAATGGTGACGGCAGACTAGATATCATCACTGGTGCAGGCGCAGGAGGTGCCCCTCATGTAAAAGCTTTTGATGCCATCAGCGGCAAAGAGCTTTTATCTTTCATGGCCTATGATTCATCTTTCCTTGGCGGAATTTTTGTCGCTGCAGGTGACATTTACGGCAACGGTTCCACACAAATTGTTACAGGCACAGGATTTGGCGGCGCTGCGCATGTGAAAATATTTGAATCTCGAACACTCGCCGAACTTCATAGCTTTTATGCTTATGATGCCGCTTTTATTGGGGGTGTTAGAGTTGGTCTTACTGATCGAAATAACGATGGAATAATGGATGTTGCTACTGGTGCTGGGCCGACAGGTGGGCCGCATGTCAAAATATTTGATAGCAACAATTTCGAATTAATTGACAGCTTCTTTCTGGTGGATCCATCAGATATAGCTGGGGTATTTATGTCTTAATGAAAAAGTTAGTCAGGAATCACTCCATAAATAGAGTGCTGTTTCACTTCTTGATTAAGTGATTATTACATTAATCACAGATTTGCAGAAATCAACATAACAAGTCACCTCATAAATCTTTTCATAGAATCTCCATGCGCTCGTGAAGTTACTTTTAATGCAAAATCCCAACTTGAGATGAACTCATGTTGAGATTTTTATCCGCTTTCGGTTACATTTGACTAGATAGGGCCATTACAAAGATTAGAGAACTAGTTCCATGCGTATCACGGATTTGCTAAACACCAATAAAGTAACATTCTCGCTCGAATTCTTCCCACCAAAAACCGAGGAAGGTGAACGCGTACTTTTTGAAGAAACTATCCCCAAACTTAAATCCCTAAACCCTACCTTTTCCTCTGTTACTTATGGTGCAGGTGGCAGCACCCGCAACCAAACCCTGCGCATTGTAAATCGTATCAAAAAAGAATTTGGCATCGAAGCTATGCCACACCTTACCTGCGTGGGCTCCACCCGTGAAATGATTGGCGAAGTTCTTGAAGAAGCCCGGGGCATGGGTGTTGAAAACGTTCTCGCACTTAGGGGCGATCCACCTAAAGGTGAAACCGAATTCAAAGCCACCGAGGGAGGATTTACACATAGCCTTGATCTCATCGAGTACATCAAGGTGAAAAACCAATTTGCAATCGGGGCATCAGGCTACCCAGAAGGCCATATCGAATGCCCTGATAAAATTCTCGATTGGGATCGCACTGCTGCCAAGGTTAAAGCAGGAGCACAATTTATAGTCACGCAACTGTTCTACGATGTGGATGCATTCCTAACTTTTCAGGATTACCTACGAACCAAGCACAAAGTAACTGTGCCTATCATTCCGGGAATTCTTCCCTTCTTAGGTGCAGAGCAGGTGAAAAGATTCACTTCAATGTGTGGCGCAAAGATTCCCTCAGACATACTGCAAAAGATTGATGCTTGCAAAACCGATGAAGAAGTACGCAATGTGGGCGTCGATGTTTGCACCGATATTTGCAGTCATCTAATCAAGCATGGCACTAATGCAATTCATATTTACAGTCTTAACCGAGTGCCAAGCTCTGAAGAATTAGTTAAAAACCTTGGACTAATTTAAAGAATAATGGTAGATAACAAGTTAGCGATTAGATAATTTGTTCTTAACCTTGGGGCTATCATGAATCATTTTTCAAAATCCATCTTAGGGTTTGTTCTAGGCATTTCATTTATTTGCATTAGCAATGTTGTCGCGCAACAACCGGAAGATTTAAAGTTGGTACCTGGTAATGCAGTTCTAGCGGTTCACATGGATCTTGCAAAGCTTTGGCAGTCTGAATCAATGAAAGAAATGCGGGAGCTTTTGAAAAAGGCTGGCCCGAAAGCTTTGATCGAATTAGAAAAGCGTTTTGTCCCAGACCCAACCACGGTTGAAACAGTCACTGGGTTTGTAATGTTTCCGAAAAACCCAGGGTCTCCTCCAGATTTTGCCTTCTTGATTTCACTCAAAAAGCCAGTGGAAGAAAAGGCTTTGTTTCTATCTGCAATGCCTGATGGCGAAACAATAAAAAAAGATGGCATCAACATGGTGGTGAAAGATGATATTGGCCTGATTTTGATGAATCAAGGTAAGCTGATTGCAGTGGGCGCCCCATCTCTGCTAGCTACCTTGGGAAAAAACACTGCACCTGCCAAAGGCGACTTTGCCCGATTTTTAAAGGGCAATGCTGCCGGGCTTATCAATGCTGCAATCAACCTTGAACCCATACCCAAAGAGGTTTTTGCTTTTGCACCACCTCCATTCAATTCCCTTGTGAACGGCATCCAATACATGGAAGCGGGAATTGCTGTTGAAAAAACCATCCGCCTTTCCACAACTATCACTTACGAAAAAGAAGAGCAAGCCAAGGCTGCGTTGGAAACCGTGAAAGAGTTTGCAAAAATGGGACTTGCCGAAATAGTTGAACCGCGAAAAGAAGTGGAAAAACGGGTATTCCCCAAAGACCAAGTGGGCGCCAACCCTTTGACCGACCTACCCGAGTTTTTAGCAGCTCTGGCTGGCTTAGCAATTCTTAACGAAGCAGAAAACCTCTTGAAGAATCCCCCCATCACTTTGGCTGGAACTTCCTTGAAAGCGGATTACACCACGCCCCAGATATCCTCCAACGCCTTGATTCCCACTACTGCAATCGCAATTGGTATGCTGTTGCCTGCGGTGCAAAAGGTAAGAGAAGCCGCACAGAGAACATCCTCCATTAATAATCTCAAGGAAATAGCCTTGGCCATGGCCAATTATGAGGCCACTTTTGGTGCTTTTCCCGCTGCAGCCATCTGCGACAAGAAAACTGGCAAGCCCTTGCTCAGCTGGCGCGTTGCAATCCTTCAATACATCGAAGAAGAGGCACTTTACAAACAATTTAAGTTGGATGAGCCTTGGGATAGCGAACACAATTTAAAGCTTGCAAAGAACATGCCCAAGGTTTATTTCCACCCCAAAGCGAACAAGCCAGGCGATAATAAAACACATTACCGCCTTTTCTTTGGCAAGGGCGCTGCGTTCGAACTAAACAAGGGTTTTTCCATGGGTGCCATTGCGAATATGGATGGGCTCTCCAATACCCTCATGGTGGTGGAAGCTGAAGATCCTGTGGTTTGGACTAACCCCAACGAACTTGCTTTTGATCCAACCAAGGCTTTGCCAAAAATGTTGAGCATCGATGGCAAATTTTCCGCTGCTTATTGCGATGGCTCGGTACGAACCTTCAAAATGCCCATCGACCAAGAAATATTAAAGCTACTGATTCAGAAGAACGATGGCAAATTAATACCCGAAGTGCCTTAATGGCATTGATTATTGACCAAAATAGCCCAAGGAGGGCCCTTTTAGGGGGTGTTTTCCCTTTTTTCTCATAATTTGGTCAGTAAGGGTGAGCAAACTTAACCCTTTCTTAACAATCCTGTTGGCAAAACGCAAGTTGGTAGTCACCGAAGAAGCAAGACATCGTTTGCGAACCGCCTGCGCTCAGCTTCCCCAGTGTAAACTCCGGACAAAACCATCTTCAAAGCAATGATGGGGTTTAGGCTGGTCTGGCGGGCTTTGTAGACAACCCCCATACCACCACGGCCGAGTTCGTCTAAGTATCGTACCCCGGAATAGAAATCTCGCAACCTGGCTTCAAATTCCGAGTGGTAAACAACGGTCCAGCGGTGGTTCCGTGTTGCGTGGATGGAGCAGCCTCACCGTGTACTTCTTCAAGGAACTTCCCAATCTTGGGAACCTTGCCGCTGATGGTTATACAGGGGTCGGGTAATTGATAATTTATTGTACTAGCTTTTTCCTCGATAGTGCTTTTTTTGGAGCCTTACGCTTAAAATTGCAATGTAAAGTTTCAGCCAAAATGGCACAACCAAAAGTTAAAAAAATGTTCTCAAAGTTTAAAAAAATTTGAATACAAAAACGGATCGGAAGGAATAGACTGCCAACCAAGGTCAGCTTTTTATTTTTATAATTTTTGTCGTTTTTACAACCCCTTGCGTATCCCCTTTTATTTTAACGGCATTGGTGTGGTTATTTTGCAATTAGAAATTGGATGCCCGCTCCAAATTTTGGATGGGTTACAGATACACCTGATGCGTTTGGGTTGCATGACATGTATGGAAATGTCTGGGAGTGGTTTGAAGATCGGTTTGCAAATTAACCCACAGGATGGGTGACGGATTTCGATTGCAACTAGGAATTATTGCCGTTATTGTTCGACAAAACAGAAAGGGTTTGTGTGTTTTTTGGTTCGGCACTGCTTGCTGATTGAATTGGGTTGATCAAATGGGCTACCATCTTTCTGCTGATAGTTTCAACAATCAGGCAAGCAAAGGGTAAATATTTAACCTTAGGGAGTACCATTGATGATTATGTCCTCACATCGACTGAATCCTTTTCCTGTTTTGGCCCTCGGCCTTATGGCTGTTGCATTCGGGGTGGTGGGCCATACCCGCCAAGCCCAAGCGCAAAACGGCAAGGATGACCTCCAGGGCAAGTGGAATGTGATAGTAGCGAACCAAGGCTACGACGATCTGTTGTCGAAGACTGAGGCTCCAACTATTCAGATTCATGAAAGGCGGGTAACGCTTGCGCTTGCAAGCACAAGTATTACCGGGCCGTTTCAAGTGGATGTGACCAAAAAGCCAAATCAATTTGAAATGGCCCTCTTCAGCTTTCAGCCGAACACCAATGTCTGGAGGGGAACTTACAAGATTGAGAACGGCTTGCTGCATCTGTATGCGGAGCCCAAAGCCGTCTCTGCTGAAGAAGGTGTTCGTCGCTTCGATCCCTTCGACTTAAACAGTTCCATCGGTGTGACTCTTATTCTGAAGCCTGAGGGGGCCCCTCTGACGCTGACCCAAGAACGAGACTTACGGGAGAGGCAGGAGAAGCTTGACGCAATTAAGCGCTCCCTGATAGCCTTAAATCACCTCAAAGCTATAGCCTTGGCCATGCACAATTATAATTCCACTTATAATGGTTTCCCCGCAGCAGCCATCTGCGACAAGAAAACTGGCAAGCCCTTGCTCAGCTGGCGCGTTGCAATACTTCAATACATCGGAGAAGAGGCACTTTACAAACAATTTAAAATGGATGAGCCTTGGGATAGCGAACACAATTTAAAGCTTGCTAAGAACATGCCCAAGGTTTATTTCAACCCTAAAGCGAATAAGCCAGGCGATAATAAAACACATTACCGTCTTTTCTATGGCAAGGGCGCTGCATTCGAACTCAACAAAACCTCCAGTTTAGCAACCTTTACGGATGGAACCTCCAATACCCTCATGGTGGTGGAAGCTGAAGAGCCTGTGGTTTGGACTAACCCCAATGATTTTGCCTATGACCCAACCAAAGCTTTGCCAAAAATGTTGAGCATCGATGGCAAATTTTCTGCTGCTTATGGCGATGGCCATGTACAAACTTTCAAAATGCCCATCGACCAAGAAATATTAAAGCTGCTGATTCAGAAGAACGATGGCAAACCAATACCCCAAGTGCCTTAAAAGGCATGGTCATTGACAAAAATAACGGCAGGGAGTTCGGCCTGTTATCGCTAAATTACTGCGCAATAATCGTCACTATGTAGATATTTAATTCAAGATTACAGGCGTCATATTTTTAATATTGAATTTTGGTTTATGAGTTTAACTTTATAACTTGCAACTAATTAAATTGAAGGAATAAGAATTTAGATGTTACAATTCTAAACGATGGTCTAAAATGATTCTTTAGACCTCGGATAAAGTACATGGTAGATAAAGTAGTTTCTAAAAATGGAAAGTTGATTCGCTTAACTTCAGAAAGATGGAGCCACATCACTGAAGAACATTGTGAATTAGCTGGTATGAAATTAGAAATTCTTGAATCCATAGCCAACCCATCAAGAATTTTGTGTGGAAATGATGGTGAGCTTTTAGCTATTCGTGAACTTATTGCAGGAAAATTTCTTGTGACCGTCTATCGGGAGATAGATGAAGACGGCTTTGTCATCACGGCGTTTCTTACTCGAAAAACACGATCATTGGAAACAAGGCAGCAATTATGGCCATAATGGATGTTCAAGGATACTTAAATTTGGTACCAACCCTTCGAAGTTTACCAGGGGGCTACTTGTGGTCATCTTATGATTCCCAAGCAGACACTCTTTATGTCAATTTCAAAAAGCCCGCCTGCGCCACCGATAGCGAATTAACACCCGATGACATAATCGTTCGTTACGAGGGTAATGAAATCATTGGCTTGACAATTCTCCATGCCAGTAAAAGATAAGGTTTGACGAATTATTCTTGCAACTTACTAGGCGTTCACCAAAAATGTTGGTTATTTACACCATATTTGCTAATCAGGTACCATAAAAGGCTTGGTTATTGACCAAAATAGCGCAAGGAGAGCCCTTTTAGGGGGTGTTTTTCCTTTTTTCTCATAATTTGGCCAGTAAGGGTGGGCAAACTTAACCCTTTCTTAACAATCCTGTTGGCAAATCTAGCCTCGCTCGTCAATAATGAGTGGGGATACGCTATTTGAGCTAATTCCAAACTTTAGAATTGTTGCTAGGGGAGTGGTTTCATGGTTACCCGCCTTGGTTCTTTAATACTTTTTCTTGGATTGGCTTTTGCAATCGTACAAGCCCAAGACGCAAAACCAGCCAAGGAAGATAATAAAGCCATTCAGGTGGATGTAACCGGCAGCCAAGAACGGCTTAAGCAACAGTTCAAGGATTTTACCACTGATTTATTAAGGCTGGCCCAGAGGCTTGAGAACAGCCCCAAAGCAGAAGATCGCGATAAAGCCCAAGCTTTGAAGAATGCCTTAAAGGCAGCTTCCGAACAAGGGATTGAAGTCAAGTTCACCACGCTGATTCTAGCTCTTAAAACCTCCAACGCTTTCAAGAACATCGATACACTGCAAGGCGTGCTCACGCAAAATCAGGAAATCCGCGATGACTTACGCAAACTTATCGATGTGCTTCTCAAGGATGATCGCGAATCCGCATTACGCAAAGAGCGCGAGGAAGTACAAAAACTTCTCGAAAAATTAAAAGAAGTGATTGAGAAGCAAGAGCGCGTTCAAGCTAACACCGAGTTAGGCAAACTAGGAAAAACAGACATCGCAAAAGCCCAAAACAAAGTCACCAAGGAAACCAAAGACCTTGTCGATCCTAAAAAAGCAGGCGACCCCAAAGACGGCAAAGATTCTAAAGACGGTAAAGGCAAGGATGGTAAAGACTCGAAAGATGGCAAAGGTAAAGATTCTAAAGATGGCGACCCCAAAGATGGTAAGGGTAAAGATTCTAAAGATGGCGACCCCAAAGATGGTAAAGGTAAAGATTCTAAAGGCGGCGACCCTAAAGATGGCAAGGGTAAAGACTCTAAAGGCGGAGACCCTAAAGATGGCAAAGGTAAAGATTCTAAAGGTGGCGATCCTAAAGAGGGTAAGGGTAAAGATTCTAAAGGTGGAGATCCCAAAGATGGCAAGGGTGGCGACCCTATGGATAGTAAATCAGGGGAATCCGCAGATATGCCCCCCAATCCTGAAACTCAGGTAGCCAAGAAACAGATTCAAGAAGGGGTTAAGGAGCAGGAAGCCGCTGAGAAAAAAATCGAAAAAGACGACAAGCAAGGCGCTTCGGAAGATCAAGCCAAGGCTGTTGATAAGCTCAAACAGGCACAGAAAAAGCTGGAAGAATTGTTAAAGCAATTGCGTGAGGAAGAGATCGAAAGATTGCTGGCGCAACTTCAGGGCCGATGCGAAAAAATGCTCGCAATGCAAATCGCAGTTAAAGATGGCACAGTGGCATTAGACAAAATCATTACGGCCAACCCTGATAAAAAATCCAGCAGGGCAGAAGACCAAAAGGCTCTCGAACTCTCTGACAAGGAAGATGAAATCAGCAAGGAAGCCAACAAGGCTCTTACTCTTATCGAGGCGGAAGGTTCCGCAGTTGCATTTGCAGAAGTGTTCAAGCAGGTGTTGGGTGATATGAATACCACTGCGGGCAGGTTGCGAAGGGCTGATGTTGGCGAAGTTACGGTTGCAATTGAAGACGATATCATCGATGCCTTAAAAGAAATGGTGGCTGCGTTAAAGAAGGCACGCAAGGATAATCAAGAACCCAAGCCTCCGATGCCTCCAATGCCCCCTTCAAGTGGTGGGAGCCCCCCAGATCAAAAGTTGATCGACATGATTGCAGAATTAAAAATGATCCGCTCGATGCAAATAAGGGTAAACAATCGCACCACCATCTACGGCAAGCAGATTGAGGGCGAGCAAGTCCCCAATATTGCCAAGGTTGCAGATGCCAAGGAAAAAGAAAAAGCTGTAGGGGTCAGAAAAGAGTTCAAGGATCTTTCCACCAGGCAGCAGAAACTTTCCAAAGTGACAGAAGACATTGCGAAGGGTCGAAATAAAGGCCAATAAACGAAGGGTGTTAGCCATGATTAATGGATCAAGAATAATTGCAGGCGCTTTGGCATTGGGAGTATTAAGCTGGAGCTGGTGCAGCGGTGCAAACCCTGTGCCCCCAGTAAAACCCATTTTGGAAATTCCATCTTTTGGGGTGTTGAAATCTCCAACAGCAGCAGAGGTTAAAGCTCAAGCTGATGCATGGGCGAAAACCAAGCCTCCGCTTTCCGCAGAACAACAAAAAGCGATGGATGCATTGTGGGCAGGCGCAGATAGTTATTCCGACAAGCTTGCACAAACTTTTGCGCTTCTTGACCCTGAAGCAGCGATGATTCTTAATCAGGCAAAGGAATCTGTTTTTGAAGCACCACAAGAAATTCCAGCATTGCTGAAAGATGCTTCGAAGCCCATGTTCTTTCGCGCTAACCTTGCAGTCACCTATTCCAGAATCTTAAGTCAGAACAAGGTATATGAACTTGCGCTGGATACTTTGAAACTATTCCGACCTGAACAAGTTGCAGATCCTTCTTCCTACCTTTTTCACCGGGCAGTTGCTGAATACTCCCTGATGATGAAAAAAGAAGCTGATGATACTATCAACAGGCTTCTCGATGATGTTTCTGAATCTCCCGAACGCTACCGCAATGTTGCAGCCTTGATGGCAATCGAAATGATGGTATGGCGGGACAAAGACCTCGGATGGATTTCACGCAAGATGGAAAACATTCAGCGCAGGTTAGATCTGGGACAAGGTGGCAACAAGACACAAAAAATCCAAAAGGAAGTGGTTGTGCGCTTGGATGAAATGATAAAAGAAATGGAAGATCAGGCAAAGAAAGCTGGCGATGGTGCAGGTGGACCTGGTGCTCCCGGCGCAGGCAATGGCCCTCCCGGAAATAATGTGCAATCCTCCGCGCCTCAACAAGATAGCATTGGTGGTAATGGTGGCGGTGCAGGCCAGGTAGATCAAAAACGCGTACGCGAACTTGCAGAAGTCTGGGGCAAACTTCCCGAGAAAGATAGAGCACGGGCGATGGTAGAACTCACCCGAAGCCTTCCACCAAAATACCGTGAAGCTGTCGAAATTTATTTCAAACGATTGGGAGATGCGAATCCCGCACCGTGATGAACAAACCTTCCACTATTCTTACTCTGGTTTTCAGCATTGGGTTGATAGTCTTTACGACTCAACCCTTTGTCGTTGATGCT
>CAXNFS010000098.1:0-9657 GCA_964201235.1 Gemmataceae bacterium | reverse complement strand
CTTGTTCGCCTATTCGGGATTCAATCATTTCGACAATTTTTGCGCCTTTATCGTAGCACATACTGAAAAGAGTCACCACATGCCCGAATTTATCCATTGGCTGGAGTATCGAGGTGTTATCTCCCCTGCCAACCGAACCATAAAACCCATTCATTCTGTAATCTTCGCGCTTTATATTTGGCAGCCATTTTAACGAATCAGGGTATTCGAGCAGTTCATTGTTTTTTCCACGGGTTTGGTTTAAAAAACGATGGCTGAAGTAGGTTGCGAGGGATTCATCCATCCAAGTTTCGCGATAGCCATCCGTGCCTACAAGGTTGTACCACCATTGATGACAAACTTCGTGGCTGATGAGATATTCTGCGTAACGCTTTGCAAAGTGAGGCATGGAAAAAATGCGCTCATCTATCATCACCAGCGATCCACACTCGTTACCATTCCAGCCAAAATAGGATTCGACAATTGTAAATTCCGGGTATGGGTACGGGCCAAACCAAAGGCTGTAGGTAACCATGCATTCACAGACAATGCGCAGGAATTCCTTGGCGTAAAACTCATGTTCTTCGAAGGCTTGGATTTTTACTTTAAGAGGTGTTTCCCTGCCCGGGAGTTTTATTTCGGTTTCAAGAATCTTAAATCGTGTTGAGCATAGAAAAGCAAAATCTCTTGTTCCTTTTGCTTCTAGTCGAACTTTCTTTCTTCCATCAGCAAGCTTTTCTTCTGCTACGATTACACCACTGCTGGCAATTTGCTGATCACTATCCAGCGTTGCTGTGACATCATAAATCCCTGCATCATTATAAAAAGGCTGATGCCAAGGTACGAAAGGAGTTGGTTTCCATCCTTGATCAGTATCGCTGGGGTTTTCCGTATGCCAATCAGGCTTGTGATAAGCGAAAATAGGAAGCCAATTGGTTAAGAAAGTTACATTTTTCCAGTGTCCCCAGCGCCCTTGCTTTTCAGGTAATCGCATTCTAAATTCTAAATCAAAGGTTACTTTTTCACCTTTCGCCAAAGGTTGGTCTAACTCAAATTCCATCGTTGTTTTTGTAGGACCTGAAAATTGGTGTTTTAGTTTTCGGGGGCGCCCATCTTTGCCTATTAGGCTCACAGTTTTTATTTCTAGGCAGGGCGTTTTTGCTCCCAGTGAATCACCTGGATTTAGCCGTAATAGTTCAAGGGTTTTTGCCATCAACGCTATATCGCTATCGGGCACAATATAGTTCGAATGCGCTACGAATACGATCTTGCTTACCGGGCTATCAGAGCGATTGGTCCAAGATGCTTTTTGGTTTACATCAACCATATGCTTGTTCGTATCAAGATTCATTTGAATTTGATAAGTAGGCAGACCATCAGGCATCTCGCATTTCCCAAGGGAAGGAAATGCAAAAAGGGAGCATAAACCAATTATCAGGCAACTCAATTTTCTCAAAGCTATGGAAACTCTTACTTTAGAATCTTTTAATTTTCGAACATTGGGCCAAACTAAAACTGACCCCATAGCGTTAGGAATGATTTTGTGCTATCTCAATTTAGAAAAAAGTGCGGAAGATGGGGCGCTTGGAGAACAAAAAAGGCTCGCTTCAATTTTGAAGCGAGCCTTTTTAAAATTGGTAAACATGATTACTGATTGAACATGAATTCCTTCGTGTTCAGCAATGCCCAGATAATGTTTTCGTAGGCAAGTTTCTTGTTCATCGTGTGTTTCGTTAGATGAGCAAGAGCAGATTCCTTTTGTTGCGGAGTAGGTTTTCGTGAGAAAGCCCAAAGGAAAATGTCGTCAATTTTTTCAGCATCGGTGCGAGGGTCTTTGGCAATCGCATCGGCTCGACCATTTGGCCTTGCTAGCTTATTTTGGATTTCATCGGAATTCAGCAAATGCAATGCCTGAGCAAGGTTTGCTTCGCTAACCCTTTCGCATTCGCAAGCGCTAATGCGTTGGGGTCTTCCAAATACATCTAAGAAGTAGGAAGTATAGCCTTCATCGGGAAGCATAATGGCGCGTTTTGGTGCTAGTTGATCGGTAGGCAAGCCACCAAAACCAGCTGGGCTATCAGTTATTAAACAAACAGCATCAAAAAGAACCTCAGCACTCAACCTTTTGGGGTAGTACCGTGCATAGTTTTGCTTATCTTGTTTGTTGTAATCATTTGGAACTGCGCTTAATTGATAAGTCCTTGAGTTTACAATGGACCGGATCAATTGCTTTAAGCTAAAGCCATTTTTTACTAAATCAGAGGCAAGCGCATCAAGCAATTCTGGGTTACTTGGTGGATTGGTAACACGCATATCATCCAAGGGGTCGACAATACCTCTGGAAAAGAAATGTGCCCAATAACGGTTGGCTATAGCCTTGGGGAAGAACTGGTTTTTTCCATCTACCATCCAATCCACGAGTTTTACCCTTGGATCATCATCTTCATCCATTACCATGGGTTTTTCACCCAGAGCTTTGTAGTCTGCAACTTTTCCTGATCGTTTGTTCGTAACAGAACCACTTTTGGTTGTGTATACAACAAGTTTTTGATTGGCATTATTGTTTGCAGCCTGTCCTGGAATAGACAATTTCTTCCGGCCGATTTTGCCAAAGAATGAAGCCATACCCCAATAATCGTCTTGGCTCCATTTTTCGTATGGGTGGTGATGGCATTGAGCGCAAGCCATTCTAAGACCAAGAAAAACCTGCGATGTATCATCAACATACTGTTCTGGGTTTGTTAGGCTTTTGTACCAATAGGTTGGTGGTGTTTCAGATTCATCGCCAGTTGCAGTAAGAATCTCACGGGCAAATTGATCGTAAGGCATATCGGATTTAATGGCATCACGAATCCAACCATGGAACGCAAAAGTGCCTTTCATGTTTTCAGCCTGACCGCCACGCTTCACGCGAAGGATATCGGCCCATTTTGCAGCAAAATAATAAGAATATTCAGGCGAATTGAGCATTTTTTCAACCAAATCTTTGCGCTTGTTGGGGCTAGTGCTATCAACAAAGGCTTTGACTTGGACTGGGGTAGGTATGGTACCTGATAGGTCTAATGATAATCTTCGAATAAATTGTTCATCCGAACATAATTCGGATGGGGCCAAACCTAGCTGCTTCCACTTTGCACTTGTGAATTTGTCAACAAAGGTGTTGTTTTCGAAAGCAAATTCACGAGGTTTTTCAGATAGCGGCACCGTAGCCCTGAATATATTTACAAATTCTTGGTAGCGAACCATAATAGCGGCTTCGCCAGCCATCGAATTGGTGCGAACTAGTGCATTATTATCAACAGTTGCAATATCCTGTTCGTTTGATTCGTACTGGGCCCTGCGTGTAACATCTTCCGTCGTACCATCTGAATAATGCGCAGTAACTATGAATTGTTGTTTAGCGTTCCTAGGCATTATCCTATTTTCAGGATAGATGGTGATTTTTGTAACCACTGCATCAGTAGGATTGCCATAAGGTACACCAGCAGCGACCCAACGGCGAATCAAGCGGTATTCATCTGAGCCGACTTCCATTTTCTTGCCACCGCCATGGGGCACTATTCCAACCGATTTTGTTAAAAGAAGACTATTATCAGGAGAAGCAGGAAATACTCTTCTGCCTCGGCTTTCTTGCACTAAAGAGATAAAATCCAAATCAGGATCAAACCCAAGCAAGGATAACTTGAAATTATTCTGGCCACTGGCTTTCCCATGGCAACCACCGGAGTTGCAGCTTAATTTGGTGAAAATAGGTACAATTTGATTGGTGAAATTAATCGGTAAGTTTATGTCGCAATCCGATGTCTTTGCAACGACTTGCAATTTTTTTGTACCGAAAGAAACATTGACTGAAGAATTCCCGTTAGAAAGGGGTACAACCCTACCTGAGGGGGTCACGCGCAATACTTTTGAGTCCGCGGCTTCATATTGGCTTACTGAAGTGAGATCAAGCAGCATACCTGATTTGGTGGTGCCTGTAATAACCATTTGAATTGCGTCATCTAAACCACGCAATTTGACTTCGGTTGGGAAAACTTCGATTTTTGTAAATTCAGTTTCTGCAGGGAGTACAAACTCCTCAACAGGCTTTAGGCTGACTTTATCTTCGGCATGCGAATAACTCGAGCATGCTAAAACCACTACAAAAAAACTGAAAGTCTTTATATTTAAAGACATGGATCGATCTCCTGATAATCCATGGAGGGGATAAAACACCACGCAGTAAATATATTGTGGACGATTTTATTCAAATAAGCAACAAATTTATCGATAAAAAAAGAGAGACCCGCATAAACGGGTCTCTAGGACTGCTTCAAACTTCTTGAATTATTACTTTCCTGGGGCTGCTGGAGCAGATTTTACCCTTTTTCGGGGGTCAAGTTCGATTACACCAAACGCTTCTTCATGTTTTTGAAGAGTCATTCCTAGAGTTGTAAACAATCTTTTTGCGGTATAAAAGTTCATAATAAGGCGTTGGTCAATGCTTATTTCTTGTTTCCCGGTTGCAAATGGGTTGGAATTAAGTGCTAAATCAACAATAACTTCTTCTGGGGTGGCAGTAACACGGGCAAAATTTGCATAAGCCGCGTGAATGTTGCGCTCTGAAAAAGTCACTTCGGTTTGCTGTCCAGCGTTTTGTTCTTCCTGAACTGCTGGTTTTTTTACATCTGCCATTCTACGAATCTCCTGAAATTGGATGAAAAGTAATACCGAGAGTAGAATGTCTAATTTATTTTGCTGGAAAAGGGAAGTTCAATTTGAAAATTATAAGTTTTAAACGATAATAGATAATTAAGCGCCCGTAGCTCAATTGGATAGAGCAACGGTCTTCGGAACCGTAGGTTATAGGTTCGACTCCCATCGGGCGCATTGAATTATAGCGTTTTTGGCCGTTTTTATTAATAATCACTTTGCGCCCTCCCCCTGCTTTTACCCTCTTTTTTAAACTTTTAGCACACCCTAAAACACACCCTAAAAGATCACTTTCAAGCGCTCCCGTGGCGCCGTGAATGTCGTCATTTTTAGCGTGTGTGTAGTAATCTAGCGTCAAAGCGATTGTTTGATAGGTTTTTAGTTCTGACTCATTTTAGTTTGTAAAAATGTGCATAGACTTGCTGCGTCATCCGTTCCTATTCGCAGTATTTCTTTTTCGCAGTGTACTACAACGCAATCCCTGCCCCAGATGTTCCATACCCATCCCCCACGAAGGCTGTAATGGATTCCCCAACCATCCAATAGAAGAGTTCGGCCTATTTCGACTTTGATGATGTTTTTATAAAACAGCTTGCGGTTGCATAAAGGAAAAGGCAATTTGCCAAAACGGATAGTAAGATAATTTCCTTGATCAACAGCTTGAAGGTGTTGGAATCCAAATGCTAAGAAGATTACAAATATGCCTGAAAAGAATAAAATGATTCCTGGAAAAATTGAGTTGCTCCAGGGGAAAAATGTAGTGGCAGCGATGATCTGTAATATTCCCATTGCAAAAATGATTAAATATAACGGGGATTTTTGTATGTGATCGTATTGAGGTTGCATGATTGGATGCTATTTTTTTTTGTAAGCGAACCACTGCTTTAATTGCAGGAGCCCAATGTAGCCTACAACTATTCCGCTGATGAATCCAACTAGAAGATATTTTAAATCGCCTGAAAACAAGGTTGGCTTCACAAGGGTTTGAGTATCATTCTCAGGCTTAATTTCTTCTTCTTTTGTTTTTGTTTGTTCTTTGGATTCGCTAGCCTGCCTACGAAGGATTCGTGAATGTTCAAATAAAATTGGGTTGCTGCTCATTTGCCTAGCGTTCACAAGTTCGTCAAGTACTTTAGCTGCAGAATTAGGGTCGCCTGTAACATTCAGGATTTCTCCGTATAGCCAAAAAAGATTGTTGTCTTGAGGAAAGCAAGAAAGTAGTTTGACTGCGAAATCCAAGACATCAGGGTAAAGGGAATCAAGGAAGAATGGGGATGCGGTTCCCGGGGTGAATTTGTTTTTTTTCCATTCTGATTCGAAATCGCCAAAGATGTTTGTGATCGAGTTTTGCGAAGTTATGCGCCGATCGCGGTTCAATTGTTTTTCTTGTAAAAATTTAAGGAAGAATAATTCGGAACGGCGGTTGAATTGCCAATTTGTAAAGGTGGAGTCAGAAGGTTTTGGGAAATATTGCAGTCCTTGTTTTTGATAGTCGATTGCCCGTTCCAATAAAAGATCATCGCTGGAATAGGCCATTGCGAGGTTAAAGTAAAGTTGATGTAAGAGAGCAGAATTGGGCTCTACTTCTTTACGAACAGATTCAAGGCACGCAATTGCTTTAGTGGGTTGATTCAATCGTAAAAAGCAGGCCCCGAGACGAATTTTTTCTTCAGGGGTTGCAGTTCCTGCGTTTAATTTGGCTTCAAGTTCTTTGTTTAGTTGAATGTAGATTGGTCTGAGTGAGGCTTCGGTCGGTTGCTTAGCGGCATCCTCAGGAATGCTTAGGGCTCTTAGTTCGCTGAGAATCAATCTTACCTGTGCAAAGCTTGCGTTCTTAGGGATTGCTAACGGTTCTCCCTGCAAGTAAATGCCTGCCAATAGCGATGTATTCCAACTAAAACTTGCCAACATGGCAATGATTAAAAGTGGGCGATGGTGATTCATTTATGTTGATGGTTGAATGGGTAAGTGCAGGTTATATTAGTGCTGATGCCACCTCTAGGGGTGAATACCCCGCTAAGTTTGCAATGGATGGGTTTTGAAACCGCTACAAAATCTTCGAGTATGCGATTGGTGACGGCTTCGTAAAAAGAGCCTACATTTCTAAATCTTTGAAGGTAAAGTTTTAACGATTTCAGTTCTACACATACATCTGAAGGGGTGTAGGTAAAGGTCATGGTGCCAAAATCTGGGTGTCCTGTTTTTGGGCAAAGAGAAGTAAATTCCGGGCAAATAATCTCGATAATGTAATCTCTTCCAGGTGAAGGATTTGGGAATGTTTCCAGTTGATTGCGGTTTGGTTCATCAAAGCTTACCATCTTAACTCCGGTGCATATTTAAAGTTATCTTTGTAATAGAATAACATTTGTAGTTTGGTGTAGTCTATTATTTCAACTAATTTCTGGCCTATTTTGTTTATTAGGAAATCTATGTCAATGAATTCATTTGCAGTTTTTATGCTATCTACTTTGCTTGTTTTGATGGGTTTTTCCTTTCCTTTGGCTGCGCAAGAATTATCAGCCCTGAAATTTGTGGATTCATTGGAAAACCCACTAGGGGGTTATTGGCCTAATTTGGCCGCCAAGGGGAAAAGTTCAAGCCTAAGAGCTACGGTTGCAGCCCTTCGTGTTTATAAGTACGAAGGAAAGGCACTCCCAAATTTCGAGAAACACAGGAACTTTATGCTTTCTTGCTGGCATGAGAAAGATTCGGGCTTCGCTGACTTTCCTGGCGGTCCGACCGATGTTATTTTAGCCGCAGTTGGCCTGATGGGAGCACGCGATGGCGCTTTTCTAAACAATGAAAAACGAACCTTGGGTACAAAATATCTTGTAGATAATGCCAAAAATTTCGAGGAAATTCGGATGGCGTCGGCTTTTCTGGCAGATGAACCTTACGATGCAAAGGTTGCAGAATCTTGGCAAAAAACTATTCTAGCCCGCGCTAATAAAGATGGTACTTTTGGGTCTGGTTTTAGTAAGCCGCGCGATAGTGCATCGGCATGGGTAACTTTACTCAGGTTGCAGTTTTCTTTAAAGAACTATGAACTATTAAGTAAGGATTTTAGAATGAAAGATGGTGGTTTTGGAAGTGAAAGTTCTGATCGGTCAGATCTTGAAACCGCTTATAGGGTTTCGAGGTATTTCCATATGATCCAGAATCAGACAATGTTGCGCGATACGATTAGTTTTATTGAAACTTGCAGAAATGCAGATGGTGGATATGGTCCTAGGCCTGGGGAAAAGTCTTCTCTGGGTTCTACTTATCACGCAGTTATCATTAAAAAGTGGGCTGATCCACGATTTCAAAAATAAGGCTTAACCGATGACTCATCTTGCATACTTGGGTTTTGGAAGTAATTTGGGAGATTCCCAAGCTTTGATTTTCCACGCACTCCGTTGTCTAGAACAAAAAGCCAATGGCAAAATTCTTGCTGTTTCAAGCTTGTATAAAACTTTACCAGTTGGGGGGCCTGCGGATCAGTCTGATTACATTAATGGCGCTGCTGCGATTGTTTGCAATCTTGACCCGCAGCAATTGCTTGAAACAATGAGGGCGGTTGAAGAAGAGCTTGGTAGGGTTCGAGAGGTTCTTAATGGGCCACGAACTATTGATCTTGATTTGCTCTTGTTTGATGACCGGTTGGTTTCAGGTGAATTGCAGGTTCCGCATCCGAGAATGCATACGAGATCTTTTGTTTTAAGACCATTGTTTGAAATTGCACCTTTTGCTATTCATCCGATTTTCAATCGAACTATTGCTGAGATCCTTTTTGATTTGGAGGGGATTGTTCCGGTTCAATCTTCATCCGCTCGAGAGTTGGAAGGTAAGAAAATATTGGTAACTGGGTCCACTTCGGGGATTGGTTTGGCCTGTGCGATTGAACTTGCTCTTGGTGGGGCTAAGGTTGTTTTTCATGGCAGAAAGCCCTTGGATAAAATCAATGCTTATCTAGACTTTGCAGCCAATTGTTCGGGGTTTTCTCGTTATATTCAAGCGGATTTGAAAACTGAAGAGGGGCGCTCTTCCCTCTTTAAACAGGCATGGGAGGACATTAATGGATTAGATGGCGTTTTGTTGAATGCAGGTGCTGACATTCTTACTGGAACCATTTCGCAGATGAATGTTGATCAGAAATTTAATGAGCTTATTCAAGTTGATCTGCAGTCAACCTTTATTCTCGCAAGGGAATTTGGAAAGCGAATGAAACTTTCTGGCAAGGGTGTCCTCCTTACCACTGGGTGGGATCAAGCGACTACCGGGTTTAAAGGGGATAGTGGTGAAATGTTTGCCGCTATTAAAGGTGGGATCATGAACTTCAGTCGAAGCCTTTCACTTTCATTGGCACCAGAAGTTCGGGTTAACTGCATGGCCCCAGGCTGGATAAAGACTTCTTGGGGTGAAACTGCTTCTGAATATTGGCAACAAAAAGCCAAAGAAGAGTGCCCATTGCAACGCTGGGGTGTACCACAAGACATCGCTAGTGCAGCAAGGTGGCTTTTTTCGGATAAGTCTTCTTTTGTTAATGGCCAGACTTTGGCAATTAATGGTGGGGTTGTTTGAAAAGATACTTAATTAGAAATTAGCTTTTATTGATTTCTTCAAACCGGTGAGCAAGCCTACGGCTATTAATATCTAATGCTTCGAGAATTTGTACGACTGGATCCATGGGGATGTTCCAATCCATGGCCCAATTAATAATATCAAGATTTTCCTGCCCAGATTTTAGTCTATCGAGGATGCGGTCGAGAAGTACGGTATTTTCGTGGAATTTGCGCTGAAGTAACCCAAAATCGCCTCGATCAAGTTCGACCCAGAAGCGTTTGCCTTGAAGATGTTCTAGCCAACGGGCCCTTAAATAGCCCCACCAATGGCATTGGACCCATTTGCGGATAGCAACTTCACCTAAGTCGCAACCTGCTTTTTCGGATTCAATCCATTTAAAACGAAGAGCTTCTTCGTCACCATCGACATAAACACTAGATT
>CAXNFS010000097.1:0-9683 GCA_964201235.1 Gemmataceae bacterium | reverse complement strand
AGATGAGAGGTTGCTTAAAAGCAGAAATCCCACCAAAGAAAAAAGAACCCTTTTCATGTTTACAATCCTCAAAAGATGCAAAGTATTAAGAAAACACTGAAGATAAGGAATGCAAACGGTATGCCAGCAGCGCCAAAAACCCAGACAATGAACCATAAAGCATTACTATATATAGACTTAAATATTTTCAAAATAAACATGTTGCTCAAAGAATTTGGAGTTCGCTCAAAAGGCAGGCTGCAGATGCCCAACATCTAAGCACCGAAAAGCAGGTTTGGAAGTGGGTATGGGGTGTTTTTAGGTCAAATCTGTATCAATAATCTTCGATTTTAAAGAATTAAGACTTTGGCATTACCTTTGCTAGTTAGATATCTGGATTAAGTTTTAGTAAGGCGCAAAAATAAAGATTTAGTTGTAAAGCAGGTGAAAAAAAGCCCCGTGGTCTACCTATAATTAAGTAGGCCAGCATTGATCTCGGTTCATGTTTTGTTGCATTCCGGTAACTTTCATGAGGAGAAACAGTCATGGCACTATCAGAATTCATTCTCGCAGCAATGTTGTTATTATCTCCATTAGAAATGTCAGACTCCGAGAAATCAACTCAAGAGGAAGCTGATCTCTCTCCATTTGTTCAGGCAATCGCCTTAAACTTCGAAATTCTAGATCCGCGTGAACACCAATACATTCTGCTAAGGTCATCTGATTTTCAATCGGATGTAAAACTCCTTAAAAAACGCTACAACGAGTTGTATGATGCCCCTTTGGTTTTTGATTCCATTCGATTCCCTGATCGCTTAGTCATCCAAGAAATGCTCGGGTTCAACCGGGCTTATAGGCATCATCTTAGTGCAAGAGTGCATCTCGAGCCTGCATTTGGTGAAGATCTGCATGCGGTTATTAAAGAAACCGATCAGCTCTACCAAGTTTGGGATTACATCAGGGATTCACGATGTGAGTATTACTATATTACGGTTCGCAGGCATGCCCTTAAGAAGGTATTAGAATCCATTGGAACCGAAGCCTTTTATAATGGCGTGTACCCACCCAGCGTTCCAACCTGGAGATTCGCAGCAATCGATTGATTTTTCCAATTCTCAAAATCCGATTCGGTTTGCCAGTATCTTTTGGATAAATGCCCGCAAAGCATATAATTAGCAATGGGTTATCCCCGACCCTGATAAAGCGGGTGTTTAAATTCCCAATAGTCGAATGATTCGGATTCATGTACAAAATGGATAACTACCAGCAAAACAATCCGCTGCACGGAATTACTCTCGAGAGAATTCTGACCGAGTTAGTTGAATATTACGGCTGGCAAGAACTTGGAAGCCGTATCACCATTAATTGCTTCACGCACGATCCAAGCATTAAATCGAGCCTTAAGTTTCTGCGTAAAACGGATTGGGCGCGCAAGAAAGTGGAAAACCTCTACGTATGGCATAACCTCAAATAGAAGAATCCACTTCAATCAAGCGATCTCTGCAACATTTCATTGACTTTAGATTTTAATTAGCAGGGACGGTTTAAAATCTGATCTGTGATAAGATGCAGAATATTTCTAAATGCCGAGGGAGCAAGTGCCTGCAAATCCCTCTTGCCCGCAGCAATAAATTGTTCCGCTTTATTCTTAGCATAATCAATTGCACCAGAATCACTAAGAAGCTTTTTTATCTGGACTCTCTGTGCGGAAGAATCTTTCTCAAGCAAACTTTTAATCTTATTCTTTTCTAATTCAGGGCCATTTTGCAAAAGCCATATAAGTGGCAAAGTAAGCTTCTTCTGATCAAAATCGGTGCCAAGAGATTTGCCTGTTTGATTTTCATGGCCAACAAGATCAAGAACATCATCAGCAATTTGAAAAGCCATGCCCAAATTACGGCCAAAACTAGCCATGGATTCGATCACCGCTTCGCTGGCCCCAGCATAAGCGGCCCCAAGTTCACAACTTGCAGAAATCATTTCTGCGGTTTTTCCATCGATGATATCAAAGTAAGTGGCTTCAGAAATGTTGATATCACCCGTATGAAAGTTTTGTAACAGTTCACCTTCGCAAATGCGGTGTGCGCTTCTGCCAATAACCTTGCAAGCCCGGGTGTTTTCTAAATTACTAGTCATTTGGAAAGCGTTAGTGAAAAGGCAATCACCAAGTAAAACAGCAGATTTAGTACCCCAAAGAGTATGAACAGCGGGTAAATGCCTGCGCATGTGAGCCGAATCCAAAACATCATCATGAACCAAAGAAGCTGTATGAATCAGCTCGACAGCAGCGCCCAAAACCCAATGGCTTTCATTGACTAAACCACAGGCATGAGCACAGGCAAGAAGGAGTGCGGGTCGAAGCCTTTTGCCTTTGTATTGGCTTACATGATCAAGGATGTCGGTGAATTCTTTATGCCTAGAAATAAGCTCTCGCGAGATAATGCGTTCAACTTGTTCAAGGTCTGAACGAATAGGGAGCATTGAGTCATAACGTTCAGGAGTAAAAAATGTGGAGTACATCAATGAGGCGTTCATATTATGGCCCATTTCATGGAGATCGGAATGCGGTTTGTCATTATTGCCTGACAAATGAACCGCTCTTTCCACCAGTCTTTTCATCTAACCGGATTTCCGTAATGGCCATAACTTTATCCACAGATTTACACATATCATAAACCGTAAGGGCAGCAACGCTAACAGCCGTAAGGGCTTCCATCTCAACCCCGGTTCTGCCAAATACTTTTACCACCGCAGTTATTCTAAGCAAGTTTTTCTCAAAAAACGAGAAATCAAGTTTTACCCCCGTAATTGCCAAGGGATGGCATAGCGGAATGAGATCCCAAGTTTTCTTGGCAGCCTGTATACCAGCAAGCCTTGCAACCTCTAAAACATCACCCTTAGAAAGCTCTTTGTTCCGGATTAATTCTGCAGTGGATTCTTCCATTCGAACAATGGCACTAGCCCTAGCCAGCCGTTGGGTTTCCTCTTTATTCGAAGTATCCACCATTCTGCTGGCGCCCTGATCATCAAAATGACTTAAAGAAGCCATATTTGCCCCTTATTTAGCGATATCTGGGAATATTTGGATCAATTTCACAAGACCAAGCCTCAATGCCACCTGCAAGTGAATAAGCAGGGGTTATGCCTGCATTTTCGAGGATTGCAGCGCCAGATAAGCTTCGAACCCCATGATGGCAATAAACCACCACTTTAGCATCTTTAGGGGGTGTTACCTCATCCAAACTATTGGAAAGTTCGCCCAAAGATACCAAAACGCTGTTAGGAATGGCAGCGAACTGATTTTCCCAAGGTTCTCGGACATCAAGAAGATAAACACTAAGCCCCTGATCGAGCCATTCTTTAAGGGTTGCAGGGGAAATTTGAACCGGCATAAATTCTCCAGATTGATCTAAAAGTATTATTAGGGAAACAATCCCCGTTTGATCTTTTCACGGGCTATTTTCTCTACCCCCAAGGATAGTGCCGCCAACCTCATCGATATTTTCTTATTCAACGCCAAATCTCGCACCCGCCTGAATGCATTAATCATCAACTCGTATAATTTATGATTAACCTGCTCTTCGCTCCATAACAATTGCTGAATATCCTGCACCCACTCAAAGTACGAAACCGTAACACCACCCGCATTACACAAAATGTCCGGGATTAAATAAATATCACTCTTGCTAATTATGGCATCTGCCTCAGGGGTAGTCGGGCCGTTGGCAGCTTCCGCAAGTATCTTGCACTTAAGATGTGCAGCATTCTTTAAATGAATCACTCTTTCAAGTGCAGCAGGCACCAAAACCGTGCAGGGAAGTATCAGCATTTCATCCGCATCAATCTGCTTTGCTTTAGGGAAATCCTTGAGCAGATTACCCCCTGAGACAAATCTTTGCAGTTCTAAGATATCAATGCCAAGGGCGTTATGAATTGCGCCATACCTATCCGAAACAGCAATAACCTTAATACCTTTTTGAGATAGTTCAGCACAGGTGATCGCCCCAACATTTCCAAACCCCTGAACCACAGCGGTAGCTTCCTCAGGTTTGATGTTGAGATCCTTCAGCGCTTCCAAAATACAAAAGGTAACCCCTCTTCCTGTAGCTTCTCTGCGCCCTAAACACCCACCTAACTCAACGGGTTTCCCCGTTACAATTTCCGGGCACGCATACCCCACCTTCATACTGTAGGTATCCATGATCCAAGCCATAGTTTGCTCATCGGTACCCATATCAGGCGCCATTACATCCATTCTCGGCCCAATAATGGAAAGAACTTCTTCCGTAAACCTTCGAGTAAGGCGTTCTTTTTCACCAATGGAAAGAGCCTCTGGGTCGCAAGTGATACCGCCCTTGGCACCGCCAAAAGGCAGATTCATAATGCCACACTTCCACGACATCCACATGGAAAGTGCTGCAACTTCGCCCAAATCTACAGAGGGATGGTAGCGCAATCCGCCCTTGGAAGGGCCGCTGGTAAGGCTATGCTGCACTCTGTAACCATTGAAAATCCGGGTGGACCCATCATCCATGCGAACAGGCACACTGACAATCATTGCACGCTTCGGCACCGAAAGCCTTTGCAGGATGCCTCGGTCAATTTTCAAAAGTTCCGCAACTGACTCCAACTGGCTTAGTGCCATGCGAAAGGTAGCAGAGGATTCAAAAACAGAGTTTGGAGAATGATGATTTTCGCTAGAATGACTATCGTTGTTGGTCATGGGCATTAAATCTCCACAAGCATTAAAGAATTAAGCGTACCAAAGATCAACGACTGGTTTAACCGCATAATAATAATTCTATGGGCATAGCCTACAATTGAGTGAGAGGAAGGTAGAAAAAGTATGAAAGAAATTCTGATCATTGGGTGCGGTTATTTGGGTAATGTCATTGCTGCTAATGCAATAGCCAATGGAATCAAGGTATTTGCAACCACCCGAAACCGTGTAGATGCGTTGATATCCAAAGGTATAACCCCGGTTATTTGCGATGTAACTAATCAGGATAGTTATGCCAACCTTCCTATCGTAGACGGCGTGATTCATTGTGTGGGCATGGATCGCAGCGCAGGAAAATCAATGCGCGAGGTATATGTTGATGGCCTTGCAGGCATTGCAACTTACCTTCAATCTAAAAACTTCAAAGGCCGATTTGTCCATGTCAGCAGCACCAGCGTATATGGCCAAAACGAGGGCGAAGTGGTGGATGAAAAATCGCCAACCATTCCTGCAGAGGGTTCGGGCGGAATCGTGCTGGAAGCTGAAAACAAATTAAGAAGCATTCTTCCCGAAGCAATCATACTTAGGTTTGCAGGAATCTATGGCCCAGGCAGATTAATTCGAGGCAAAGCTATTTTGGCAGGCGAGCCAATCGTTTGCTCCCCAGATAGGTATTTAAATCTGATGCATGTAGCAGATGGCGCCAAGGCATGCTTGGCAGCTTTGAGTGAAGGAAAGCCCAGCGAAACCTACAATGCAAGCGATGATGAACCTGCCCTGAGGCGGGATTTTTACAACCATCTAGCTTTGCTCCTAAAAGCGACACCACCCAAGTTCATCCTTCCCAGCCCTGATCAGCCCGCACCTCAGCATGAAGGAACCAACAGGCGTATTTCCAACCTCAAATTGAAGAGAGAGCTGGTTAATGCGCTGCAATTCCCATCTTTTCGAGAAGGGCTCGAAAATTGCGTTAACCTTGGAGCTTTCGCTTAACACTTGTTAATACCCTTACAATCAAATAAGATGAAGATTACACTAATTTACTAGGTTTAATCATTATATGCTGAAACGAAAATACTTGTTCCCCAATGTCATCGAGCTAAATTACCAAGCTGGTCGCAGGCTAGGTGTTAATGTTTACCTCATTGATGGCGGGTCTGAATTCATTCTAATCGACATCGGCTTTGAAGATAGTCTTGATACCATCGTCGATCTGCTTAGAAAAATGGATTTCAATCTATCCAACTGCAAGATGATCATTGCAACCCATGCAGATGCGGACCATATCCAAGGCTCTGCAAAGGCTCGTGAACTACTTAAAACCAAAATTGCAGCGCATCCCGCGAGTGTCGAACCGATTGAAACAGGTGATGAAATAGTTACCTACGCCACTATCAAGGCTCAGGGAATAGAAATCCCCATGCCGAAGTGCAAGATTGATATAGTTCTAAACGAAGGTGATAAAATCCAAGTAGGCGATCAAACATTGGAAGTCTGGCACACACCAGGCCATACTCAAGGGCAGCTCAGTTTTAAAATGGGCAACCTGCTTTTCAGTGGTGATAACATTTATAAAGATAGCTGCGTAGGCGTGATCGATGCGCATCATGGCTCTAACATCCCTGACTTTATTACATCATTGAAAAGAATCCTTGCAGATGACTCACAGTTCCTGCTTCCAAGCCATGGCCCTGTTTTCAAACGCGATCAGAAAATCATTACCAAGGCAATCAATCGATTGACCGAGTACCAATACATGGCGGATTTTGGCACTTGCGCCATCGGTTGGCCATTACTCGACGAATGGGAAAAAGAAGTGACCGCAGGCAAGATGCCCGACTTCTCGAAAAAATAACTCAGCCTTAAACTGCAGATGCAGCAAAGGCTTCTTTGTTTAAAGATGCGGGCAAAACAATTTTAAATGTTGATCCCTGACCTAGTTCACTAGTTACTTCAAGGCCTGCACCCAGTAACTCTGCATATCCTTTTACGATGGCCAGGCCCAATCCACAGTTCGTTGAATCGCCATGGCTTCTGGAAGCATCCACACGGAAAAAGCGTTCAAAAATCCTATTCTTTTTGGAAGCTTCAATTCCGATGCCGTTATCTTCGACTTCAATGATGATTGATCCAGGTCGCGAGCTTAATCTTAAAAACACACTGCCCGAAGGCTTATTGTATTGAACAGCGTTATGAAGCAGATTAACTAGAATCTCTTTTAATTTGCCGGGATCAGATTGAATATCAAGATTTGGTTCACCCTCAAACTGAAGTTCAACCCCCTTGGATTGAGCCAGCGGAGAAAGCATCTTGACACAATCAGAAGCCAGATGAGAAAGATCAAATAACTCTGGGCGGAACGGATCTGCCCCCGCATCCAATCGCGCAAGCGTAAGCAACCTTTCAACATCCTTGTGCATGTTGGTGCAACTTTCCCTGCAATCTTCCAACATCACCCGATATTCTTCTACAGTTCTGGTTTTTCGCAGTGCCAAATCCAGTGTTGCAAGCATTGCAGAAAGCGGTGTTCGTAATTCATGAGAGATATCTGCAGTGGCTTGTTTCTCTCGGGCAAATGCTTTTTTCAACTGGTCCAAAGTAAGTCCTAACCTGATTGCAATCGGTTTTAACTCTTCGGGTAACTGTTTTTCGGTGATATCAAGATTGAAATCTTTTTCATTGATACGGCTTACTGCAACAGTAAGAACATTTAACGGAGCAAGGCCAAGCCTTACAAGCCAGAAGCAAATGCCCCCACCTGCAAGAAAGGTAAGTAGATTGATCGCAGCCAGCATGCCACGAAACCCCTCGAGATCTTTTTTATGTTCGCTTGCAAAGTTAAGAATGTCCTCATCTCTTTGCTGTGCGAAAGAAGCAAACAAAGCATCTCGTTTGGCTAAGTCATAGGCACACTGGATAAAAATTGCAGGCCTAAATGAGGCATCTGCAGAATTATTATTGCGTGGCGGTGGCAGAGGTTCTGCGCCCCTGTTTGGCCCTGGATTACGATTACGAGGAAGCGAAGGCAAATTAGGCCCCAGCAAAAATCGCGATGCCTTCAACACAACCCTCCGCACCTTCAAACTTTCACTCAACTGCATATCTTCATATTCCCAATGAAGCACTTCGTCTGGTGCAAAGGTCGCCAAATTGATAGCCATGCTCATCGCTTCGAGGGAATTAGATTTGTAAGAGGCATTCCAAGCGGTATCAATTTGGAAAAACTCTGCAACCTGACCATCCAGTCGGGTTAAAAGTTCAGCAGGATCAAACCGGATAGAGGGAGTTGCCCTTCGAAATAAATCAAATGCAAAACCGCGAGTACCTTGAAGCGCCCAAATAGGAGCTTGAACATAAGCGCTGGAGCTAGCAGGCGCAGCCAGCAAGCCAAGGGTGTGTAGTTCCAGGAATCTTAATTTGCCCCAATCAACATGAAATTGCACAAGCCTTGCGAGTGTTTGGGCCTGAAATAAAAGAGAATCATCAAGCCTGTTTTCCTCGTCTCTGCAGCGGTCTTTATAGGTGGTTTGGGCGAGTTCTTTTTGAATGCTAAGACGGCCTTCCAGATTACGCGAGGCACTTCGATACGCCATCAACGACGCCCCACCCAGCGAAAATGCCAGCAGTGCGAGGAAGCATATCGTTAATGAAAACCGGATCGATCGCATCTTAATCACCCTTGATCATGTATCCTTCGCCCCAGCGTGTGAGAATCAAAGGTGGGGTAAAGTTCTTGTCAATTTTATTGCGCAGATACCTGATATACACATCCACCACATTGGAGGTGTTATCATCATTTTCATCATACAAATGTTCCCACACCATAGACCTCGTTACAACCTTGCCCCGATGGTAACAAAGAAACCGGAGTAAGGAAAATTCTCTGGGAGTAAGATAAATATCTTTACCCGCCCTGCGAACACTTCGTGCTCCTGTATCAATTTCCAAATCATGAATGCGAAGAATAGGATCCTTTGCTTGATGCCCCCTGCGAACCAAAGCTCGAACCCTTGCAAGAAACTCCGTCAGCTCAAAAGGCTTCGGAAGGTAATCATCCGCTCCAAGGTTTAATCCCAGCACTTTATCTTCTAATGTGCCCATCGCTGTTAAAATAAGAACATGAAAAGTAAGCCCATCCTTGCGCCAACCTTTTAACAAGGTCAGACCATCAATCTTCGGTAGCATAAGGTCCAAAATGACAACATCATAAATAGCACCACGGGCCTTGGCATCGGCTTCATCCCCTGCAACAGCAAGGTCAACAGCAAAGCCATCTTCCTCCAGAGCTTGTTTCAAAGATCTTGCCAGCAATTTGTGGTCTTCAACCAGAAGAATTTTCACGACATTTCCCCATTCGCTCTTTTAATCACACATATTTCTATTATCCTCGATAACAGATCACTCGTGAATAAATCATGAGAGAATTTGTGATTTTTTATGTTAAACCATCATTATGAAGAAATTTTAATCTTTCTCTGGAGCTTGCAATGACTGTCAATCTTAATGAAAAATGGGATGTTGTTGCAGTAGCTGCCCACCCCGATGACCTCGAAATAACCTGCGGCGGCACCCTTGCAATGCTTACTTCGCAAGGCTACAAAGTCGCAATTATCGATCTTACCACAGGCGAACCAACCCCCCGCGGTTCTGAAGAAATAAGGGCAAAAGAAGCTGAACAAGCTAGATTAACTCTTGGAGTGCAGGCCCGATTTCAACTAGGCTTGCCCAACCGCATTCTCATGGATAGCCCTGAAAATCGCTTTGCTCTCGCGACTCTTTTACGAAAACTAAAACCCGATATCCTTCTAGGCACCAGTGGCAGAACACCCGCAGCTTCCCCTGATCATTACCAGGCACAATTACTCATCGAGGCTTCCAGATTTTCTTCCCAACTCACCAAATGGGATGAGAAATTTGGCAACACCCCGCCTCATCGTATCACCCATCTGGTTTATGCGCCCTTCCCCTTCGATGCAGAAATCCG
>CAXNFS010000096.1:0-9737 GCA_964201235.1 Gemmataceae bacterium | reverse complement strand
CCTGGCTTGCGTGCAGCTTCGCCATAAAGCTTGAAGGTGTTTTCGCTTTCGCGTGCCATGTCGGTAAGTTCGGGAACACTGGTTTGCATCTTGAAAGCCATTTCGTATTGCTGGATGCGGGTAAGTGTTTCGGGGTCTCCAACTTGGTTGAGAGTCATTTGGTTAAGTTGGTTGATGCCATCGAGGGTGCGCCTGCGGATTTGGGTGGGAACGCCCGGTGGGTTGTTGAGGTAAAGAATCGGGTCGCCACTGGCTCGAAAGGGTACAGCAGCGTATTCGCCTGGTAGATAACCTGCCTGCCAAAGCCTTGCGGAAATAGCCTGCACTTGTTCGGTGTTGGAGGGTTTTGCAACCATGACGACAAAGGCGGGAAGGTTTTGGTTCATGCTGCCCAAGCCGTAACTGGCCCATGCACCCAAGCATGGTTTGCCTGTTTGTTGATTGCCTGTTTGCATGTAGGTGATTGCAGGTTCATGGTTGATGGCTTCGGTATTCATGGATCGCATGAAGCAAAGATCGCCTGCCATTTTAGCCTTGTAGGGAAGGAGTTCGGTGAACCACATTCCGGACGGCCCGTGTTGGGAGAAGCTATATTTTGATGGGGCGATAGGGAACCGGGCCTGACCACTGGTCATGGTGGTAAGCCTTTGCCCTTTGCGGATGGAATCGGGAAGATCCTTATCATACCAATCTTGCATCTTGGGTTTGTAATCGAATAAATCCATCTGTGGTGGCCCACCTACCATGTGCAAATAAATCACATTCTTTGCTTTGGTAGGGAATGGATTCATTGCGGAAGTATCAGGCGAAGAAGCGCCTTGGGCTTTATTTCCCAACAGGTTTGTAAGTGCTGCAAACCCTAGGGCGTTTGAACCCTTGGAAAAGAAATGCCTGCGGGTCATTGCAAGGCCTTGCTCTTGAATCAAACTGCTGATGTTCATCTGTTTCGCTCCGTGTAAAAAAGTTGCCTAGCGGCAAAGAACCTCATCTAGGTTCATGAGTGAATTAATGGTCATTGTCCAAGCTGAAAGTTCTGCAAGATTCAGTTTAGGGTCGGATTTGTATGCGCCGAAGGTTTGTAACTTCTTCGCTTCTTCCAAGTTTTTAGAGTAGTACTCCAGTAGGTCGGTTCGTTCTGAAAGCACAAGTGCCTTTTCGGCAGGGTTGAGTTTTCTAGAAAGAATGCGCATAGAGATAAAGTCTAGTTGGGTTTCGGGAGTGTTGCCTGATTCTTTGAGAGTTCGCTCTGCAAGGAATCGGGCAGCTTCGACAAACTGCGGATCATTAAGAGTAACGAGGGCTTGAAGGGGCGTGTTGGTTCGTTCTCTTTTAACGATGCAGGTTTCGCGATTGGGAGCGTTCAAAATTTCCATGCTTGCGGGTGGCGCAGATCTTTTCCAGAAAGTGTACATACTTTTGCGGTAAAGGTTTTCGCCTACATCGGCTTTGTAATCGCGGGTGTTGCTACCAATCATTGCAACAGCTTCCCAAACGCCTTCGGGTTGGTAGGGTTTAACGCTTGGCCCGCCGATTTTCTTGGTTAGGATTCCGCTGGATGCCAAGGCGTAATCGCGGATCATTTCTGCATCCATGCGATACCTGCTGCCTCTACTAAGCAAACGGTTTGCAGGGTCTTTCTCAAGCTTTTCAGGCGTTGATACTGCAGATTGCATATAGGTTGCGCTGGTAACCATAAGCTTGAAGAATTTCTTGATATCGCCACCTTGATCACGGAATTCAAGTGCGAGGTAGTCTAACAATTCGGGATGGCTTGGGGTGTCGCCTGTGATGCCGAAGTCGCCACTCGAGCGCACTAAGCCGTTGCCAAAAACTTCCTGCCAAAAGCGATTTACTGTTACGCGGAAGGTAAGAGGATTTTCAGGCATCAAGAGCCATTGGGAAAACCCTAATCGATTGCGCTGAGTTTCTTTGGGCATGGTGTGTAATACTTCGGGTGTTGCTGCAGCAACTTTATCTTTGCGCTTATCGTAGTCGCCACGATTAAGGATGAAAGCCATGGAAGGTTCAGCTTTTTCGACCATGATATGAGCGATGGTGCCTTTGCCCTTCAACTCTTTTTCTTCGCGATCGAGGTTGCCAAATTGGGTTGTAAGATCTTTGGATTTAGTGTCCATGTTGGAAAGCCACCAATCGAAAAGCTGGTTGTTTTCTTCGGGTGTGCGTTTGGCTTGTTCCTTGGCGAGAATCTGAACCAGTTTTTCGACTGGGCCAAGTGCTGCTACTTCTTCGGCCTTCAAGTTTCGATTAAAAATCTTGAGGTCATGGAAAGTTGCTTTTTGCAAAGGCTCTTTGCTATGGCGCGAACCTAGTCGGAAGGGAACTTTGGTGCGAATGCTTTCGGTAAGATTGTTTGAAAGAACATCGGTCGCCTGGGCGATACCATTAACATAAATCTTTACGCCATTGGCTTTGCCCGAACCGTTGTAGGTTACAAAAACATGAGTCCAGACATTCTGGTTAAAGGTGGCCTTGGACATAACTTTGATTGCATTTTCGGGCCATGAAGAAACGAGGTGAGCACCTACTTTTCCGTTTTCAAACCAGAGATCCCAACCTCGATGTTTTGCAGTATCGTCCATGCGGGCAAACAGGGGGCCAGATGCCTGCCTGGGGGTTAGCACCCATGCACCATATGAAAACGATTGATCTTTTTCGAAGTCGCCAATCTCAGGAATGGTCACTGATCCAGCCTTGGCAACCTGCAACACTTTTTCTTCTGTCTGGCCTTTAACCCAAGCAATTTCAGGAGCATCAATCAACTTCTTTTCTTTGTTGATGGTGAACTCCAGCTTGTTGCCTTTGCCTTCTTTTAGGCCTGCAGAAACGATGAGTCCTTCGGTAGGCATACCGGTACTAAAAGTTTCTTTGGTTGCAGTAGCGAGCCATTTATCATAGTCGCCTTTGGCTTCTTTCTTGCGGTTTTCTACTTGAGCGCGAACTGCACCGAGTTCTTTGGTCACAACTTCCCAGCGGGCTTTATCAGCAGGGATTGGTACTGCAATGATGGGTGGGGTATCTTTGATGTTGCCATCCATTGCACCTTGCGTTGTGTTGTTGAAAAACGCAGCCATCGAGTAAAAATCTTTGGTGCTGAAAGGATCAAACTTATGATCATGGCAAACAGCACAGCCCGCAGTGAGGCCAAGCCAAACTTGAGCAACGGTTTCGGTTCGATCCCTCGTGTAGAGCACCAGATATTCTTCTGAAATAGCCCCGCCTTCGTTGGTGGTGATATTGCATCGATTAAATCCGGAGGCGATTTTTTGTTCGAGCGTTGCGTTAGGAAGTAAGTCTCCTGCCAATTGTTCGATGGTGAATTGGTTGAAGGGCATATTTTTGTTAAAGGCGTTGATCACCCAATCACGGTAGCTCCACATTTCTCGGAAATTATCGAAATGAATGCCATGGCTGTCGGCAAAGCGGGCAGCATCAAGCCAGATTCTGCCTCGATGTTCGCCCCACGAAGAAGATTGCAGGAACTGGTCCACCAGTTTTTCGTAGGCATCGGGTCGGGTATCCGCAACAAATGCTTCAACAACTGCGGGTTCGGGTGGTATGCCGTTAAGGTCTAGACTTAATCTTCTGGCTAGGGTTCGCCTGTCTGCTTCTGGGGCAGGGGCTAGACCTTTCTTTTCAAGTTCAGCAAGGATGAATCGATCGATAGGGTTCTTCGCCCATGCTTCGTTTTTGAGCGGGGGCAGGGTAGGTTTTTTTGCAGCGATGAAAGACCAATGCAGTTCGTATTCCGCACCTTCAAGCACCCATTGCTTGAGTTTTTCTTTTTGAATGGCTGTAAGCACTTTGTGTGACTTGGGCGTGGGCATTACTTTGTCTTTTTCGGTGCTATAAATTCTTTCGATGATGGGGCTTTTCTCTGCGCTGCCTGCAACGATGGCGCCAAACTTGATGGCATCTTCGCGCCTATCCAACCGCAGGTCGGCTTTGCGGGCTGCGCTATCAGGCCCATGGCAGGCAAAACAGTTTTCAGAAAGAATGGGCCTAATATCTTTGTTGTATTTAAGCTTATCTGCACCGTGCACAATAGTGGTAACTAAAACAAGCATGGCCAATGAGGATATATTTTTAAACAACATGATTAACCCTTTAACATTTGGAAAGGCAGGTTTGCATGACTCTGCTAGTTCTATGATTTATTTTAACGGTTTAGATGCTCTTTTTCCAACACTTACCTGTGATTCTTTTAAGAATCAAACAGAGGGTTGAAGAAGTGCAATGCAGGGATAAGGATTGTAACGGTTTTAGCTGAAGATATTCTTGTGGCTACCCGCGTTTAATACTTCGCGTGCAACTTCGGGCGAAAGCCTTAGCTTTGGAAAATCGATCAGGGTTTGTAGGACGGTACTCACTAACATCCCTTGGGTAACGGGGTCGGAAGACGGGGAAGAAGCATCAGCTTTCGATTGCCCGATGACTTGACCCATGGGGTACCCGCCACCTGCTAAAAGCAATGGCCCAAGATTGCCCCAGTGATCACGACCACCCTTGCCATTAATTTTTGGAGTGCGGCCCATTTCGCCACATACCACCAACATGATTTTATCTTCCAGCCCACGACTTTTTACATCTTCAAGAAACGCACTGATAGCGTGATCTAAAGGCGGAGCCATATAGCCCATGCCTTCGTCGATGGTGGCGTTGTTGGAATCTGCATGCATATCCCAGACGAAGTTAGTGGTGACGGTTACGAATCCTGCACCTCGTTCGCACATTCTGCGAGAAAGGCAAAGTAGTTTTCCGAGAGTTCGGGCGTTGTCTGCGTAGTTTTTGTGGTTGTTCCATTTCTTACTGATGGCATCAACCTGAATTAGCGAGGCTGTATCGTAAAGGGCGATAGTTTTAGGGTCTTCCTTGGAAAGATCGAGCGCATCTGCGAGGCCCCCCATGAGTGCTAGTAAAGCCATTTCGCGTGACTTATCCGAAGTTTCTGCACGCAGAGTATCTTCGATGGCCCAGCGTACTTTGTCTAAGCTTTGCAGCAATGCAAGCCGGTCGTCCAACCTTTCGCGGGGCAGTTTGATTTTAAGATCCTGCATGAGGCCATTGCCTGCGCCTGGCTGAACGGGGGCAAACGATGGAGAAAAAGGCCCGGTGGCATCGAACTTGCCAAATTGCATCACGCCCGCTTGTGCAGCAGGATCGACCGCTCTGGGAAATAGCAGAGCGTTTCGTGGGATGGCTTTTTGCGGATGAGATATTCCCGCAACTGCGGAATATAAACTTCCAAGATTTGCACCCGAGGTGGTTTTGCAAACGATGGGTTTGATATCGTGGCTGGCATCGCCCGGAACATAAGAGCGAACGATGGTTAATTTATCTGCATGCTTTGCCAGCTTCGGGAAAGGCGAACCGAAGAGCACTCCAGGGATGTTGGTTTGAACCGTTCCCAGTGGGCCTCGGATTTCCTTCGGGGCATTAGGCTTTGGATCGAAGGTTTCTACCTGACTAGGGCCACCATGCAGGAATAGAAATACCACTGATTTGTTAGTAAGAACAGCTTTTTCATCTGCTTTTGCCATGTTTCCAGAAGCCAGGCCTGCTAAGCCAAATCCCCCTATTTTTAGGAAGTCTCTTCTTCTATAGCGGTTATCGTGATCCCAAATGGTAAGCATGGCAAATTCTCATTTGTTCAGGTAGGAACAATAACTATAAGGTAAGATCGTCATAATAGCTAGAAAAACTTGATTTCGAGAACATTTTATCCTGTTTAAGATGGAGTGATCATTCATGCCTAATGTGATGTTTTGGTTAATCTGCCTTAAAAGTTTCGCTTCAAGTGTTAATTCGTAATAAATTAAATGTTCAAGTTGCTTTCGCGTCGGCAAGATTTTTCTCGAATTACTGAACGAGATACCCATGGAATTATTAACCTCGGCTTCTAGTTTGCCTTTGATGAGTTTGCTCTTTCTTCTGTTTGCACTTACGATTGCGTTTGGGTTTGAATTCATTAATGGTTTCCATGACACTGCCAATGCAGTAACGACGGTTATCTATACCAAATCGTTGCCTGCTACTCCTGCAGTAATTTATTCAGGCTTCCTTAATTTTTTGGGCGTCATGGTCGGCGGTACATCGGTTGCATTTAGTATTGTCAATCTTTTGCCTGTGGATCTTCTCATTGATGCTAGCGGCGGTAAGGCATTGGTGATGGTATTATCTCTTTTAATTGGGGGTATCATTTGGAACTTAGGCACGTGGGTTATTGGATTGCCTGTAAGTACTTCTCATACGCTGATCGGATCAATTCTAGGCGTTGGTATTGTCAACAGTTGGATGAATGGCGATGGTTTGGGAGGTCTTAACTGGGGCCAGGTGGCAACGGTAATGATGGCGTTGGTGATTTCGCCTTTATTGGGATTTGTTTTAGCTGCGGTCGGATTGCTTGCAATGAAATTGGTGGTTCGTGACCAAACGCTTTATACGCCACCAGTGGATAATAACCCGCCACCTTCTTGGATTCGCGCAATATTAATCATTACTTGTGGCGGAGTGAGTTTTGCACATGGCTCAAATGATGGGCAAAAAGGAATGGGGCTTATTCTTCTGGTGCTTATAGGTTTCATGCCTGTGTATTATGCGATGGATATTCATGATCAGCATAAGGCGAAAGCCTGCCGAGAAGCTGTTTTAAATGTGAAACAAGTTTTGGCTCAAGCGAATATCACGGATGCTGAGATTCTTAAACAGGCAGATAAGGTGCTCGAAAGCTTGGAGGGAAAAACTTCGCTTGCAGAAGTTTTTGAAGATAATCGTTGGGAAGTTCGCAAAGAAATTTATGCGCTTGTGGTTGCGTTGGGCGAACTCGAAAAAAACACACCTGAAATCAGCAAGGCTATCCGGCCTCTGAACCATGTCATTAAGTCTTCCATCGAATTTATTCCTTTATGGGTTGTAATAGGCGTGGCGTTATCATTGGGGGTGGGAACCACCATCGGGTATAAACGCATTGTGATTACAGTTGCAGAAAAAATCGGGAAAACACATCTTACTTTTGGGCAGGGTGCAGTCGCTGAAGCAGTTACCGCCGCTACGATTCTTGGTGCGGTTTTCTTTCATATGCCTGTCAGCACTACGCATGTGCTTTCGAGTGGAATAGCAGGAACGATGGCTGCAAATAATTCTGGGGTTCAGTTTGAAACTTGTCGGAAAATTCTTCTGGCTTGGGTGTTCACCCTTCCTGCATCCATTATCCTATCTGGCACACTTTTTGTTATTGGCTGCATGCTAGTTTGATTTAATAGCTTATTTGTCAAACTTTGACTATTAATAAAAATGTGAGTAAAATTATTTTAGGGTAATTCCGATACTTTGCTTTAATATCAGTGTTAGGCATGTACAGAACCAGCGATGTTCATTTGCTCAGCCTTAATAGTTATCCAAATCTTTTTCTGCGATTCTTTGTTTTAACGAGTGTTATTATGTTTGATTTTAAAACTACTTTAAATGTTTTGGTGCTTATCTGGGCATTTGATTCAAACTTCGTTTTGGCCCAAGCAGAAGATGCAAAACCTAAAACCGGCGGAAGCTTCGAAGTTGAGGCTTTTAAGAATATCTCTTATTTCGATGACAAAGATGCTGATCCAAAAAAACATAAGCTTGACCTTTATTTGCCTAAAGGGCATAAGAATTACCCGGTCCTTTTCTTCATTCATGGCGGCGGGTGGACTTCCGGTGATCGCTGGCAATACGGCATGGTTGGCCAGGTGTTTGCAAAAAACGGTGTAGGGGTCGTGGTTATTAGTTACCGCTTGTCGCCCCAAGTTCAGCACCCAGGGCATATTGAAGATGTTGCAAGGGCTTTCGCCTGGACGCATAAAAACATTGGGAAGTATGGCGGGCGTGCGGATCAGATTTTTATCTCTGGGCAATCTGCTGGAGGGCACCTCGCCGCCTTGCTTGCAACCAATGAAGAATTTCTTAAAGCTCAAAATCTGACACTTAAAAACATCAAGGGCGCAATGCCCATGAGTGGTATTTATACCTTCGAGTTTTGGAGCAACGAAAGAGTGGTTGGTAAGGGGAAAGAGGCTATGGAAAGTGCGTCACCCATAAAACATATCTCGGGCAAGGAGCCTCCCTTTATTATTCTTTATGCTGAAAAAGACTTTCCTGGATGTGGAAAAATGTCGCACGACTTGTGTGATGCTTTGAAAAGTAAAAAAGTCGAAGCAGAATGTGTAGAGATCAAGGATCGTAATCATGTAAGCATCATGTTCAAGCTTATGATGAGTGAAACTGATCCAACAACGCAAGCTTTGCTAGAATTTATTTCCAAACACTCCGGACTGAAGCTTTCTCCTAAAAAAGAAGGTGTGTCTTTGGAAAATAAAAACAGCAAAGTGGCTGGTTTTAAGCATAGTCTGTAGGGTTATTGTAACAATAATATTTAAGGACTTTATGATGATGCGCTTTTTGATTTTTACCTTCCTTGCTTTCATTGCGTTGATGGTTGATAACCGGGCCCTTCATGCCGCGGATAAAGAACGCATGAATGTTCTTTTCATCGCAGTTGACGACTTGCGTACCGAAGCCAGTGTTTTTGGGAAAAAGTACATCCACTCCCCGAATTTAGAGCGCATCGCCAAGATGGGTGTGACCTTTAATCGGGCTTATTGTCAGCAGGCTGTTTGCTCGCCTTCACGCTCTAGCCTTCTTACGGGTACACGCCCAGATACTACCAAGGTTTGGGATTTGGAAACTCACTTCCGCAAAGCTTTGCCTGATGTTGTTACCTTGCCACAGCTTTTTAAAAACAACGGTTATTTTGTTCAGGGCATGGGTAAGCTTTATCATGGCTCGCTTGATGATCCGCAATCTTGGTCGGTGCCATGGACCAACCCAAGGAAAGAAATTGAAGTTTATGCATTGCCAGCCAGCCGGCCCGGTGCTAACGCCAAGGGCGTGAAGGCCAATAAAAAGGCCAAGGGCGCTGCTTTTGAATCCGCTGATGTTCCAGACAATAAATTTCATGATGGTGTGCTTGCAGAGATGGCGGTAAAAGCCCTGCAAAGTAGTGCTGCGAAAAAAGAACCTTTCTGGTTGGGTGTCGGTTTCATCAAGCCACATCTTCCTTTTGTTGCACCGAAAAAGTATTGGGATTTATACGACCCAGCGAAGATTGATCTTGCACCTAATCCTTTCAAACCAAAAGGTGCACCTGATTATGCTTTTTCCTCGGGAGGCGAACTTCACGCTTATTCTGGTATTCCCGATGGTGCCTTACCTGATGAACTTGCACGAAAGCTTAAGCATGGGTACTACGCTTCCATCAGCTATATGGATGCCCAAGTTGGGAAAGTGCTTGACGAACTTGATCGCTTGAAGCTTACCGATAAAACCATCATCATTCTTTGGGGCGATCATGGTTGGAAATTGGGCGAGCATGGCGCATGGTGCAAACATAGCAATGTGGAAAATGATACTAATGCACCTTTGTTAATCGCTGCTCCAGGCATGAAGACTGCAGGAAAAAGCACTAATTCCTTGGTGGAATTTGTTGATATTTATCCAACGCTTGCTGAGTTGTGTGGCTTGCAACTTCCCAAGCATTTGGAAGGCACGAGCTTAGTTCCGGTTCTTAAAGATCCAACTGTTTCGGTGAAGAACGCTTCTTTCAGTCAATACCCACGGGGTGCGAAAGTCATGGGTTATTCCATGCGTACCGAACAATATCGTTTTACCCGTTGGGTCAATCGTGA
>CAXNFS010000095.1:0-9813 GCA_964201235.1 Gemmataceae bacterium | reverse complement strand
TGTATCTACGATCTTGAATCACTTTTCTTGGGCCACGGGGCGCTTCCAAAATCCCCTCTAAAAAGAGTTCGAAATCATCAGGGCTGCGGGTTTCTTGACCAGGAAGCAACTTAGGTAACTGATCACAAGATTGTGGATCGACCAAGTATGGGGTAACCAAAATCACTACTTCTTGCTCGGTTTCAGTGTATTCCTTGGTGCTGAATAAAACGCCCAAGAAAGGTAGATCACCAAGTACGGGAATCTTATTTACAATGCCACGGGTTTCATTTTGAATCAGACCCCCGATAACAAAAGTCTGTCCCGTTTCCATTTCTACCGTTGCACTTACTTGCTTATCATCAAACCCAGTTACGAATCCAAATGAGGTTTGAATCCCAAAAGCTGGGTTTGGGGTTCGAACTCTAGGGTTAACCGTAAGTTGAATTTTGCCATTTCCTAGAACGACAGGAAGGAAACTAAGAGTGGTACCAATGGTTTGAAAAGCTGCACCAGGGCCGTTAACACCTGAAGATCCGCTAAGAACAGCTTGTTCGCCACCCACTTGGAAGAAAGCTTGCTTGCCACTGGAGGTGGTAAGTTTTGGTTCTGCCAAAAGTTTAGAAGCACTTTCATTGCGCAGAGCCTGAAGGAATCCTAGGAATCCACTATTAGAATTTAAAACACCGAAGGGGATATTCGCAGCAGCCGTGGCGCTTGAAACAAATCCATTTGCAGCCAGAGCAGAACCTTGGGTGGCCCCTGAAGCTAGGCCTGTACCCACAGCAGTGGGTTGTGCTGCAAGGCCAGTCAAGGTGCTGGCGATAAAAGAACTATTTCGGGAACTAAGAAAATTGAAACCTAATTGTCTAAATTCTGAACGGGAAACTTGCGCCACAACAACATCTAATTGAACTTGTTGCACCCCTGCAACCCGAAGCGCATTAATAACTTTTTGGGAAGTTCTGGGTGTTGCTTGTGCAGGTTGTGTAGTTGCAGCAGCATTGGGATCCGTGGGTATATTGCCCGCTGGTGGTGTAGTGGGATTGGTTTGTCCGGGATTATTTGTTTGTGTTGTACTACTTTGCGATAGGGCATCAAATAAAGTAGGATCAACAATATTTCCAGCAATCGAAAGAATCATACCAATATCTTCAGCCCGGGAAACATAACCAGAAATTATGACCGCATCTTTGGTGATAGGAATGACTTGGATATTAGAATTAGGTACAGCATTGCTTATAACCTTTTTGAGGTAAGCAAGATCAAAGGTGGTGGTTGGAGGTGCACCTGTTTTTAATGCTTGGTTTTCTATCTCGCTATTAAACTTAAGCTTTAGTCCGTTTACTACTTTTGAGGAAACAGAAACAATCTTTTTTCCTGCTGCATCATTAAGGTCATAGGTAGGTCCTTCTTTTTCTTTATCCTGATAATTTGGATCAACCACTTTACTGGCAAGATGAAGAATGGTGCGCATATCATCATATGAGTTAACCACACCGTTTACAAAAACCGAATCACTTGTAAGAAAACTTACATCAATCGGAATGTTTGGAAGAGCCTGCGCCAGTGTTTTTTTCAAGTGTTCAATATCAATCGTGGTTTCTTTTAAAAACTTAATATTGTTTACTGGTGTTTGTTGGCGGAGTACATAAATGCTGACTTCTTCTCTTTCTTCATCTGTTGAAATTAATTCCAGTGTTGCAACGCCTTCAGCCAAACCCTTTAAATAAACAGATTTGGGATCATTCAGCACATCTTTAACTTCTAAAATTTTGTTGTCAAAAGTGCGAGCGTTCTTGATGAGCTTTTTGCTCTTCATCTGAATCTTAATGGTGAAATCAATGGGAATTGCGTAGTCAGGGCCCTTAACCAACGGCGGTGCAACCTGGCCCATTAGCGATGCTACACTGCAAACCATGATCATCATGGCTATGCAGGCTTGCAAGCTTTTAGCTAGGTAGTAATTTTTGTATGGCATCCTTGCAACCTCTTCAAACAAGCTGGCGATTCCCTTCGCCAAAATTATAAAACTCCGCAACCATCCCTGACTATTGCTTTACTTTCTCAGGCGCATCACCCGGAACCTCTACTGACTGTTCAACAGCACTTGAATTCCGAGTGTTTTTAAACACCGTGCGCCATTTTCCCTCTTCGTATTCTTCAAACTCCACCGCATCATTGGTGATGATATTCTCCTTGTTATCTTTAGTATTAAAGATAACAAGGGTGTGTTTATTTTCATTCCCGCCAAAGATATTTTTTTTGATTTTCTTTTTCTCAGGTTCGTTCTTTAATACAACATTAGCTTTCAATTCTTCATTTAGCTTGGTGGTTTTGGTGTTAACTTTATCGATATCATCCTTGGCCCTTGCGGAAAGCTTTATTTCACCAATCGATTTCCACATTGCTAAAACCTGCGCTTCTTCAGGGCTAACCTCAAGAGTCACAGTATTTTCAACAATAGAATGGCGTACATCGCCTGGCTTTTCATTAATGGTCGATTTATCGCCTACAGCCATCACTCGAATGTTTTCCAAAACGGTTTGAGTTTCGATGTTGTTGTTGGCGAGGCGTTTGGTGCCAATCAGATCTACCGTGGAGCCCGGAAGAATAAATCCCCCCGCAAGGGATTCAGCATTAACGGTAAGGCCAAAAAGCCTTTTACCCTTATTAAGTTGGTCGGTAAGGTAGTGTTGATTGGGGTCAAGAAGATCATCTTTGGTAATAAAGGATTGCTCTGCAAGGTTTTTATTGAGGCTTTTGTCTTTTATTAGATTAAACGAAGTCAAAATATTTGAGGGAAGATTAAGCTCAGGAACAGCAACTACCTCGAAGTACTTCTGAGGATCAGAAAGCTTCTCGCGGAAAGGTACCTTGCTTTTAGTTCTGAGAACTTCAACCAGTTTTGGACCTTGATTCCCTTTATTATAAGTCATTGCCAAGTAGGCCGCGCCCAAGCCGCAAAAAACCGCCATACTAAGCGCCAACATTCTAGGATTCATCGTTCTAGGCCTCTCGTCGCTGAGGCACCGGATATATCCTGAGTTCTAATCCGTACAATCGGAGTATCCCTCATATATTTCATCGGCACAAAAGCGTGACCAGCTTTAAGATTTATCGATTATAACGAAGATATCGATAATTCATGCTGACCTTAGGGTAACAAGCAAAGATAGGAAGTCTTGTTTGCTATAAATTAGCATCTTGCGAAGGGAACCGCAGCGCAATCGTTGGCTGCACACTTATACTTTAGCTTATTTTTTAAAAAAAGCTAATTATTGGATGGGATAAACAGGCAAAGGAATATGTAAGTAGAGGTGCAGGTAAGCCAGATAGCCCAGAAACCCAAGGCAAAGTGGGATACCATAGGGCAGCAATTGCATCCTTGGTTTGCGAGCATCAGCTTTTTGTTCAGTTTCGTCCACGCTTTTGGTTGCGAGGTCGGAAAGGATTTCACGGATGTTCAATAGGTTGGTTGCCATTTGATTTCTAAAAAGCATCATAAAAAAGGCTATGATACCCCCGATGATGGCCCCCCAGCAGAACGCATCTAAAACAATATTTTGGGCCTGACCAAAGGGGTAGTAGGCACCAACCCAAGCACCAAAACCCATTTGCATTTTAACATCTCCCGCACCCATGCCCCCAATCCTACAAACGGGGAAGATAAGAGCGAAACCTAAAGCGGTGGCAGTGAGGCTGCCACCGATTCCACCGATACCCGAATTAGGAAGGATTTGGAAAGTATTGAGCAATCCTAAAATCCAGCCTGAGATAATTAAAGGGTTGGTGAGTGCGTTAGGAACTTTAAGTTTCCAACCATCGATGATTGCGGCAACGATCATTGCAAGGCTAACCAAGGCGATAGGCCAGACATTTAAACTAAAATCCATCACGCACCCCAATTAAAAAGACATTTTCTCTTAACAAACTTACTGGATGGCGGCGGCAGCGCCACTAAAGGTACTGCTTACCTTGGTACCAAGTGTGGTGATCGCAGCGATCGAAACCACAATAATAAGTGCAACCATGACAGCATATTCTACCGCAGTAGGGCCGTCTTCGCTTTTGAAAAACTTGACCAACTTTTCGTGTAAATTGCGCATGAAAAACTCCTTTAGGAAGTGTGACCGAAGGGAAAACAAAGTGAATCATAAATAGTACTTAATGATCTTTAAGTAGTATTATCCGGTTTTAAAAAGCGCCCCTTTATAATGGGGGCGCTTATTTATTACGCCCTAGTCGTAAACAACATGCCCGCAAAGGGGAATGTTTAAACTAGGTTCCGGTTGAGATTTTATCTGAAGTAGTAGTGAAGGTGCCTTTAACCGTGTTACCAAGGGTGGTGATCGCAGCGATAGATACCACGATAATCAGAGCCACCATAACAGCATATTCAACTGCAGTGGGGCCATCTTCGCTCTTCAAAAACTTAACCAACTTTTCGCGCAGAGTGTTCATCGTAAACTCCTTAAAATTGTAATGAAACCAAGTAGTAAGAAAACCTTTGTTGATTAATCAGGTGCTACAAAACCCTAGTTAATCAGTTTATCAGTGCTCTTAGGATCGTTCTTGATCATTTTCTGATAACTAAACCTAGATTTTTATTTAAGCCTAGTCAAATAATTATAGTGATAATTTTGTGATTTTTTTAAAATTAGCCAAGATACTCTGCATTGCAACACCCTTTTATGCGAAAAAAGGCTTGTTTTAAAGGTTAATTAAGTTAACTTGCAGTTGTTGCAGTGGTGATTTTTGTTGCAGTAGTGGAAAAAGTGCTACTTACTTTGCTGCCCAGATTGGTAATTGCAGCGATTGAAACCACGATGATAAGTGCCACCATAACAGCATACTCAACTGCTAGTGGGCCATTTTCATCCTTCAAAAAGGAATCACTTTTCTTTGAATGTTGCTGATTTTAGTATCTTTTTCGAGGTGATTCGAGTGATTAAATCACAAATAGAGTGTTTAATTAACCACGAAAGATAGTGCATTCAACAGTTAAAGATTAAACAAAGTAACTTTAGGTGGTTATGGTAATAACCAAATAGCATGAGTATTGCCTGAAAAAACAGGTTTTAAAGGGGGATTAGTGCTTTGCAATAATTTTCTCAAGGAGGAATCTTTAGGTATTATTGCGAGTTTGATGCCTCGGTTTTGTAATTCTAAAAGAAGTTGATCAGGGGCATTCATTTCCAGATGCATGATTTTGGTAATCCAACTACCATCTTCATTTCCATCGCAAAACGCATGGATTTCACAGCGACCATCTTGGAATACCCTCCACTTGGGTGCATAGAATATCAAAAATCCGCCATCATTCAGCTCATTGTAGATTTTGGTATCTGGGCCGTAATCTTGCGCTAGGTGTTGCATGGGTTCAATAAGATCGACTGGCCATTTTTTAGGATCGAGCGGAACTTGATACCAGCCGAAAACAGGAGAAATTAAAAGGCCCGCCACCATCACCGGTAATGTTGCGATCATTTTTATGCTAGGCTTTTTAGGCTGCCTGATAATCCAGTCTTCTCTTATTTTTTGCGAGCTAATAAGATTCAGCCAGATTTCTTCAAACATAACTGCTGCAATGCTTATGAAGATAGGAGCATTGCGAGCGCGCTTTAGAGCCAAGAAAAACCAGGCCCAAACACTTGCAGTAATTCCTAGGTGTTGTGCGCCTTTGCCAGATAAGAAAAAAAAGACTGTCACCGCAGCAAATGCTGCATAAGCTCCCAGCATGTAAAAATCCAACAAATTGGGTGCAGCGTGCTCAATAATATAACTTGAAAGGTCGAGCTTAAACCAAATTTTAAACCATTCTTCATACATCCCTATTCCGAAAGGCGAGATGCAAGGTGCGAGTAGCCACATTAAATTGCCGCACCATAATATTAAAAGAGTTTTAAAGTCTTTGATTGGCCCTTGTGAAAATAAAAACTGCGAGGTCCATATTAATGTGGCTAAGCCGAGGATTGAAAGGCCCCCTAGATATCCACCATGGCAGTTGGCCCAAAAAACCGCGAGAGGGAAACACCATAATAGCCAAGATGCCTTTGCTCTACGGTTTTCAAAATCGAGAATAAAATAAGAGAGCAGTGTGATGCCTAGGTAGTTAATTAGTAAGGGTCTTGCGAGAAAATGGACTGCTCCAATCTTTAATACTAATATTGCCAGAAACCAAACGAGAATTGGGTGCATGCCAGCCAAGAACCATCTGCGTGCCAGAATAGAGATCCAGAGCGCAATGATGAATGAGGAAAGTGTAGTCAGGGTTGCAAAGCCTCCGATTTGGTAGGAGTAAGCCATTAAAATTTCAGCAAGCCATTGGGTGGGAACCCAGTTTGATTCAGATTGCGAGAAGGGGTCGGTGCGAAGAATCTGGAGATGATCGATCATCCATTCGCCGGTGCGAATATGCCAAAAGGGGTCGGGATCGCTAAAAAATCGTGAAGGAACAAACAGCGTCAGACTGATGAATGTAAAGAGAAAGACGCCCGGCCAGGTGCTGAACCATCGTTGGAGAAGGGGTATCATTTAGGGAGAGACCTGATCCATTCGGTAAATAATTCAACTGCTTGTTTATCAACCATATTTCTGCTGATTTGAGGCATCTGGCCAGTACCCACGATGGAAATACGATGCAGTAGGACTGATCGTTCTGGGTCGCCTGGTGCGATTATTTTCGCATCCTTGAACCCGAAGGTATGGTGATTGGGCTTTTCATCCAAGATCTTGATCTTGTCTTTGTCTGCAAAAAAGTCGAGATCCATTTGGGAATTACCCCCACCTGCATTGATATGGCAATTAGCGCAATTGGAATGAAGGTAGGATTTGACTCGTGCCTCAAGAGAGTTGGTTTTATCGTAGGGGTTAACCAACTTTTTCAATTGGGAAACGGGCAAAGGCAAAAGGTGATCAGGGGTTGCGATCTTTCTTTGATCGGGAAAAGCAAGTTGTTTGTTCACCCACTCGTCAAGTTCCTTATCTTTTTTGCCATCAGCTTGGCCCATAAGTTTAAGACTGGTGCGCAAATCGGGAGAGCGTGGTTTTAGTATTCGTAATTGTTCAAGATGTTCCAATTGGTTTTCTGAACCCGTTTTGTAATCATTGGATTTATTCATTTGCACTTCGCAAAGGCCAAGCACAAAGTTTGAAGCACGACTATGGCAGACCATGCATTCTGCCCTGCTGGGGTAATGCCAGACTTGCTTTCTTGTGCCCTCTTTTTCGCCTTTATCTGCGATTTGAAAAGTAACATCGCGCCCTGCGGATTCAACCAGATCTGCATCGGTTTGTTCTTTGTTCCAGAGGTAGGAATAGCCGGCCCATTCTCCTTCTTGCCTGGTCATAAAACGAGTTTCAATCCATTGTTTACTTTGAGGATTTCCATGTTCCATTTCGAGAGCGAAGGATTTTACAATGACGGTACCGTTAGGAAATGTCCAACTTTTTGAGCTGGAATAATCAATGAAGGTGGGCTTCCCTTCAGAATCAAATTCGGGCAATGCGATGAAGCGAGCCTTGAATGCTTGATCAGACCAGAAAGGTGCATTGACGGAATAAGGAATAACGCCCTCGACCATTTCATGGTTTCGAATGGATTGGAACAACCCCGATTCAGAAAGCTTTTTTGGAAAGTGGGGTTGGGGAAGATCCTTTGGAACAGGGATGAACTTGTGGATGATGCCAAGTAGATCAACCACTAAGAGATTGCCATCGTTGTCTTCGCCAAAGCCTGTGATCTGAAGTGAGGTGTCTGCAATTTCTTTATGCCAGGTTACTTTTTCGCCATCGTGCCTAATGCCCCAGATTTTGCCTGTAGAGTGGTCGCCATAGATGTAGCAACCTTGCAATTCGGGGAATTTAGAGCCGTAATAAACAATGCCACCGGTAAGAGAGCGAGCCTCGGAGTGATGATGTTCTGCGGTAGGTTTAACGAAGGGAGTAGGGCCTGGTTTTCTCAGGGAATAAAAGGGATGGGAACCTTCCATCACGCTCCAGCCATAATTGTCGCCCTTGCGAATGAAGTAAACTTGTTCCCATAAATCTTGGCCATTATTGCCCACCCAGAGATGGCCGGTTTTTTTATCGCAGTGCATGCGCCAAGGGTTGCGTAGTCCATAAGCCCAAGTTTCGGGAACTGCATCTTTGATATGCAGGAAAGGATTGTCCTTGGGTACGGAATATTGTTTGCCTTCATCGGGGTGATCCACATCAAGGCGCAATACTTTACCAAGAGGCCTGGTCAAATCCTGCCCTGAAACCCAAGTGTCAGAATCGGAAGTTCCATCACCACTAGTGACATAAAGCATGCCATCTTTTCCAAATGCGAGAGCAGCACCATTATGGCCATCGGAATGCCATTCCTTGATGGTGACTGCTGATTTGGGATCGATGGTGAATGGGGATTTATTGGAGATGGTGTAACGAACGACCCGGGTATGTTTCTTGGCTTCGGGGCCTGGGCCATTGCACCCTAAATAAAGGTACCCATTCTTTTTGTAATCAGGATGAAAAAGCATATCGAAGATGGTGTCTTTAGATTCGAGAAGAGTAAAAGATTCAGCAACATCTTCGCGGGCATCGAAGCGCACGATGGAAGAAGGCGCGTAAGGGCGATCCATCGAGCTTGCAAGCATGAGATTACTATCAGGAACAGGGAGTATGCAGGTGAGGTTTTTCAATTTCAATTTCGGGAAGGCATTGACGGTTTTGTAGGGAAGGGGAGGTTCAGGCGAGCCTACAACCTTCATGTTTTTAGGGGGAACCCGACCCTTGGTAGAGGCTGGTGCAATGGGGCCTTCAAAAACCATGGGGGCATAATCTTCGAAGAGATGAAAGTCTGCGTGAGTCTTGGATTTCAACGGTGCAGAGGTTGAAAGCTCGGGGCCTTTTTCTTTTATATCGTAGTCGTATCTGCAAAGGGCGAAATTCCAAGTCTCATCGATATTGGGCCTGCCCCCGGTCTTGGCAAAGTCGACCCAAGGAATACGGCCTTCAACTGTCCAACCCTTGTCGCGGTCATCGCGCTTGTTTAATGTGCCATCTAGGGAAACCTTGGCTACCATGTGAAACTTATCAGCTTTAGCAATGTCAGCAAAATTCTCAGTGAGTTCTCTCTTCTTGGGAAAGAAGCAATCAAAAAAAGTATTGGCTGCATTCACTTGGAATTCGTAATAACCAGAGTGTTTATTAGAAGGCTTGATAAAGATTTCGAAAACATCGTTGTCCCAGGTTTTGCCATCGTGTTCGACAACATCAGCAAATAAGTCGTGATCTTCCATCTGTGCAAGGTAATAAAAGTTATCGCGATCCCAAAGAAGCTTAGCCTTGGTTTTGGTGAGGGATGGCCTATCTTTTTCTTGCAACCAGGGAAGGTGAAAATTGTCGATCGCAATGGCATTGTCCCAACAGGCATCTGTAGGTTTACCATCGATGATGGGCGGGGTATTAGTCCATTTGCAGGTGTAAGGGTTTTTTGGTTTATCTTTAGGTTGCGGTGTTAAAACATCTGCAAGTGAAAAGCCATAAAGCCCAACGGTTAGAATGAATGAGAAAACAAGGATCTTTCTGATGCTTTTAATGCTCATAGCTTACCCCAATTATAATAAATAGGCAGGTAGTTACTAAAATTACCAAATCAATTCATTGTTCCATACAGATTTATGCCTTATAAATGATATTAATTAATTATGTCCTAATTTTAGTGTGGATCCATCAATGAAACCAGAAGTAGACCTAGCAATTGCTGAACTAGTAAAGCATGGCGTAATCCACAAGGATGAAATTGATTCTGCGTTAGAGAAATACCCCGAAGCTGCAAGCATAGAT
>CAXNFS010000094.1:0-9863 GCA_964201235.1 Gemmataceae bacterium | reverse complement strand
GTTTCCCAACTGATATTTCAAACCCTTCACGCCTCATGTTTTCAAGAAGAATTGAAAGATGAAGCAAGCCACGCCCAGAAACATGGAACTCATCTTTTTTAATTTCATCCGCAACAACTCGCAAGGCAACATTCGATTGAAGCTCTTTAAAAAGCCTATCACGCAATTGCCTGCTGGTTACATAAGTCCCTTCTTGGCCCACAAAAGGGGAATCGTTAATTCGAAAAACCATACTAAGCGTTGGTTCATCAACAGTAATAATTGGTAATGCAACAGGATTAGTAACACAGGCAATCGTGTCACCAATATCGACATCTTCTAACCCAATCAAAGCACAAATATCTCCTGCACTACAATCATTTGCTTCAATTCTTCCCAATCGGTCAAAGGTAAATAATTGGGTGACGGTGTCTTCAACTTTAGTACCATCGGTTTTTAAGTGGGCGATACGCTGACCTTTACGAATTTTCCCTGCAAAAATCTTACCAATGGCGATTCTTCCAGTAAATTCGCTGAAATCGAGGGTAACCACCAACATTTGTAACGGGGCATCCATATCGACATCTGGAGCAGGAACATACTTTAAAATCGCATCAAATAATGGTTTAAAGTCTACAGGTGGAATGCTCATGTCGGTGGTAGAAATCCCTTCCCGACCGGAAGCATAAATAGTCATGAAATCCAAAGCCTTTTCATCGGCATCAAGTTCCACGAATAAATCGAAGATGCCATTAAGGACCTCATCGATTCGCGCATCTGGACGGTCGATTTTGTTAATCACAACAATTGGCCTTAATCCGCACTCAAACGCTTTTCGCAAAACAAATCGCGTTTGTGGCATTACGCCTTCTGCGGAATCAACCAGAAGCAAAACACCATCCGCCATTTTTAATACACGCTCAACTTCGCCTCCGAAGTCCGCATGCCCGGGCGTGTCCATTAGGTTAATTTTCGTATCGCCAATTTTTAATGCGATGTTCTTGGCAAGAATGGTAATCCCACGCTCTTTTTCCAAGTCGTTGGAGTCAAGGATGCAAACGCCCTTTAACTCACTATCTCGAAACATTCCCGATTGTTTTAGCATCTGATCGACCAAAGTCGTCTTACCATGATCAACGTGGGCTATAATGGCAAGATTTCGAATGTCATTGCGAATCATCTCTGAATTATCCAATCTTGGTTCATTGTTCTTATCTACATCAAAAAGAAATTATAGATAATACTGCATTGAACTGCCCACCCCAATGCTAAGTGAATAAGATGAAATAATCAAAAAGGTGGTTGATAAAGGCATATTAAATAAGAGGTTTTGATGAAAATTTTAGTGATTCGCCATGCAGATGCCCTAGATACAAACGGGAACTCCATTCGCACAGATTTCGATCGCCCCCTCAGTGAAAAGGGCATAAAACAAGCACTTAGGCTTAAAAAGGGGCTTCTAAAAGCTGACTTTTTACCTGAAATAGTACTTTCAAGCCCCCTTATCCGAACCAGCCAAACCTCAAAATTAGTTTTCCCGGAAGTTTTTACTGAAAATAAATCTTTTTTTGAAAGATCAGAGCTTAAACCTGGCGCCCATCCAGAAATCATTTGCAAAATTATCAAAGAATATAACCCCAAGTCCATCGCCCTCGTTGGCCACATGCCCGATGTTGGAGCTTTTGTAAGTTGGCTGATTGGTGCTTCCGGGGCAAATATCGAAATGGAAAAATGTGGAGCAGCTTTATTAGAATTCCATGGTTTACCACGCGAAGGGACAGGAAGTTTACGATGGCTAGTTGGCCCGGAATGGAAATACAGATAAAAATTTAAAACGAATCAACAGATTCTTAAACGACGAAACTTTTAAGCTGCTCAAGAATTGCCTTTGCTTTACCTTGATCAATCGCAATTTTAGCGAATTCAACGCCATCCTTTACATTTTCAACTTTATTCGCTGCAAAAAGTGCCAAAGCTGTATTGGCCAAAACCACATCTCTACCCGAAATAATACTTCCGTTTAAAATATCAATTATAATACCAGCACTTTCTTCAATCGAATTGGCCTTTATTTCACTCAAAGAAACAGGGTTTAACCCAAAATCGGCGGGCAACAAGGTTGAAGCCGTAATAGCTCCAGATCGGATTATTCGTAATTCATTTGGAGCATCCAAAATAACTTCATCCATTTTTCCCCCACCACAAACCACAATCCCTTGTTTGCCCATTTGCAAAAGGGCTTGTGCAAACAGATCCAGAAAAGAATTTCTGCTAACTCCGAGCAAATGGGTTCCAGCACCACCTGGGTTAACTAAAGGTCCAATTTGATTGAATATGGTCCGAAATCCTAGCTTTTTACGAATAATTGCAAGATTTTTTAAGAAAGGATAGTACTGAGGTGCAAAACAAAAACAAATACCTAGTTTTTTAAAAGTTTCTTCCGCTATTTCAGGAGGTAGATCAATTCGAACACCAAGGTGCTGAAGCACATCTGAACTTCCAGAATTACTTGAGGAACTACGATTTCCATGCTTAATTACTGGGACATCACAGGCAGCAAGTATGAATGCAACGGTTGTCGAAATATTAAATGATGAAGAATAATCTCCACCAGTCCCACAAGTATCAATCGCATCATTATGAGGAAAAGAAGGCAATTTTTGTCCTCTTTTAAGCACTTGGGCTGCAGCATTCGCTAAAAACATAGGGTTATCAGGGCAGAAAGCTAAAGCAGTCAAGAAAACTGCAGATTGTGTCTCATCCAATTTCCCATCAATTAGTGCTTCGAAAAGAGTAATTGCCTCGGATTGATCAAAAACATTGGTGTCTAGAAGCTTTTTTAAGAAGAAAAAGGGGGTATTATCTGTCAAAGGAACCTCAATAAAATGAAAACGATACTTAATTTAAGCCTGAATCGCTTTAAGAAAAAAGCTGAAAAGCATAATTTATACTTGTATTTTCAAAAATCTACATTACATATACTTATGTATATTGTACTTAAGTTCAGTATAAGGGATTTTACGATGAACGCAGAATTAGACAGTCTCACCCCGCGACAAAAAGAAATATACAATTTCTTAAAAGAAAAGATCGAAATAAGAGGCTATGGGCCTACAGTGCGCGAAATAGGCTCCGCTTTTGGAATTAAATCTCCAAATGGTGTAATGTGCCATTTAAAAGCCCTTGAGAAAAAAGGGATGATCCTACGCGAGGGATTCTCTGCTAGGGCAATTCAATTAATCAATAATAAAAAACCGAAACAAGGGCTACCATTCATGGGATTGGTTGCTGCGGGCTCTCCCATTCAAGCAATACCCCAAGAAGAAACCTTAGTTTTGGAAAATATGTTTCCAGGGGATAATATTTTTGTGCTTCAAGTTCGTGGCTACTCCATGATTGAAGATCACATCCAAGATGGGGATTTTATTGTCGTTAAAAAACAAGAAACCGCAATCAATGGTGAAAGAGTTGTCGCAATGATTGATCACGAAGTAACCTTAAAAAGGTTCTTTTTAGATCGAGGGCAGATCCGACTGGAACCATGCAACAGCACTATGAATCCAATTATTATTTTGCCTGGAAATGATGCTAGAATTCTAGGAATTCTGATTGGGGTTTTAAGAAAATGCTAACCAAACTTCTACAGCGCTTGCCTTGAATACCAAGCAATGAGTTTTTCTGTTTCATTTCTCTGGGCCAGAAGATTAAAGCCATATCTTTGGCGTAATCCTCCTAAAATCTTATTAAACCCAAAGTGATCATCGACAAGAGAAATAGCTCGTTGAATTCTATCAACCATAGGGTCTTGGGAGTTTTGGGCCAATGATGTCCAAATAATAATGGGATAGGTGAGTAATAAGATGTTCAGTCCTTCCCAAAAAGGAATCCCAAAATTCGAAGCACCAAAAAATTGTAATGATTCAAGCTTTATCAAATAATATCTTTTTAAAAGTTCGTTAGATTCCTCATCCAATTCACAACGCTTTAATTCAATATCTTCAAATGTCGTATCAGAAATCCAAACATTTAGCTTGGGAACATTCCCAGCACCCTTTGCAAATTGAATTGCAGCTTTTAAAAGGGCCATTCGTCCTTTATTCGCTATTCCACGATTCGGTCCATGATCTTTTCTCGTAAAAAGTGCGCTTATTTGTCTAAATAACACGCGACCAACCCAACTCGGCGATGGAATAGCAAACGCATCTACAGGAACATCAGAAATAGTAACCTTACCAAAAATATTAAGAAACTCTGTAACTTGATCGATCTTTAATTTACTCATGTTTGTTGATTTCAATTCATTGGAAAGCGCAACACAGCAGCGCAAAGAATGACTGATGTCATGTTTCCCACTTCTCACCATTTCAGTTAATTTATTTCTAATAGCAAATACAATCTCCCAACTTGTGTCTTGAGAACCAGAAAGCATCGGCTTAACTTTATTTTCTGCAAGCGTGATCGTAAATTTTTCTCGTTCAACTAGTTTGTCTTTGAACTCCACAATTGAATCCCTCTGCTTTACTACCGATGTTCCAAGATTTTTTGCAGCAGACGGGCAGGCATATCGCACTCCAACCGACCACTCGTTACCTGTCGGAATTAAAACATATGGAAAAACCTGGCAAGGCAAGGGCTTAGCATCCAAACCAAACTTTCCATGAATTTTGCAAAGATTATTTTCACCTAAAAACACACAACTTCCATCCGGGCGATGATTCAAATTTATTTTGTTTTTAAATAGACCAGTTTTACGAAAAGGTTGATAACCACCCAGATCATTAGTAACATCCCAATTCTGAGATTTGATTTTTTCCACTTCCTCATCACTTAATCGAACCAAATACTCTTTGCAGCATGTTCCACACACATGGCAATCCCAATTCTGTAAAACTGGCAGGTTGATTTTTTCTGAATTCCGCAACATCGGGATTTCGTCTCTTAAATATGATCGGTAATTACTAAACTTTAACTGCAACTTTGTTTTTATAGCAACAGATATTCACAAACCATACAAGTAGTAAAATAAAAATTGGAATTGAACCAATAATAAATATTGATCCAAATAAACCTCCACTGCCCAACAACCCCATGACCATTGGCCCCGCAACACTGCCTGCACAATTTAAGGTAAGATACGCCGAATTTGCAGATGGTTGCTTTATGCTATCAACTTGCATTCCAAGTGATGCAAGCGCTACCGCATATTGACCACCACATGTTAATCCAACGACAAATATGAAAACAATAATTACTGTTAGTGATTCTGTAAATCCCATCAACAACAAGCACATCAATGATAACACATGTGTTAATAATAAAACGCGTTTATGACCAATAGCATCTGCAAGTCGAGTTATAAATAACATTGAACAAATAACACCTGCAAACATACTCCCGAATACAATTGAAACCTGATTTGTTGCGTACCCCATCCCTATTATCATCAAGCCTAAATACGACAATAGCCCACCCTCAAGAAAGCCTTGAGTAAAGGCTGTGGAAAACCATAAATACATTTTTTTGATATCAACAAAACTGATTACTTCCAATTCCGAAGCATTCTCTATTTTTATTTTAATTCCATGCAATGCTATAACCCCAAAAAGAGGGAATAGGCCAAACAGAATATAACCGGTACCGCTTTGGATTGATTCCAACAGAGGGGCAATACTTCCACCGATGCCAACACCTGCCGACAAACATAATTCAAACAGACCAAAGACTTTTGCTTTTTCTTGAGAACCTGCATTTTGATAAACTAAAGTTTCTAAAGGCACGAGTGCCATTGCAGCACAAAAACCGTTTATCATTCGAAGCAACAACCATTCGTAAGAGGAATTAGCAAACGCAAACAAAACTACACTTATCGCGGCGCCCAACAACCCCACGATCATCGTAATGTTCCCCATACTCCTGATTAACTTTGTCATGAAGATCGAACCCAAAGCTATGCTAAAATAATAAGCAGAACCATGTAGCCCAATTTCAAATCTGGATAAACTTGCTTTCTCCATAGACAATGAGGCTAGAGTCGCCAAAGCTCCAAAACTAACAGCCCAAGAAAACCCTGCAAAATTCATTCGCATCTTCATGTATTATCGTTATTTTCTTGGAAATAGTTTCATATTAAATGCACAAACATTTAATCTAACATAAACATATGCGGTTGAATTGAACCAATGGATTATTAATTATCATGAACATTGATCCCATTATTCTTGTAATAGATCAAGGCACAACTTCATCACGAGCTGTTTTAATGGATTGCTCCGCCAACATTATCGCACTTAGCAGCACTCCCATTCAACAGATATATCCAAAATCAGGGTGGGTCGAACACAATGCGGAACAGATTTGGGAAAGTGTGAAATCAACTGTTTTGAATCTCAAAAATGAACACCCAAACCATTTTTCCCGTATAGCTTCGATTGGCATTACCAACCAAAGAGAAACAACGGTTGTATGGGATAATTCCAGCGGTAAACCATTACACAACGCAATAGTTTGGCAAGACACACGAACTTCAGATTATTGCAAAGATAACATTCATCTTGATAATAAAATCAGAATGAAAACCGGCCTGCTACTCAATCCCTATTTTTCAGCAACTAAAATACGCTGGATTTTAAACACCTATGATCCGCATCGAACTTTATGCAATGACACCAAAATTATTGCAGGAACTATTGATACCTATTTAATCTGGAACCTTACAGGAAGAAAATCTTTCTATACCGATCATACAAACGGATCACGAACTCTTTTAATGAATATTCACACAGGGAATTGGGATGATGAGTTACTTTCTGATTTTAATATTCCCAAAAATATTCTACCCGAAATTAAACCTAGCGTTTTCAATTTTGGATCTACCTCAGGGCTCGATTTTCTTCCTGATGGAATTCCGATAATGGGTGTTGCTGGGGACCAACAAGCTTCTTTGGTTGGGCATCGTTGCCATTCGCCTGGGCAAGCAAAATGCACTTTCGGTACTGGAGCTTTTCTATTAAGTCACACAGGCGACCACCCCATTAAAAGCGATACAGGGTTACTCACAACCATGGCAGCAACGACAGGCAATAAACTTCAATATTGCCTAGAGGGAAGCGTTTTTATTGCAGGTGCGGCAGTTCAATGGTTAAGAGATGGATTAGGGATATTTAAAACCGCTTCGGAATCGGAAACTTTTTCTTTAGAATCGGATCAAAATTCGGACATTGTTTTTATTCCCGCACTTTCAGGGTTAGGGTGCCCTTATTGGAATAGTGATTTCCAAGGAACTATTCTTGGTTTGACTAGAAAAACAACAAAAAAAGAAATCGCACGGGCGGCACTCGAAGGGGTTGCGCACCAAGTAGCAGACTTACTGGATGCAATATCTGCTAACTGTTCCAACCCTTTAAAAATACTAGCGACAGATGGCGGGATGACTGAAAACAAATATTTCAATGATTTATTAGCAAAAACTACCGGTGTGATTATCCAGACAAGTACAAATTCAGAAATGACATCGATCGGGGCAGGAATTTTGGCAGGTCTAGGCTCTGGGTTTATGAAACTCGATGATTATAATTCACCAATTAAGCAAGAAGGCAAAACATATGAACCAAATCTAACTTCGGAAATGAGGAATAATAAAAGAAACCGTTGGAAAAAAGCTATCCAAGCACTAGAGGTCTTTTACAAACCTAATTAACATATCATTCACTAGCCTTAAATTCTTTTAGAAATTTATATACATCTTTTTCGTTTTCCAACTGCTCATAGCCCAAATGCTTAAGTTCCGATATTGCTTTTTCATTAGGCCATTTCTCGAACTCCATCCGATACAATGCACAATAAGAACCAGTACGGTGGATCCCAGCAAAACAATGCACCAAAACAGGATAATTATCAGGGTTTTTCATTAACTTAAAATATTGCCTGACATTTTCCGTTACTGGAGGTTCACCATTATCACTCTCCCATTTTTTAGGAGACAATCTTAGATACTTCACACCATATTCGCGAGCGAAAGCTTCTTCTTGAACATCGGGCGGGGCTTCAGAATTGTAAGAGTCTCTTAGCGAAACAATCGCTTTAATATGATATTCATCGACAATTTTCTTTAAACCAATTGGAGTCATCTGGCCACTTCGATACAAGACTCCTTTTTTAACAACCCTAAAATTTCGATACTGCTTTTGCTGGTATTTTGATACATAAGTTGGAATTACGATAACTGCAATCAAAACAATCAATCCTAAAATTCGAGAAAAACCCATTGCAGTTCCCATCCTTTAAAAATCATGTTCAAACAAGTGGTTTAGGTTGAATTAGTACACTTGGTCTGAAAACAACTAATATCAACAAGGGTAAATACCACAAAATATAAACACCACCCATGTGCGCATACCAGAATTGAATACCTATCAGCAATGCTGCTGATAACGCAATCAGATTTCCTAACGTTTTTGGAGTTGGCCAGAAATAAACAGATAATGCAATTACAGCATAAAGAATAAAAACTGGAAGCCGATAAGCCCAGTGAACTCCATGCCAAAAACTTTGCGTATCAGGCAACGGTTCCTTCCAAGGAATCCAATCAGAAATCATCCATGTCGAAGCCAGATATTGCGTATTTCCACCATAGGCTAAAATAAAAACAATAATGCTTACAAGAAAAGATGCCATCGATGCAATTACAAATCGCCAAATCCCTTTATCGTGATAATAAGACAACCACAAAGGCAATAAAACCAATGGAAAGAATAGACTCCCAAATGATAAACCCATCAATATCCCTGATACTATAGGTTTTTTATGAAACACAAGAGCCCATATCATCAACGCCATCAACCAAGAATGATCCCAACGACCAATTTTTAAACCGGTGTAAGGCATCATCAGATAGGTGTAAGGCAACAAGAAATATAAAGTCGCACAAGCAAATCCAAGGTGATAATCATCATAATGAAACCAACAAACAAGAATAAGACCAACCGCAATAAGAAGGTGACAAAACAAAGTCAATCCTCGCTCAACCCAAAGCCTTAATTTTGAAACATCAACTTCAGCACCGCCCCGATTTTCAATAATTTTTTCGCCATGCTCCCGGATTTTATCAATTGGGGTTTGAGGACGAGAATCTCTTTGGTCTGGCAAATTTGGCTCACGAATCGCAACAGCAACAAGGCTGAAATAAAAAGCAAAGGCGAGTAGCAACATTCCAGGTACATTAAGATTTGGCTTAAAAGCAGGCCTTCGTTCCAAAAGAAGATCCAATAAGCAACGCACCATCCAGAAAAGACAACTCAAGAGCAGCCAAGAAAAATAAACACGCTGATCATGCCCGCCCTCCAAAATAAGTAGAAGACCAGGCATGAAAAAGAAAATCGAAAAAATATCTATAGTTCGAAAACTAAATAATCGATTGAATTTTAAAAAAAGAGCACAAGCTAAAATCAATGAGAAATAAAACCATGTAGAAGCATTGGGCAAGGATATATCAAAAAATATTGAGACCGGAGATGTCATTGTTTAGAAAAAAACCTAGCAAAAAGTACTAGAAAAGCCCCATATATAAATTAGAAAAGAAAAGTTGAGTACTGGATAAAACCAAATAAAGCCGAGATTCAATTAATACTCAGCTCTATTGGTTAAGGAACCAAACTACTTATTCTTCTCGATTTTTTTTTCAACTTCTTTTTTCTTATCCTGCTCCCTCTTGGTAGTGCCTGCGGAATTGATTGCATCTTTCCAAACCTTAGCGGCCTCTGTTTTTTCACCAAGGGCATTATAAATATCACCAAGATGATCCAATATTTCTATATGCTGGCCTTCCTCATCTTTGATGGCTTCTACGAGAAGCTTTTTTGCTTCCACATAATTCTTTTTTTTGTAAA
>CAXNFS010000093.1:0-9941 GCA_964201235.1 Gemmataceae bacterium | reverse complement strand
CAGGCTATGGGAGTTCGATTCTCCTCACCCGCTTTGTGGTTCCCTAAAAAGTTCCACTACGCTGCTGTAGCTCAGTGGTAGAGCACTTCCTTGGTAAGGCAGAGGTCCTGGGTTCAAGTCCCAGCAGCAGCTATTTAGTAAGTCCGGGCACTTACTACCAATGACTCACCTAGTGTTTAAACTGGGTGTCACTTGTTTTTAAAAATAACAGGTGTATTTTATTGGTTTTTTCCTAGAATCTTGGATGTGGCTTTTGTAGGCATCCTTGTTAACCTTATTTTGATCTTTCGGAGGCGTGATGGCTAAGGAAATTTTCAATCGTAATAAACCCCATGTTAATGTTGGAACCATTGGGCATATTGACCATGGCAAAACTACCACGACAGCGGCAATTGTTGCTCGTCGAGCTCACATCAATAAAGTCCTGAAATTCAAGGATTATAAGGAAATCGCTAAAGGCGGTACCGTCCGCGATGATCTCAAAACCGTTACCATTGCCGTTGCGCATGTTGAATACGAAACCAACAAACGCCACTATGCACACATCGATTGCCCAGGCCATGCTGACTATATCAAAAACATGATTACTGGCGCAGCACAAATGGATGGTGCCATCCTTGTGGTTGCCGCAAACGATGGACCAATGCCCCAAACGCGCGAACATATCTTGCTCGCCCGTCAAGTCGGTGTGCCCAAAGTTGTAGTTTACCTTAATAAAGTAGATCTCGTTGACGATCCAGAACTTCTTGAACTTGTGGAAATGGAAATTCGCGAACTTCTTAATAAGTACGAATTCCCAGGCGATGAAGTGCCGATCATTCGTGGTAGCTCACTACCCGTTATGCTTACTGGTGGCAAAGATGATGCTGCCGGCAAATGCCTTGACGATCTTATGGATGCTTTGGACACCTATATTCCTGACCCTGTTCGTGAAGAAGACAAGCCTTTCTTGATGAGCATCGAAGATGTGTTCTCAATCAAAGGTCGTGGTACTGTTGCTACTGGCCGTATCGAACGCGGTGCTTGTAAAGTTGGTGACGAAGTTGAACTTCTTGGTCTCCGCAAAGATCCAGTTAAAACCGTTATCACAGGCATCGAAATGTTTCAGAAGACCCTCGATAGAGGCCAAGCTGGTGATAATGTTGGTGTTTTGCTTCGTGGTATCGACCGCGATGGCGTTGAACGAGGTCAGGTTCTTGCTAAACCAGGCAGTATCAACATCCATACCAAATTTGAATGTTCAATCTATGTGCTTAGCAAAGAAGAAGGTGGTAGACACACCGCATTCTTCAGCGGCTATCGTCCCCAGTTCTATTTCCGCACCACTGATGTTACAGGCTCTGTAACTTTGCCTGCTGGTGTTGAAATGTGTATGCCTGGTGACAATGTTAAAAGTTTAGTGGTTCAACTTCTACCAGATTCACCAATTGCTATGGAAGAAGGCCTCCGCTTTGCAATTCGTGAAGGTGGCAGAACTGTTGGATCTGGTGTTGTTACCAAGATTCTTGAGTAATAGCAGCCTTGTTAAAGCCGCGGGGCGCCCGCTCGGGAACTATTTCCATTCGGGTGCCCTTGGTTTTTAGAATACTAGTGAATTGGAGTTTACGATGCGTGAATATGTTTGGCTAGAATGCACCGAATCCGGCGAACGCAACTACAGGGCTCAAAAAGAAACCCGTGGACCAGAACGCCTCGAACTTAAAAAGTATTGCCCAAAATTGCGTAAGGTTACTATTCATAAAGAAACCCGCAAAAAGTAATTCCTGCCAACCTCTTTGGTTTTGATTAGATAAGGTTGGTTACATGATTAATACGGGTGTAGCTCAACTGGCAGAGCACCGGTCTCCAAAACCGGGGGTTGAAGGTTCGACTCCCTCCGCCCGTGTTCTTAAAAATATTATCGAGAAAAAAAATATTTTTCTCGTATGATCTTCAATGGCGAACTATTGCTAACTCGCCTGGTTTTTTCAAACAGTCGGTCTTCGTAGGATAAAAATGGCATCGACCATTAAAAATAAACCCGAATCAACCCTTTCCTCTGTAAACGCCAACCCTGCGATTTATAGTTTGGGTTTCTTAGTACTTTTCGTTGCTATTGCTTATGCTTTACTGCAACTTCTTCCATTGGCATGGTTTAACCTTTTAAACTTCCCTGCCACATCAACTTCTAATATCACACTTGCTTTGGTAGGATTTGGCCTTGGTATTGCTGCCCTCATCGTGATCGGAAAAAACAAAATATTTCACGAATTACCAGGCCTCAAAGCAGGTATCTTTATCGGATTTGTTTTAGTACTTGTTAACCTATATTTTGATTCTATTTGGGGTAAATTTACTGAGAGTCTTGTATTCGATAAAAGGGTCTTCCCAGAATCCTTTGGTTTGGGATTGGCTGGCGCAGGAGCCGCTCTTGCTGCAATCGGATCATTTATCTTTTTCTTCCGCCCTAACAATATCAAGCTCTTTAATCGTATTGAAGAACAAGGTTGGTTTTCCCGCGATTCTTTTAAACAAAATCAAGGATCTAAAATCCGAAGAGGCACAATTATGTGTCTTCTTATTTTGTTCGGCACAGGCATCATGACTCTTGTTCGTAACGATAGCCTTTCTAGAAATGGTTCTAACTGGCAAATCGAAATACCATATACGGGCAAAGTTAAAATAAACCCAGATAAAGTAGGCGATGCGCTTGCTATGCTCCAAACTGCGGGTTACAAACCTGAAGAACAGTTATTGGTTTCTCGGGAAGCTTTTCGCGCAGCAAATTCAGCTATCGACCCGAACCTTTTTATTAAGATTGGTTTGTTAACGGGCGATTCTAAATATAAAATCGGTGAGATAGTATCCAAAGATTCGTTCCAAGAAGAATCTCGGGAATTAATTAAAAATGATCGCAAACCTGCGGAATCTGCTCCCCTCAAAATTGCAGAAGGAACTGTAATCTATCGTTCCTTGATTTTGTTGCCTGGAGTTCAATTCTCAGGCCCGATTCTTTTAATCATCCTTGCATTATGGGTCTCGTGGAAAGTTGTCAATATTCCGGTATTTGCCGATTTCTTGATCGCAACTGAAGCCGAGATGAATAAAGTTTCCTGGACAACCAAAAAGAAGTTGTTTCATGATACCATTGTGGTGTTAACCACCTTGGTTTTGATGTCTGTCTTTTTGTTTGCGATGGATCAGTTTTGGAGAATTTTCCTGACAAAAGCGGGGGTGCTTCGTTTCGGTCAGGATAATGTTCAGAAAAATACAAGTGTTGACCTTAAAAAATGGTAAACAACTGTTTCGGAGTTCGAAATGGTATCGGATAATTTAGAACAACCTGTTGATCCTTCAGTCGATACTGAAAGTCATCCCGTTCAAAGTTCTACACCTGAAATTAGTGCAAAACCTAGCTTGGGCAAAAGCTGGTATGTTGTCAAAGTTCAGAGTGGTAGAGAAGAATCCATCAAGGAAGCACTCGAAAAACGAGTCAAAATTGATGGTCTGGAAGAATTCTTTGGCCAAATCCATATTCCAATTGAAAAAGTAACGGAAATGCGCAGGGGCAAAAGAGTCTCCAGAGAAAGAAAGCTTTTTCCTGGTTATCTTATGGTCGAAGTCGAATTTAATGACCCGATCTTGTATCTGTTCCGCGAAACCACTGGTGTTGGTGATTTTGTAGGTGGCACTGCCACTCATAAACTTCCCACCCCAATGAGTGAACGGGAAATCGAACGCATGCTTCGCGTAAAAGGTGATAATGTTGCAGCGACCGTTGTTAGCAGACCCGCTTTTGATGCAGGCGATCGAATCAAAGTTAAGGATGGAACCTTTGCAGGCATGGATGGCGAAGTCAAAGAAATCATGGAAGCATTGGGTCGAGTTAAAGTGGAATTAACTATTTTTGGAAGGCCAGTTCCCGTTGAATTGGAATACTGGCAAGTGGAAATCGTTTAAATAAGGGTTTGAAATGGCAAAGCAAGTTACAGCTCAGATTCGTCTACAGTGTCCAGGTGGTTTGGCTACCCCTGCACCACCCGTTGGCCCAGCATTGGGACAACATGGTGTAAATATCGGGGCATTTGTTTCTCAATTCAATGAACGAACTAAAGATAACAAGGGTATTATTGTACCTATTGTTATCACAGTTTATTCTGATCGTTCTTTTGAATTTATTGTTAAAAGCCCACCAGCTTCTATCCTTCTGAAAATTGCTGCAGGCATTCCACCCGAAAAGAAAAAGGGCGGCGATGTTATTCCTGGGGATGAAAAAACCAAAGGAAGTGGCAAGTATAAAGGCTTTAAAGTATCTCAAGCCCAAGTTCGAGATATCGCACAAAAGAAACTTGTTGACCTTAATGCTCGTGATTTAGACCATGCTGCTCGTATCATTGCTGGTACTGCAAGAAGCCTTGGTTTAACAGTCGAAGCTTAAGCAAAAATAAAAATCGTCAAGAAACGGCCAATTTCTAGTGGCCGATCTTGCTATTTGTATCTACTATAAATATTCACGAATAATTTGGGAAATAGTCATGGCAAAATCAGAAAAAGAACCAAAAGTCTCAGAAGAAGCAGCAACCCCTGTTGCTACTCCTAAGCCTGCACCTACCAACACAAATTCTGAATCTTCCGGTAAAAGGAAGGGCAAACAACCTGGCAGGCCACCGCACAAAGGCAAAAAGCTTAAAGCTCAAATTGCTACAATCTATGCAAAAGTGACTAAAGAAGGCCAAGTTTCTTTAGACAAAGCAATCACAATACTTAAACAAGTTAAACGAGCTAAATTTGATGAGTCTATTGAGATTCATATGAGCCTAGGTATTGACTCCGCTCAAAGCGATCAAATGATTCGTGGTAGTGTTGCTCTTCCACATGGTGTAGGCAAGAAAGTTCGAGTTCTTGTTTTCTGCCAAGGTGATAATACTGCTAAAGCAACTGCAGCGGGCGCGGATTTTGTCGGAGAAGGTGACCTAATCAAAAAGATTCAGTCCGAAAATTGGTTAGATTTCGATGTTGTTCTTGCAACCCAAGATATGATGGGTCAAGTAAGTCGCCTTGGTAAGGTTCTTGGACCCCGTGGTTTAATGCCAACTCCAAAGGCAGGCACCGTTATTGGTTCGGGTCAAGATATTGCCGCTATTATTAAAGAATTTAAATCAGGTAAAGTTGAATATCGTTCTGACAAAGGTGGCAATGTGCATGCAGGCATTGGCAAAATCAGCTTCGATACCGATAAAATTGCTTCTAATGCGTTGGCTTTTGTTGAGCAAGTTCGTGCATCAAAACCAACTGGCATTCGTGGTAACTATATTAAGTCGGTAACTATATCAGCGACTATGTGTCCTGGAATTCCAGTCACAATTTAATTGATTCAACAAGATAAGATCAAGCCTTAAAGTTTGATCCAAAGCAGGATACAGAATATATGAGCAAGTTAATTAAAGGTATGGAAATTGAAGCCCTTCGTAAGGACTTCAATAATGTTAAGAATTTTGTTTTTCTTGAAGTTCAAGGGATTACTGCCCAAAACAACACCGGCCTTCGTGCGACTCTAAGAAAAAAGAAAATTCATATCAAAGTTGTGAAAAATACTTTGGCTCGAATGGTTTTGTCAGAACAAGGCATTAATATCGCCCGAGATTCTGCTTATTTCCATGGGCCTACTGTTTTGGTTTGGGGTGCAAATTCAATCGCTGAATTGTGCCGCGAACTCGAAACTGAACTTAAGAATCCTAAAACCGCACCTGGTTATAAAACAACTATAAAAATTAAAGGAGCAGTGGCAGACTCTTTGCTTGTTCCGTTTGATGTTGCTATCAAAATGCCAACTCGCGAAGAAGCAATTGGAACTATCGCTGGTATGATTCTTGCACCTGGTGCAAGGCTTGCCAGTCAGATTACTTCAGTTGGTGGCATAATTGCCAGTCAGATCAAAACAATATCCGAAAGAATTCCTGCAGAAACCACTGGGGTTGCTGCAGAGTCTACCGCCAGCTAGGGGTCTTTTTTTTAACCGTTATTACGCACCAATCGCTGCTAAGCTTCAAGCAGCAATTTAAGAAAGGAAAGTTTTCATGTCCGATGCAACAACCTACGCTCCAGAGATTTCAGATCTTGGAGAAAAAATCGTTTCTCTTACCTTGATCAAGGCAGTCGAATTGGCTGATTACCTTGAAAAGGTTCACAATATTAAACCTGCTGCGGGTGGTGGCGTTATGATGGCGGCCGCCGGTGGTGCTGCTGCTGGCGCTGAAGCTGCTCCAGCTAAAACTGAATTTACTGTGGTTTTGGATGGCATTGCTGCTGCTGATAAGAAAATTAGCATCATCAAGGTTGTTCGCGAAATCACCGGCCTAGGCTTGAAAGAAGCCAAGGATTTGGTTGAAGGCGCACCTAAGAATGTTAAGGAAAACATTGCTAAGGACGAAGCTGAAACTGTGAAGAAAAAGCTTGAAGATGCTGGCGCAAAAGTAAGCTTGAAGTAAACAAAGTGAATTTGATTCCGGATAGCTTCTTTAAGAAATTAAAGCTGTTATCCGGAATTCATTTGTTTTTTGTTTTGCAATGCTTAGTTCTTGTGGTTTAATACGAAATACTTGGTTAGATTGATATTTGCTCTGAATTAAGGAAATGGATTCCCTTTGTTTAGAACTGCTGCTATTTGGAAGGGAAAGCTCACTTAAATATGTCAGCAAAAGTATATCTTATTATCGAGTTATTTGATTTTACTAAGGCACTTAGCCAGGTTAATATACCTGGCTTTAGCTATTTTGGGAGATTTTATCTTATGCCAAAAAATCTTGGTAATGTCTACATCGGTTTAAATCAGAATTTAATTAAGCTTACTGGCTTTGCTTTAGTGTTATTCAGTCCTCCGAATTTTATTATTAACTTTTGATGTTCCCGTTGGGCTGACTTGGGAACGGTTTTGGTTTGTCACCTCTTTCGTACCTGTCGGCATTATTGAACTTTGCTTGGAATCCACCAAGGGTAGGAGCTACTTGCCATGCCCATTATTTCAAAACGCACAATCACCCCAGAAGTTGTTAGAAACTTTGGACGATTCGGCGATACCATAGATGTGCCTTCATTAACCGACATCCAGACTAAATCTTACGATAGATTTATTCAACTTGATGTACATCCTGAAAAGCGCGATGCTTCGGGATTAGAAGGCGTCCTTAAAGAAATTTTTCCTATCGAAAGTTACGATAAGACTATTCGTCTTCAGTATCTTCGTTACGAACTTGGTAAACCACGCTTTGGTCCTGATGAGTGCAGACAACTAAGGCTAACTTACGGCCGACCATTTAAAGTTTGGCTCCGCCTTGAAAAAGAACAACCCGTTGAAGAAGAAGTTTTCCTTGGTGAAATGCCCATCATGATTGGTGGCGGTGAATTCATCATCAATGGTGCAGAACGCGTTGTGGTTAGTCAATTGCATCGTTCACCTGGTGTTGATTTCCAGAAAACTATCGATGGCGACAAGGAATTGCACAGCTGCAGAATTATTCCTGAACGCGGTAGTTGGATCGAAATTAATGTAACTAAGAAGGATGCTCTAAGCGTTCGAATTGATCAGTCGGGTAAGTTTTCTGCCATGACTTTACTTCGGGCAATGGATCCTAATTATTCCACCGATGCTGATATCATCAAGGAATTTTATGAAACCGAAGCTGTAAAAATGACAGCAGCAGGTAAAGCCAGATTGAAAGCAGCGCAAGTGGTTGGGGATGTAATTGATCCTGAAACCGGTGAGATTTACGCTGAAAGTGGCGAAATCCTTACTGAAGAAAAGGTTAATGCTATTTCTTTGACCAGTGTCAAAGAAATAATCATTCTTAAAGCTGCTAAAGATCCGATTATCATGGCATCTTTAAAAGATGATGCAACGAATACTCATGAAGAAGCTTTACTGAAAATCTACCAAAGGCTTCGCCCAGGTAATCCCCCACAGCTGCAAAAAGCCAAGGAACTATTCAAAGAAAAGTTCCAAGACCCTAGCAGATATCGTCTTGGTAAAGTTGGTCGCTTCAGGCTTAACCGAAAATTCGATCAGGAAATCCAAGAGTCAGAGATGACTTTGCGTTCCATCGATTTTCTTAATGCAATTAAGTATGTTCTGAAATTGCGTGCCAAGGAAGGTTATGCAGATGATATCGATCATCTTGGTAACAGGCGCGTTAGAACAATTGATGAACTTGCTGCTGATGAGTTGCGCAAGGGATTCCTTAAATTGAAGCGTACCGTTCAAGAACGCATGAGTATGCGTGAACAAACGGATATGACTCCAAGACAATTGATCAACCCTAAGAGTATCTCTGCAGCCATCGAATATTTCTTTGGTCGTGGTGAACTTAGTCAAGTTGTGGATCAGACCAACCCATTGTCTCAGTTGACGCACGAAAGGCGACTTTCTGCCCTTGGGCCTGGTGGTTTGAACAGAAAAAGGGCTGGCTTCGATGTACGCGATGTTCATATTTCGCACTACGGAAGAATCTGCCCAATTGAAACTCCTGAAGGTACTAATATCGGTCTTATCTCGCATCTTAGCATTTATGCTGGTGTTGATGATTATGGCTTCCTTATTACTCCTTACAGGGCTATCAAAAAACGCAAACTGACCACCGATGTTAAATGGTTGCGTGCTGATGAAGAGGCTCTTGCTAACCTTGCGCCAGCCGATGCCCCTTCCGATGGCCAGAAAATTACCGAAGAGCGGATTATTGCCCGCCATGAAGGTGACTTCAAACAGGTTGGTGCTGATGAAATCGAATACATCGACATTAGCCCCAAGCAGATGGTCGGGGTTTCTGCAGGCCTTATTCCATTCTTGGAACATGACGATGCAAACCGTGCATTGATGGGTTCCAACATGCAAAGGCAAGCGGTTCCTCTGCTAATCACCGAGGCTCCACTTGTTGCCACCGGCCTTGAAAAAGATGTTGCTTACAACAGCGGTATGGTTCTTAAATCACCACTTGATGGCTACATTACTTATGTTGATTCCGATCGCATTATTGTAGGTCATCATAAGTTACCTGATACTGGTGAAGGCAGTGTTCTTGATCGTGCACGAGCACAATCTGGGTATCGCGAATTAATCCTTCGTAAGTTCGTTGGCCTTAACGAACACACATGCCAAAACCACAGGCCTCTTATTAAATTTGGTCAAAAAGTTAAAAAAGGTACCGTCCTTGCTGATGGTGCTGCCACCAGTCATGGCGAACTCGCTCTGGGCAGAAATGTGCTTGTCGCATTTATGTCTTGGGATGGCTACAACTTTGAAGATGCTATCATCATCAGTGAGAAACTGGTTCACAACGATACTTACACCAGTATTCACATTGAACATTTTGAAATCGAGATTCGGGAAACCAAACTCGGTAAAGAAGAATTTACCCGCGATATCCCCAATGTTTCGCCCAAGGCACTTGCAAACCTTGATGAGCATGGTGTGGTTCGTATTGGTACCTATGTTCAACCAGGCGATATCCTTGTAGGCAAGGTATCACCCAAGTCTAAGAGTGAACTTACTCCTGAAGAAAAATTGCTTTATGCAATCTTCGGTCGCGCTGGCGAAGATGTCAAAAATGACAGTCTTGAAGTTCCATCGGGTATTGAAGGCATTGTTACCGAATCCAAGAGATTCTGTCGCAAATCCAGCATGACCGATGAAGAAAGAAAGACACTTGATAAAGAATCCCGTGATCTGGAATCTCATTACAACAAAATAATCATCGAAGAATTTCGTTCGATGCTTACCGAGTTGGGTGGAGTTCTAGATAAAAATCTTGTCAAAGATTTTGCTGGCAAGTCTTCTACCGACAAGGAAGAAAAAGCCTTGCTCGATCTTGCACAGCATTTCACCATGGACCGACTCGATATTCGCAGCCCAGAACGCAAAAAAGATTGCGTTGAAGTTTATGGCAGACATCGCGAACGCTTGAATACTTTGT